>JAJFGP010000128.1 GCA_021776055.1 Kiloniellaceae bacterium
GGCCAGCGCCGCCTTCGCGGTCGCCGCATAGGCGCGGTCGATGATCAGGACGTTGGCCTCGCCATGATCCAGGATAAAGCCGATGGTCGCCGCATCCAGGCGCACGTTCAGGGCATTGAGGGTGGCGCCCGTCATGGGCACGGCGAAGTGCGCCTCGAACAGCGGCGGGGTGTTGGGCGCCATCACCGCCACCGTGTCGCCCGGGCCGATGCCGTTCTGACTTAGGGCCGAGGCAAACCGCTGGCAGCGGACATAGGTCTCGGCCCAGGTCTGCCGAAGGGGGCCATGCACCACCGCCAGACGGTCGGGATAAACCTCGGCGGCACGCGGCAGAAAGCCAAGCGGCGTGAGCGGCGCGAAATTCGCGGCATTTGGCGTTAGGTCTGTATCTGCGAAGCTGGTTTTTGTCATTCGTCTGTTTAAGCGCGAATCCAGACGTTTGTCAGCCAAGAATCCGCCAGACCGGCGATTGCATGGTGTCGCCGTTTGCCGCATCCTGGCCAAAACAGGGAGGGCACGTCGATATGGGCCGTTTCGACCAGGAGCAAAAGCGCGCGCTCGCCGATCCGCAGGGATTCTGGGGCGAGGCTGCGGCGGCGATTGATTGGGACCAGCCGTGGGACAAGGTCCTCGATGACAGCAATCCGCCGTTTTACCGTTGGTTTGCCGGCGGTCGGCTGAACACCTGTTACAACGCCCTGGATCGCCATGCCGACGGCGGCCGTGGCGGACAGGCCGCTCTCATCTACGACAGCCCGGTCACCGATACCGTCCGGTCCTATACCTATAGCGAGCTGCGCGATCTGGTGGCGCGCTTCGCCGGCGCCATGGCGACGCATGGGGTGGCGAAGGGTGACCGGGTGATCATCTATATGCCCATGGTGCCCGAGGCGGTGATTGCCATGCTCGCCTGCGCTCGGCTAGGCGCCATCCATTCCGTGGTCTTCGGCGGCTTCGCCGCCAGTGAGTTGGCGACCCGCATCGATGATGCGACCCCGAAGATGATCCTGGCGGCCTCCTGCGGCGTCGAGGTCAACCGGGTCATCCCCTACAAGCCGCTTTTGGATGCGGCCATCGAGCAAGCGGCGCACAAGCCCGACCACTGCATTGTCCTGCAGCGGCCCATGGAACGGGCGGAGATGACCGCCGGGCGCGATTTGGATTGGACCGAGGTGGCGGCAGCCGCCAAGCCGCACGATTGTGTTTCCGTGGCGGCGACCGATCCGCTTTACATCCTCTATACCTCGGGGACGACGGGTGAGCCGAAGGGCATCGTGCGCGACAACGGTGGCCACGCGGTCGCTTTGAAGTGGAGCATGAAGGCCGTCTACGACATCGAGCCCGGCGAGGTCTATTGGGCGGCCTCCGACGTGGGCTGGGTGGTTGGGCATTCCTACATCGTCTATGCGCCGCTGCTGCACGGCTGTACGACCATCCTGTACGAGGGCAAGCCGGTGGGGACGCCGGACCCAGGCGCGTTCTGGCGGGTTATCTCGCAGCACAAGGTGGTGACCATGTTCACGGCGCCCACCGCCTTCCGGGCCATCCGCCAACAGGACCCGACCGGCGTGCACATCGACAAATATGACCTGGCGCACTACCGCGCGCTATTCCTGGCCGGCGAGCGGTGCGATCCCGATACGTTGGCTTGGGCGCAGGAAAAGCTGAAGGTGCCGGTGATCGACCATTGGTGGCAGACTGAAACCGGTTGGAGCATCGCCGCGAATTGCCTGGGGATCGAGGCGCTGCCGATTAAGCCCGGCTCGCCCAGCCGGGCCGTGCCGGGCTGGGATGTGCGCGCCCTCGACGATGGCGGGCACGAGGTGCCGCGCGGCAAGATCGGTTCGATCGTTTGCAAGCTGCCGTTGCCGCCGGGGTCGCTACCCACCTTGTGGAAGGCCGATGCGCGGTTTCGCGAAGCGTATCTGGACGAGTTTCCCGGCTTCTATAAAACCGCCGATGCCGGCTACATCGACGAGGATGGCTATGTCTACGTCATGGCGCGCACCGACGACATTATCAATGTCGCCGGCCATCGCCTGTCCACGGGGGCCATGGAGGAGGTGCTGGCGGCGCACCCGGATGTGGCCGAATGTGCGGTGATCGGTGTGGCCGATTCGCTGAAGGGTCAGCTGCCGGTGGGCTTCCTGGTCGTAAATGCCGGGGTGGAGCGGAGCGAGGCCGAAATTGTCGCGGACGTGGTGCGTATGGTCCGCGAGCGCATTGGCCCGGTCGCCGCCTTTAAGACCGCGGCTGTCGCGAAACGCTTGCCGAAGACTCGTTCGGGCAAAATCTTGCGCGGGACTATGCGGGCGATTGCCGACGGAGAGAGTTATAAGACACCGGCGACCATCGACGATCCGGCTATCCTTGACGAGATTGCTGTCACACTTCGGTCTCTGGGTTATCCGCATGCCTCTTGACGGTCGAACCTCGTGGTTTAAGCGGCTCCTGATCATTCCGCCTGTCGTTGCCGGCGCGGTTCTGCTTGCCGTGCTGGCTTCCGGGCGGTCCGGTCCGGAACAGGCAAGCCCAACGGAAATTGCCCGGGTGGTTCGTGTGATAACGGTGCAGCCAACCGATTTCGTTCCGCGTGCCTTGGGCTACGGGTACGTCGAGCCGGGGACTGTCTGGGAAGCGGTGGCGCAGGTCGCGGGTAAGGTCGTCTACCGGCATCCCGATCTTGAGCGCGGACGCGTCATAAAGGCCGAAACGGAAATCTTGCGCATCGACCCAACCGACTATGAGCTAGCCTTGGCCCAAGCGCAGGCCAGTTTGGAAAATGTCGCGGCGCAGTTGGCGGAGCTTACGGTCAAGGGAGAGAATACGCAGGTATTGTTGGAAATTGAGCGCCGTGCCCTTGGTCTCGCCAAACAGGACTTGGAGCGTAAGGAAGCGCTTCTGGCGCGGGGCAATGCCAGTCAGAGCAGCGTTGACCAAGCCGAGAACGCGGTTCTGACCCAGCGCCAAAGGGTTCAGGATCTAGATAATCAGCTTAACCTGCTACCGGCCGAGCGTCGCGTGCTAGAGGCAAATCAGGCGCTTCAGCAGACCCAGGTGCGCGCCGCTGAACTCAGCCTCGAACGCACGTCGATTCGCTTGCCGATCAGTGCGCGAATTTCCGAGGTTGCGGTGGAAGAGCAACAGTTCGTGAGCGTCAATCAGAAGCTCGCGGTTGCGGATTCGATCGATGTTGCCGAAGTCTCGGCACAAGTGGCGCTCGATCATGTCCGCGCGCTGGTCAAGCCCGGCTTCGATCTTAGTACCCTGACGGCGGAGGATATCGCCGTGGCGCCGCGCCATTGGGGGTTGAGCGCGACGGTGCGTTTAGTCGCCGGTGAAACCGTGACAACGTGGGATGCGCGCTTTGATCGCATTGGCGATACCGTCGACCCGCAAACCAGGACCATAGGCTTCATTGTCGCGGTGGATGAACCCTACCGCAAAGTGATCCCGGGCAAGCGGCCGCCCCTGGTCAAAAACATGTATGTCGAGGTCGAATTACGGGCGCCACCCCGCGCGGAGCAGATCGTCGTTCCGCGCTCGGCAATCCATGCGGCGGATGACGGTGGGTCGGTTGTCTATGTTGCCGGGGACGATGGCCGCCTAGTGATCCGTGCGGTCGACTTGGCGGTGATGCAAGGCGACATCGGCGTTCTCAAGACGGGGCTCGATGCGGGCGAGCGTGTCGTGGTTTCGGATCTCGTGCCGGCGATCGAAGGTATGCTTTTGGCTCCCAATGAGGACGATGCCCTCGCCGGGCGCCTGCGTGCTCAGGCGGCCGGTGCCACGGCGCTGCGATGATTAGTTTCTTCGCCCGGCATCCGACGGCGGCCAACTTGCTGATGGTCCTGCTGTTGGCGGCAGGTGCTATCTCCCTGCCCTCGCTTAAGCGGGAGACCCTGCCGGATTTCGCGGCCGATTCCGCGGAGGTTCGAGTCATCTACCCCGGCGCATCGGCGGCGGAGGTCGAGGAGTCGATCTGTCAGCGTCTCGAGGATGCAATCGACGACGTCACCGATATCGACGAGGTCCGTTGCGATGCGCGGGAAGGGCTGGCCACCGCGACCATCGACATGGTCGAGGGCGGTGATCTCGACCGGTTCTTGAGCGAGGTTAAGACCGAGGTCGAAGCCATCGACGATTTCCCGGATCTTGCCGAGAAGCCGACAATTCGTGAACTCAACCGGACCGACAACGTGATTTCCGTCGCCGTGTCCGGGCCGATGGCGGAACCCGATCTCAAGGTCTATGCGCAGGATCTGAAGGACCGGTTGACCGCCTTGCCGGAGGTTAGCCAGGTCGAGTTGCAGGGCTTTTCGCAACGGCAGATTCGCATTGCTCTGAGCGCGCTGGCCTTGCGCCAATTCGGCCTCAGTGTCGCCGATGTGGCCACCATTATCGAGCGCCAGAGCGTCGATCTTCCGTCCGGTACGATCGATACCAGCGACAACGATCTGCTCATCCGCTTCGCGGACGAGCGGCGCACACCCCGCGCCTTCGAGGACTTGGTCGTTCGGGGCGGTGATACCGGGGCCGAAGTGCGCCTCGGCCAGATCGCCCATATTTCGGACCGTTTCGAGCGCGATGAAGACCGGGTGCTGTTCAACGGTCGCCGCGCCGCCCTGCTTCAGGTGCGCAAGACAAAACCGCAGGACACGTTGACCGTCAAGAAAACGGTGGAGTCTTTCGTCGCCACCGAACGCCTGCGGGCGCCGCCCGCGGTGGAATTGGTATTGACCAGAGATACCGCATCGGTCGTCCAGGACCGGCTGCGGATGTTGACCCGCAATGGCGGGCAGGGCCTGGTCCTGGTGTTCCTGGCGATGTGGCTGTTCTTTTCCCTGCGTTACTCCTTCTGGGTGGCCATGGGATTGCCGGCGTCGTTCCTGGGCTCGATCTTCGTCATGACCATGATCGGCCAATCGATCAATATGTTGACCATGGTGGCCCTGCTGATCGCCATCGGCGTGATCATGGACGATGCAATCGTGATTGCCGAAAACATCGCGAACCACCGGCGGCAAGGTAAGAACCCGTTGGCGGCGGCCTGCGATGGCACGCGTGAGGTCGCCCCCGGGGTCGCTTCCTCGTTCGCGACCTCGGTATGCGTTTTCTTGCCGTTGGCGTTTATCGAGGGTGATTTGGGCAAGGTTTTGCGGGTCGTGCCGATCGTCTTGATCGTGACTCTTTCGGTCAGCTTGGTCGAAGCCTTCCTTATCCTGCCGCATCATTTGGCGCACACGGGTGTGGAGCGCACCGGCGGTTGGTTTCGCACGCGATTCGACGCGGGTTTCGCGCGTTTGCAAGAACGCGGTCTTGGCCGTCTCGTCGATCTGGCGATTGAGTGGCGCTATCTCACCGTCGGATTGGTTGTCGCGCTCTTCCTCCTTTCCCTCGGCATGGTTGCTGGTGGGGGAGTGAAATTTCGCGCTTTCCCGGACCTGGACGGTGACGTGGTCGAGGCACGAATTCTGCTGCCACAGGGCACACCACTGGCCCGAACCGAAGCGGTGGTTGCCGACGTCGGTGCGGCGCTGGCGCGTGTCGACCAGGCGCTCTCGCAAGGTCTGCCGGACGGCCAGTCGCTGGTTCAGAACGTGCTGATTCAGTTCAATGCCAACGCCGATGCCTTTGAGAGCGGGCCGCATCTCGCCACGGTCACGGTTGATCTTCTAGGTGCGGAAGCGCGGCCGTTCCGCATCGACGACATCCTCAAGTTATGGCGCGAGGAAGTTGGTGACGTGCCCGACGTCATTTCCCTCGGCTTCAAGGAGCCGCAGTTCGGTCCGGCGGGCGTGCCTATCGAAATTCGCCTACAGGGGCCGGACCTCGCGGCGAACAAGGCGGCGGCCCAGGATCTGATCGGCTGGCTGGAACGCTATGCCGGCGTGCTGGATTTGAGCGACGATCTGCGCCCTGGCAAGCCAGAGGTTCGCCTGAAATTGCGCGAGGGGGCGTCCGGCCTGGGCCTCGACGGCGCGGCGGTCGCTTCGCAACTGCGCGCGGCCTATTTCGGCAAGACCGCGGCGGAAATTCAGGTGGGCACGGAGGACTTCGAAGTCGATGTGCAACTGGCTGCCAGCGACCAGGACAGCATGGCCGACCTGGAATACTTCGCGGTGACTCTACCGGACGGCGCGCAGGTGCCGCTCTCGGCCATTGCTGACGTCGCCCTCGATCGCGGCTTTGCCCGCATCGCCCGCATCGATGGGGTGCGGACCGTAACCGTACGCGGAGACATCGACGCGCAACGCGCCAACCTGAACGATATCCTGGCCGATACCCGGGCGCGCTTCTTGCCCGATCTGGTGACACGCCATCCTGGTGTTACGGTTTCGCTGGAAGGCGAGGCGGCGGAACAGGGCAAGACCCAGCGGTCGATTCTACGCGGTTTCCTGATTGGCCTGCTCGGCGTCTTCATTCTGCTCAGCTTGCAGTTCCGCGACTATGTCGAACCGCTGGTCGTGATGGTGGCGATTCCGCTGGCATTGATCGGGGTTATTTGGGGTCACCTGCTGATGGGGCTGGATCTTTCCATGCCCAGCATGCTCGGCTACGCATCGCTTGCGGGGATTGTCGTAAACGATTCGATCCTGTTGGTCGCTTTCATCAAGCGCCGGGTCGCCGAAGGCATGCCGATTGTCGAAGCGGCGGCGGCGGCCAGTCGGCGCCGTTTTCGTCCCGTCTTGCTCACTTCGGTGACAACAATCGCCGGCCTGCTGCCGCTGCTCTTCGAACGCAGCTTGCAGGCCCAGATTCTGGTTCCCCTGGTGACGTCCCTGGCGTTCGGCCTGTTGGCGTCCACGGTTCTCGTGCTCGTGGTCGTCCCGGTCATGTATGCCATCTTGGACGAGCTTGGCTTGTCCAGTCTGGCAAAAGACCGGGATAAGAGGCCGGCCGCGGAAGAGGTTATTTAGTCGGTAGAACGAAGGGGTTGTGCTCGGTGGCCGGAGTCGGCTCGTACTCCGGCTCGATGGAACCGGGTGCGGGTAGGGTGATGCCAGCCTTCTCCGCGGCCCGGCGGCCCTTCTCGACCGCCAGATTGAGATCCGATTGGCTGCACAGGCCCAGCAGTACCGGATCGCGCGGGCGGATGTTGGGCGAATTCCAATGAGTCCGCTCGCGCACCGACTGGATGGTGTTCTTGGTGGTGCCGATTAGCCGGGAGATTTGCGAATCCTTCAGCTCCGGATGGTGGCGGGCCAGCCAGGCGATGCCATCCGGCTTGTCTTGCCGCTTGGCGACCGGCGTATAGCGCGGACCCTTGGTCCGCTTTGCCGGTTGGGGCAAATCCTGGACCGCCATCTTCAGGCGTGCCGACGGGTCTTTCTCGCAGCGATCGATCTCTTCGCGGGTCACCTGGTTGCGGACGATGGGATCGAGGCCCTGAATGCCCGTGGAGACCTCGTCGTCGGCGATGCCCTGCACTTCGAGCGGATGTAAACCGCAGAAATCCGCGATTTGCTCAAAGGTCAAAGCCGTGTTTTCGATCAGCCACACTGTTGTGGCCTTTGGCATCAACGGATGCGCCATGAATCCTCCTACCCTGCGTCGGCCCCGAATTTGCTTCAGGGCCAGGCGCGGTACCGTGTCCTACGGCAGCACGCATCTTGTGGGATGCCGTTGGATACTCTGAATATGTGGGCCAGCCAAGAGCGAAATCCAGCCGGATACGAACAAATTGGCCGGTTCGGTCAAAAATCCCGCCGATTCAAGCCTGCAGCACAATTTTACCGATATGGGCGCTGGATTCCATCAGGTGATGCGCCGCCGCCGCCTCGGCCAGGGGAAGCGTCTTGAAGATGACCGGCTTTACCTGGCCCTTTTCGACCAGCGGCCAAACTTTCTCCGCCAGGGACCGGGCGATTTCCGCCTTGAAGGCGACCGGCCGTGGCCGCAGGGTCGAACCGGACAGCGACAGGCGCTTGAGCATGACCGGCAGGAAATCTATCTCGGCCTTGCTGCCGCCCAGGAAGGCGATTTGGCATAACCGCCCTTCGGGGGCCAGGGCCTTGATGTTTCGCGCGATGTAATCGCCGCCGACCATATCCAGGATGACGTCAACGCCGGCGCCCTCCGTAGCATCGCGTACGACGGTCACGAAATCTTCGTCGCGGTAGTTGATGGCTCGCTCGGCGCCCAGCTTTTCGCAGGCAGCGCATTTCTCCGCTGATCCGGCGGTGGTGAACACCCGGGCGCCAAAGGCGTGCGCTAGCTGAATAGCGGTAGTGCCGATGCCCGAGGACCCGCCATGGACAAGAAAGCTCTCACCGGCCTTTAGGCGGCCACGGTCGAAGACGTTGGTCCACACCGTAAAGAAGGTTTCCGGCATGGCGGCAGCCTGGATCATGTCGAGACCCTTGGGGATGGGCAGGCACTGAGCCGCCGGGGCCACGCAGTATTCGGCATAGCCGCCGCCCGCTACCAGGGCCATGACCTGATCGCCCAGCTTGCAACCCTTGACCGCATCGCCCAGGCTCACGACTTCGCCGGCGATTTCCAGGCCGGGAATGTCGGAGGCGCCCGGCGGCGGCGGGTAGCCGCCTGTTCGTTGCAACACATCGGGCCGGTTGATCCCCGCTGCGGCGACCCGGATCAGAACCTCGCCGGCACCCGGTTCGGGCACCGGGCGGCTTGCCGGCACAAGGACGTCGGGCCCGCCCGGCTCACGGATTTCGATGGCGGTCATGGTGGTGGGGACGGCGTGGCTCATTGTGGGTCCTCAAATTTCTCTGGTCGGACTATGCTCTATACATTGATCGGAGTGTAACAAGACACCACCCAGGGAGACCAGCGGATGGATATCGAAGATCTGGAACCGCGCCAGAAGCAGCCCAAGCCCAAGGACCTGGACGCCTTGGGGGTGGAGGAGCTGGAAGCCTATTTGGCCGAACTGCAGGCCGAGGCGGAACGGGTGACGGCTAAAATCGAGAGCAAAAAGACCTATCTCGCGGGCGCCGACGGGCTCTTCAAGCACTCGTAACGCGCCGGCGTGTCCTCAGGTACATCAGCCAACCGATCGGTCCGAGCAGAAGCACGATAACCAGCCAACCGGTGCGCGGTCCGAATGGGCAGCGCGCGCCGGGCGGCGGCCGCCAAGCCCCGCCACGGGGCGAAAACACGACGTGCCCGAGCGGCAGGATGTAGCCTAAAATGACGATCAGCCAGGCCGTTGCTAGTGCGGTCATGGCAGCTAGTTTGACCGGTACCGGGCGCCCTGGCTAGCCGTACAAGGAGAAACTGAGACTATGCTCAAAGGCAAGACCGCCCTGGTGACCGGGTCTACCAGCGGCATTGGTCTGGGCATTGCCCAGGCCTTGGCCGCCCAGGGATGCAACATCGTGCTCAACGGCTTTGGCGATGCGGCTGACATCGAGGCCGAGCGGCAGGCGCTGGAACGGCTGGCCGGTGTGTCGGCTACCTACTCCGGCGCCGATATGAGCAAGCCGGCGGAGATCGCCGCCATGATCGCCGAGGCGCAGGCGCATTTCGGCAGTCTCGATATCTTGGTGAACAATGCCGGCATTCAGCATGTCGCGCCCATCGAGTCGTTTCCGCCGGATGCCTGGGACCGGATCATCAATATCAACCTGACGGCGGTCTTCCACGGCATCCAGGCGGCGCTGCCGGGCATGCGGGAGAAGGGCTGGGGGCGCATCATCAACACGGCCTCGGTGCACGGCCTGGTCGCCTCCGTCCACAAAGCTGCCTATGTGGCCGCCAAGCACGGGGTCATCGGCCTGACCAAGGTGGTGGCGCTGGAGGCCGCCGGGCAGGGCATTACCTGCAACGCCATCTGCCCGGCCTGGGTGCTCACACCCTTGGTGGCCAAGCAGATCGAGGCGCGCGCGCAGGAGCGCGGCATGACCTTTGACGAGGCCAAGGTCAATTTGGTCCAGGAGAAACAGCCGTCCAAGGACTTCGTCACGACAGAGCAGATCGGCCAGCTCGTATGCTTTCTGTGCAGCGATGCGGCCACGCAAATAACAGGTGCGGCACTCAATATCGACGGTGGATGGCTGGCCCAGTAACTACATGCAGTAGGTATCTGTTGCTTTGATGACACAGTGCTGTAGCAAAAACACAACGTCTGTTCGTATTTTGTTAACCATTTTTTAGTCTGCTGTGCCTACATTGTCTCTCAGACGAATCGGGTCCCGCCCTGGGACTTTCCGGTTTGTTGGACGGATGAGAATCCGTTCCTTGTTATGCCTCCCTGTTAACTTGCCGCCGGCTTGTCCGGCGGCTTTTCTTTTTCCCAGCTCTTTTCTTTTCGGGGCCAAGGGTTTGCACGCGTGTTCGTTAACCAATGCACGCTTGACCCTGGGAGTGGGGCGCCGTAAGGTCCGAGTCCGGCAAGTTAACAGGTTGAGGCATAATAATCGGGAGGGCCACGATCCGATATAACGGATCCAAGGCCCCCCATTTTTTTTGCCCGCAGCGCGGCCGCTACATCCGTCTACAACAGTATGTTTTCTTTGGTCCTGGGCAGCTCCAGGCAGCCTCGCCGTTGAGCGCATCGGCGCCGGTCGTGTAGTCTGGCGGAGAGCGCGGTATTAATTTTGTCCGGTCCGGCCATGACGACTCCTAAGTTTCTGAAATTCGACACTCTGGCGCTGCACGCCGGACAGCAGCCGGACCCGGTCACCGGCGCCCGGGCGGTGCCGATCTATCAGACCACGTCGTACGTCTTTCGCGATACCGACCATGCGGCGGCGTTGTTCAACCTGGAGCGGGCCGGGCATATCTACAGCCGTATCTCCAATCCCACAGTGGCGGTGCTGGAAGAGCGGGTAGCGGCCTTGGAGCGCGGTGTGGGCGCCGTGGCCACGGCCTCCGGCCAGGCGGCCCTGCATTTGGCGATTGTCACCCTGATGGGGCAGGGCGGGCACATCGTCGCCTCATCGTCCCTCTATGGCGGCAGCGTCAATATGTTCGCCCTAACCTTGCCGCGCTTTGGCATCGAGACGACCTTCGTCAATCCGCGCGATCATGATGCGATGCGGGCCGCCATCCGGCCGGAAACCCGGCTGATCTATGCCGAAACTCTGGGGAACCCAGGCCTCGAAGTGCTCGACACCCCGGCGGTTGCGGATATTGCCCATGCTGCCGGCCTGCCGCTGATGATCGACAATACATTCGCGACCCCCTTTCTGTGTAACCCGGTGGAGCTGGGGGCCGATATCGTCATGCACTCGGCGACCAAGTGGATGGGCGGGCATGGCCTGGCCATCGGCGGAGTCATCGTGGATGGCGGCCGTTTCGATTGGGAGAAGAGCGGCAAGTTCCCGACCCTGACCGAGCCCTATGCCGGTTATCACGGCATCGATTTCGCCGAGGAGTTCGGGCCGCAAGCCTTCTGCATGCGTGCCCGGGCGGAAGGTCTGCGCGATTTCGGTGCGGCCCTGAGCCCGCAAAACGCGTTCTACATCCTGCAGGGAATCGAGACACTGCCGCTGCGCATCGAGCGCCATGTGGCCAATACGGCGCGGGTCCTGGAATTTCTTGAGAGCGATGACGCAGTGGATTGGGTGATCCACCCGACCTTACCCGGCCATCCCGACCATGCCCTGGCGCAGCGGCTGTTGCCCAAAGGGGCGGGGTCGATCGTCAGCTTTGGCCTCAAGGGCGGGCGCGCCGCAGGTGCCCGATTCATCGAGGCCTGCAAGCTGGCCTCGCATCTCGCCAACGTGGGTGACGCCAAGACCCTGGTTCTGCATCCGGCCAGCACCACACATCAGCAAATGAACGCGGAGCACTTGGCGGCCGCCGGCGTCGGCGAGGACATGATCCGCCTCTCCGTGGGTATCGAGGACGCAAGCGACATCATTGACGATCTGCGTCAGGCGCTGCGCGCCGCGCAGAAGGGCTGAACCCACACCGTGGAGTTAGATGTTGCCGAGCAGACGGTCTACGCCGCCACCGGTGGCCGGCCCTTTGACGCGAGTCAGGATTGCGTGGTCTTCGTGCACGGCGCCGGCATGGACCATACAGTCTGGGCCCTGCAAACACGCTACTTCGCCCATCACGGCCGATCCGTATTGGCTCTGGATTTGCCGGGTCATGGGCGCTCCGCCGGACCGGCGCTGGACTCGATTCCGGCGATGGCAGAGTGGCTCGATGCCTTTCTACAGGCTGCGGGAGTCGCCAAGGCGGCGCTGGTCGGCCACTCCATGGGCTCGCTGATCAGCCTGGAAACGGCGGCGCACTTTCCCAGTCGCGTGCGGGCGTTGGCGTTGCTTGGTGCGGCGCCGCGCATGCCCGTGCATCCCGACCTGCTGGCAGCGGCCGAGGCGAACGACCCTCTCGCCTATGATTTGGTCACCTCGTGGGGCCATGGCCCCACCGGGCATGTCGGCGGCAACTTGGCGCCGGGGTTATGGCTCATGGGCGGCGGCGAGCGCCTGCTGGAGCGGAGCATCCCTGGTGTGCTGCATCGTGACCTGGCCGCGTGTAATGCCTACAACGGTGGCGCGGCGGCGGCGCGCGTGGCCTGTCCGACTCTTTTGGTCCTGGGGAGCGATGACCGGATGACCCCGGCCAAAGCTGGACGGAAACTAGCCGGAGCGATTTCCGGCGCGCAGGTAACCGAGATCGCCGGGTGCGGGCACATGATGATGCTGGAGAAGCCGGATGAAACTCTGGACGCGCTGAAGACGGTTCTCTAGGGCAGTGCAGGAATATGACCGATCAACCTGAAGAAACCCGGACCGGCTATCCGCATTTCTTGACCATCCCGACGCGCTGGATGGACAACGACATCTACGGCCATGTGAACAACGTGGTCTACTATTCCTACTTCGATACGGTCATCAACGACTACCTCATCCGTGCCGGCGAGTTGGACATTCACGGCGGTCCGGTGATCGGCATCTGTGCCGAATCGCACTGTCGGTTTCGCGCGGCCTTCGCGTTTCCGGAAGCAGTCGAGGCCGGCCTGCGCGTCGCCCACCTAGGCCGCAGCAGCGTGCGCTACGAGATCGGTTTATTTCAGGAAGGCACCGAAGCCGCGGCGGCCGTCGGCCATTTCGTGCATGTCTTCGTCGGCCGAACGGATATGCGGCCGGTACCAATTCCGGGGGCTATTCGTGACGCACTCGCACGCCTGCAAAGCAATTCGGGGGCGGCCAGTTGACCGCCCCCGTCCGTGCGTGCAGATGTGTGGTTACGCCGCCTTGTCTTCGAGAACCTTGCGGCCCTTTGCCGGCTGCGCCCCGATCTTGATGGAGCGCGGCTTCATGGCCTCTGGGACCTCACGGACCAACTCGACGAACAGCAGGCCGTTCTCGAGGCGGGCGCCGTTGACCCGGATGTGGTCGGCCAGGTCGAACCGGCGCTCGAAGGCGCGGGTGGCGATGCCACGGTAGAGGTAGGAGCCGTCGCCGGTCTCGGGCTTGTCCTTCTTGCCCGTGACGATCAAGCTGTTCTCCTTGACCGTGATATCAAGCTCGTCCTCACCGAAACCGGCCACCGCCATAACAATGCGGTAGTCATCCTCGCCGGTCTTCTCGATGTTGTAAGGCGGGTAACTCAGGGCGCTTTCGTCCACACGGCTCGACGCATCAAGCATGTTCATCATGCGGTCGAAGCCGACGGTGGCGCGCAGAAGGGGATTTAGATCCATAGTACGCATAGCCATATCCTCCAGTTGAGCAACATGGTTCAAAACATCGGGATTCACCTGAATGGTCGAACCCCAGTATGCTTGCCGCCTCGCGAGGCCCTACCATAGGCGCCCCTGGCGACAATCTTGATTTAGGGTCGCGCCGCCGCCTTTCAAGCCCCCTCTCGGATCGGTCATTTCAACCTAATACATTGATTTTCATAGACTTCATCAGAAACGGTGTTCTCGCCCCGGTTGTCGAAAAAGCCCCATCCAACCAATTGTTAAGGTGGCGCTGGATAGAGTCGTGGTAAATCTGGGCTAACCGTCAGCCCCACCTCTTGCCGAGCGCCGCCTGTGACCGATATCGACCCACACATAGCCTATTTTGACAGCACCTTTGACGAGGCGATGGCGCTGACTCGTGAGGCACGGGATTATCTGGCGCATCAGAAGCAGGCGGATTTCGAGGAGCTGGGCGCCGTCGGCGTGTTGGCGGCCAGCTGCGAATCCATGCGTATGACCGCCCGCATAACTCAGGTCGTTGCCTGGCTTCTGGTCCAGAAAGCGGTGCATGCGGGGGAGCTCACGCGCGAGCAGGCAGCGGCGCCGGAATACCGTCTGTCGGGACAAACCGTATGCGAGGCGGTTCAGCCGGTTCTTGACGAGCCGATGCCGGAACGTTTGGCCGAGTTGCTGGACAGTAGTTTACGGCTGTATCAGCGGGTGGCCCGTCTGGACGCCATGCTGGACCGCGAGCCGGGTGCCCTGGGGCTAGCTACGATTTAGGCGCGCGGGACTATTTAACGGGGGCTATTTAATGCCGATTCCCTGGAACCGCTTCTTGAACTTGGCCACCTGACCCCCGGTATCGACCAAGCGGTGCTCGCCGGTCCAGGCCGGGTGGGTTTTGGGGTCAATGTCCAGGCGCAACGTATCCCCGGCACTGCCGTAGGTCGATCGGGTCTTGAAGCTCGTTCCGTCGGTCATCACCACGTTGATCTCATGGTATTCCGGGTGGATGTCTTTTTTCATCGTTCAGCTCTCCTTGACGGCGGGCTGTATAGCCGAGCCTCCGGCCGGAGGCAAGCGCGACGGTTGTCTTTGAGGGCGGTTGTCGGGGGTCGACCCTTGCTATACCCATAAGTCATGAAGCAACAAGGGGATACAAGTAGACCCGGCGGCGATTTGCGGCGTATTCGCCTGCTCTGGCAGTTCGTCCGGCCCTACAAGCTACAGGTCCTGGGCGCTGGCATCGCCCTGACCGTGGCGGCCGGGACCGTGCTTGGCCTTGGCTTTGGCCTGCGCAAGCTGGTCGACGAAGGGTTTGCCAGCGGCAATAGCGCCCTCCTGGACCAAGCGGTTTTGGTGCTGGTCGGTGTCATCGTGCTTATGGCCGGCGCCAGCTATGCGCGTTTCTACCTGGTCTCCTGGGTCGGGGAGCGGGTGGTGGCGGATATCCGCCGCGCCGTCTTCGACCGAGTGATCGCCTTGTCGCCCGCCTACTACGAGATCACCCGGACGGGTGAGGTCATGTCGCGCCTGACCACGGATACCACCCTGCTGCAGATGGTGGTCGGCACGTCGGTGTCCATCGCCCTGCGCAATACCTTGATGCTGCTGGGCGGTACCGTACTGCTGGCGGTGACCAGCGCTAAGCTGACTGGCCTGGCGTTTTTGGTGATGCCCCTGGTGCTGGTGCCGATCCTCATCTATGGCCGCCGGGTCCGGCGGTTGAGCCGTGATAGCCAAGACCGGATCGCCGATGTGGGCGTCTATGCCGACGAGGCGTTGAGTGCCATTCGCACAGTGCAGGCTTTCGGCCACGAACCTATCGACCGCGAGCGGTTCGCGGTGCGCGTCGAGGGGGCCTTCGCCACCGCCCTGCGGCGCATCAGCGCCCGCGCCATTCTGACGGCCGTTGTTCTGGTCCTGGTCTTTGGCTCGGTCAGCATGATCCTGTGGATCGGCGGTCACGACGTGCTCGCAGGCCGGATTACCGGCGGCGAGCTGTCAGCCTTCGTCTTCTACGCCGTTGTGGTCGCGGGCGCGGCCGGAGCCATCAGCGAAGTGATCGGGGACTTGCAACGCGCCGTTGGCGCCACCGAACGGCTGCTCGAACTCATGGAGATGGAACCCGATATCGCAGCGCCGGCCGACCCGCAGCCGTTGCCGCAGCCAGCGCGCGGCGAGATCCGCTTCGAGCAGGTCGTTTTTCGTTACCCGTCACGCCCGGACCGCCCGGCGGTCGATAGTCTGGATCTTATCGTACGGCCGGGCGAGAAGCTGGCGGTGGTCGGCCCCTCGGGTGCCGGCAAGACGACGCTATTCCAGTTGCTGTTGCGATTCTACGATCCACAGGGCGGGCGCATTCTTGTCGATGGCGTGGATATCCGCGCCGCCGATCCGCGCCAGGTGCGCGCGCGCATCGGCCTGGTGCCGCAGGAGCCGGTGATCTTCTCCGCCGATGCCTGGGAGAACATCCGTTATGGCCAGCCCGAGGCCAGCGACGACGAGGTGCGTGGTGCTGCAAAGGCCGCCGCGGCCCTGGAATTCCTGGAGCGCCTGCCGGAGGGGTTGGATACCTTTCTCGGCGAGCGTGGGGTACGCCTCTCCGGCGGTCAGCGGCAACGCCTGGCGATTGCCCGTGCCGTTCTGCGCAATCCGGCGGTGCTGTTGCTGGACGAGGCAACCAGCGCCCTCGATGCGGAAAGCGAGCGCGCCGTGCAGCAGGCCCTGGACCGCCTGATGGCCGGGCGGACCACGCTGGTTATCGCTCATCGCCTGGCGACGGTTTTGAAGGCGGACCGTATCGTGGTCATGGACCAGGGGCGGATCGTCGCCGTCGGCACGCACGGCGAACTCATCCGCGAGGACGGGCTGTATGCGCGCTTGGCAGCGCTACAGTTCGATCAAGCGAATGGCGGTGGTTTGGACGTGGAAGCGCTGACGGCTGGCGAATAGCGCTGGCTATCTCTCGGTCAGCTTCAGTTCGATGCGCCGGTTGCGCCGGAACGCGTCGTCGGTGCGGCTTTCCTCCAGCGGCTGAAATTCACCAAAGCCTGTGGCCGCTAGGCGGTTCGGCGAAAGGCCTTGGGCGATCAGGAACTGCACGACGGACACCGCGCGTGCCGTCGACAGCTCCCAGTTCGAGGGGAACTCGGTCGTGTGAATTGGTGCGATGTCCGTGTGCCCGTCGACACGCAGGATCCAGGGCAGGTCTTTCGGAATTTTCCCTGCGATCTGCTTGAACGTTTGGGCGAGTTGCGCCATCTGTGTTTTTCCGGGCGCGCCAAGCTCCGCAGATCCGCTGGCGAAAAGAACTTCCGACTGGAAAACGAAGCGGTCACCCACGATACGCACATCCTGGCGGTTGCCCAACACTTCGCGCAGGCGGCCGAAGAACTCCGAACGGTAGCGCGCCAACTCTTGCACCTTGTTGGCCAGCGCCACGTTGAGGCGGCGGCCCAGATCAGCGATCTGCACATCGTCCGCTATGTTCTTGGCTTCCGCGTCCGCCAGCAGATCGGATATACGCGCTAACTGTTCGCGCAAGGCAACCACTTGGCGATTGAGCAACAAAACCTGTGCCTGCGCTTCGTCGGTTAGATTTTCTTGATCGTCGCGCGCGCCCTCGGCCGAGGCCAGCTTAGCCAGCAACTCATCGCGCAAGGATTGCAGGACGGCTAGGTCCTGGAGTTGTGCTTGGATCTTCGCCTTGTCGGCCTCGATGACTTTGTAGGCGTCCTCCAATTCCTTGGTAACTTTGGCTTTATCCGTCTCAAATGCCTTGATTCGCTCGCTGAATTCGTCGCGCAGTTTTTGCAAAATGGCGAGCTGGGCCAACTGGGCTTCGATCTTATCTTTGTCCGCCTCGATAACTTTGTAGGCGTCTTCGAGCTCCTGGCTGGCCTGCGCCTGTTTGGCCTGTGCTTCGTCGAGGCTCGCTTGCAGGGTATCGCGTGACTCGGTCAAGGCGGCGAGTTGATTGGTGAGCGAGTCGCGGGCGGTGAGCGAGCTTTGCAGCTCGGACGAGAGCTGCGAAACGTCGATGCGTAGCTCGGCATTCGCCGCCCGTTCCAGGGACAGCAACTCCGCCAAACCATTGATTTCGCGTTGCAGACGCACCAGCGCTTCGTCCCGGCCGGTCAACGCCGCCGAGAGGAAGTACTGCGCGATCATGAAGACCATGAGCACGAAGATGACGACGAGTAGCAACGAGGCCAGGGCATCAACGAAGCCGGGCCAGATGTTGATGGCGCGTCGGCCGCTGCGCCCGACCGAGTACATCGCGCTCTACTCGCTTTCTTCGGCCATGGCGGCGATGGTGCGGGTGAGTAGGCGAATCTCGCCGCGAATTTCTTGCACCGCCTGATCGCGGCCGCTGCCCATCTCCTTGATGAGGTGTTCGAGACGCACATCGAGATTGCGGATATGCGTGCGGCTTGCGTCATCAAGGCCGCCGGCCGCTGGCGTGCCGTCGACGATCGCTGTCAGCAGATTTTTCATCTGAGATTGCGCTTCGGCCAAGCGGATCAAAAGATCCTGTTCCGATCGCATATGGTCGGTGAGATGTCCTAGACGCTCGGTCAGTGTAATCAGATTCTGGTCCAGCGAATTGCGGTCGCCCTGGCCGTGCGCGATGGTGATTTGTAGTTGATCCAGGCTATCCGCCGTTTTTTCCAACAGCGCTTGGATGAAGGCTGGGACTGAAGCGTCACCGTCCCCAACCGGGCCGGAGGTGGATAAACGGGTCACGCCGGACAGCCACTCTTCCAGATCGTTCATGAAACGATTGTGCGCTTGTCCCGCTTGCAGTTCGAGAAAGCCAAGAACGAGGGACCCCGCCAGACCAAACAGAGAGGAACTGAAGGCCGTGCCCATGCCGGATAGCGGAACCTCGAGGCCGCGCTTGAGATCCTCGAACAGGATCGCCGCGTCGGCGCCGCTGGCGCTCAGCCCGCCGATGGCCTCGCCAACCGCTGTGACCGTTTCCAACAGGCCCCAGAAGGTGCCCAAAAGACCAAGAAAGATCAGCAGGCCGATAAGATAGCGCGAAATCTCGTGCGATTCCTCGATGCGGCTTTGGATGCCGTCCAACAAAGTCCGCATGGAAATGGTGGAGAGCGAAATACGTCCCCGCCGCTCGCCCAGCATGTTGGCCATGGGGCCGAGCAGGCGCGGCGGCGGCCGCTCGGACAGCGCCGTGGGGAAAACCAGACCGCCGCTGCTTTCCCGGCGCAGATCCTGCAGCCACTCGATCTCGGGCCGGAGGATGATTACTTGGCGGAAGATGAAGGCGATGCCAAGCAGCAAGACGCCGATGATCATGCCGTTCAGCAACGCATTGGCGACGAAAGCGTCTATGAGCCTTGGGGCCAGCGCCGCGCAGGCGGCGGTGACGATCACCAGAAAGATGCTCATGCGGATAAGGTAACGCTGCGGCCGGGTCATCGTGTGAATTGCAGCCTCGCGGTTCGTCGGAGAGTGTTCGCCCTATAGAGCGCTAGTGCGGCGAAACTGTGGCGCACGTGAATTCTCTGGCAAACTTATTGTGTGGACTCTTGCGGCAGGACGTCGACGCGATCGGGTGGACCATCCTCGAAACCACTGCCCAACGCGCGGACGTCCATACGGGTTGAGCGGATTCCCTTTTCGATGAGATAGGCGCGCACGGCCAGCGCTCGCGACAACGACAGGCGCCGGGCTCGGCTGGACCCGTCGCTGCTTGCTTTGGCATAGGCAAGCAATTGCAACCTAGCCTCCGTGTTTGCCATCAGCTTTCCGGCCAGACCGTCCAATTGGCCGGCCGCGGTCGCTGTTAGTTCGGCCGACCCATCGTTGAAGAGCAGGCGCATCTCGTCCACCGAGCTGGCCGGCGACGGCAAGGCGGCACTTCGCGTTGGTTCCGGCTCGGGCTCCGGCTCGACCGTCGCGGCAGGGGGCACGGATGGTGTGGTGACCATCGTAGGTTCGGCCGGAGGTGGCGCCGACTGCAGTTCATTTGTCAGGGCTGGCACCACTGGTGGCTCGGCGACCGGCGCCGGCTCAGGTGGTAAGGCCGCAACCGTCGGTGGTTCTGCTGGGATGATAGGCTCTGCCGTTGGAACCATCGGCGCAGGGACCGGTGGGGTGGGCTCGGTTACCGGCTCGGCCACTGGCGGAATTTCGGCGATGGCCGCTGGGGCCGCTGGGGCCGCTGGCTCTTGGGTCACCGGTTCGCGCGGGACCGCCGTTGCAACCGTGGGTGCCGGTTCCGGCTGCGTTACCTGTGGGGCCGCCGGTTCGGCGGGCTTCGGCACAAGAAGGCGCGACTGGGCCTTGCCCGACTCCGGCGCTGTGGAGGTGCCTGCTGTTCGTCCCGTCGGACTTGGAACTGTCAGACGGCTACTGGGAAATGTCTGTGGTGGAAACAGGAGCGTGCTTGGCCTGCTGATGACCAGTTGGCCGCTGCCCGGCAGCCGATAGGCCGTCCCCGGCGCCCCCGGCGCGACTACAGGTGCCTGTCCCGCCGGTACTGGTGCGGCATAGGACGGGGGCAGGGCAGGCGCGGCAAAGCCCGGGCTGCCCAGGCTGTCGAGCACGTCGTTGTTGATGACGACGCCGGCGGTATCCGGGTTCTCCGGGCCGCCATCGGACGCGCTGGGTTTGTCATCGCCGATAACGATGGTTTGCTGCGCTGTCGCCGGCCCGGCGACCATGGCCGAGAAGAGCGCAGCCACAAATATGGCCGTACCAGCGCGCCAGAGGTGCGCTCGTCCGACATTCGTTTCGTACACAACCGGCCATACCGGTCCGGGAATTGCCGCGTATACGCGGCGAGCAGCCAACTTCATACGTCCCCCGTGCTGCATGTCGCCTGCCGAATCGGATTCCAAGACTATGCCGAGCCAGCGCCGCCGACAACTGCTTTGCTAGACGCCCCGCAGCAGCGACACCATGGAGGAGTGCAAAGTGTCGTTGGCGGCCAGGATGCTGGGGCTATCGGAGCGGAACGGTTTGCCTTCGACTTGGCTGACATAGCCACCGGCTTCGCGCACCAAGGCGACTCCGGCGGCGGTATCCCATGTGGATAGGTTGCGCTCCCAAAAGGCATCGAAGCGGCCGGCGGCCACGTAGGCCAAGTCCAGCGATGCCACTCCCCAACGGCGCATGCCCGCGGTGGCACCGATGACGGCATTCAACTCGGCAAGAAATTTAGGTGCTTCGCCATGGCCCTTGAAGGGCGATCCGGTGCCAACCACCGCGTTCGCAAGGTTGCTGCGGCCGGAAACGCGGAGGCGGCGATCGTTCAAATAAGCGCCGGCGCCCTTTTCCGCCCAGAACATCTCGTCCTTGATCGGGTCATAGACCACACCGGCGATGATCTCGCCGCGCTCCTCCAGGGCGATGGAGATGGCGAAATGCGGCAGGCCGTGCAGAAAATTCGTGGTCCCGTCCAACGGATCGACAATCCAGCGCCGCTGCGCCGTGTCGGTCGATGGCTGGCTGGCGGCGGTATGCCCCGACTCCTCCATCAAAAAGGCATAGTCGGGCCGCGCCCGTCCCAACTCGTCGCGTAAGATTTGCTCGGCCTTTAAATCGGCGGAGGAAACGAAGTCGGCCGGACCTTTGCGCGAAACCTGTAGGTTCTCCACCTCGCCGAAGTCGCGCTTCAGGCGGCGGGCCGCCTTGTCGGCGGCGCGGGTCATTACATTGATTATCGCCGAGCGCACGGCCATTGGGGATAACGACTTTAGTCTTTGGCCCGCTCGACGTAGGACCCGTCGGCGGTGTTGATTACAATCCGTGTACCGGACTCGATGTGCGGCGGGACCGACGTGCGCACGCCATTTTCAAGCAGCGCCGGCTTATAGGACGACGAGGCCGTCTGTCCTTTTACCACCGGATCGGCCTCCGTGATGGTCATGACCACCGTATCGGGCAGTATTACGCTGATCGG
>JAJFGP010000129.1 GCA_021776055.1 Kiloniellaceae bacterium
TTACGTGAACTTGGGAATGAGTCAAATTTTTCCTGATAAGCCGGCGTTGGGCATTGAAAACAGCGGGCAATGAGTTCGAATTGCAGCGAGGATATTGTCACATTAACCGGTTTTTTATTCGAGTGTGGCCGGCTTTGCTTCTCTGATGGTACCGTCTGGTCTCCAAATTCGCCCATTTTGGGGCATTATCACGTTAATCGGAAGCGACTGAAAAAGACCGTAATGACACCCTTTCAGCTTGCTGCGCTCGCACTTTCCCATACGTTGAACGCGTCGGTTCGAAATTGCTTGAACGTGGATCTGCTGAGTAAATGACGTTGGACGTAGAAGGTATTATAGGCCGAGGAGTGAATATTCAGGAAGCGTTGTGCAGAGCCTGCTGACTTGAATCGCTGCTGTTTGTGCTCACGTCGCCTGATTCGAAATGCAACATGATAGGATCTGAGTTTATCGGTTGTGATCCGCGTTGGCGCCCACCCTTGTTTCTTCAGCAGTTTTCGCAACAACTTCAACGCCGCCTTGGCGTTCCGCTTTGATTGCACGAGAAAATCTAGAACCTCGCCTTCATTGTCGACGGCTCGCCATAGCCAATGGTGTCGTCCTCGGACAACTATGACCATTTCATCGAGATGCCAATAATCGCTCGGTGCGGGCCGCATACGGCGTAGATTCCGCGCGATCGGCGCGCCAAATTTCAGAAACCAGCGCCGCACGCTCTCGGTGGAAATATCCAGGCCCCGCTCCGCAAGCAAATCCTCCACATCTCGATAACTCAAAGTGAAGCGGGCATAGAGCCAAACGGCGTGGCGAATGATGTCAGGTGGAAAACGATGCCGTGTGAAGGAGATGGTTCGTATCCCGACATGCTACCGCAGATGCCTGCACCCATCCGAGCGTTAATGTGACAATGCCTCTGCGTATCAGGGATTGTTTCAACGGCCTTGCCGCAGGTTCAAATTCCGGGCGGGCAACTTCGTCAATCTTCCAGAGTCACCGGAAAATCTGCACACACGGATCGAGAGGCGGACCGCTTACGAACTGCGCTTGGTGGCATGCTGTACGTCTGGCTGAACACGCGCGAGAAATGCGAAATATTCCGGAAGCCCGCCGCATAAGCAGCTTCCGCGACGGTCACTGCACCTTTTTCCGGCGCCGCGAGCTGCTCGTAAGCAACCTGAAGACGTTCGTTCAAAATAAACTTGCCGACAGAAACACCCGACGGTTGAAAGACCTTGTATAGGTAGCTGAGTGAGATACCGCAGTCGTCAGCGACCCTTCTTGGGCTAAGGTCGGGGTCATGCAGATGGGTACGGATATAGCCCATGATACGCGTGCGAAGACGGTGTTGTGTCTGCCGTTCCGCGCTCGCATGGTCGGGCTCAGACCTCACCACGAGCGCGAAAAAATCCATCAGGTTATGCGCGAGCGCAGCTTCGTTTGGCGCACTTTTCGCCCCAAAGGTGAGTCCAACTGCCCTGGTGTGATGCCGGGCGAGTTTTGCCATCGCCGTGTTGTTTGGAAACCGGCAGGCGCAGTAATCTTCGATGTCCGGTATGCGCCGGCGCAACTCCGCACCGGGCATTTTCACTGTCCAGTTCGAATATCCATCCGGGCAAGCCAACTCGTAAAACTCCGACGTGCTCACCAGAACATAACCACCGGGCGCCACCATGCCGCTCCGCCCCAACTGGCTGAAATAGAGGTCTTGGCGCACCGGCATTACAAAAACAAATGAATCGTCCGGATCGACGGAGATCCGCTGCTTGGTGCGAAATGCTCGCTGCTGGTCTGAATCGAGGGTAGTAATGGAAACTGGGCCGACGTCGTATTCCTTAATGAGACCGCGAAATCCATCGCCCGCCTCGCTCTTTATTTCAAGGCTGAAATAAACCTCGGACATGATCTCTCGCCAGGCAGACAATTGTCTCCCGCTATCAATGGCTTGTGTAGAGAATGTCTTCATTTCATCCCAATGAAAATTCCCCCTATACTTTACTTGACACTAAGCCTACCTGTCAATGAACAGTTCAAAAGTTGTCTTCAAGGATCAAACAGGACTGCATGACAATATTCATGCCACCGGAGCCACACCATGTTCTTGAGTAATCTATCCGGTTACAATGGCCTTGCCCGGCATCGGTCGTATGTTTGTTGCCACGGCCTGATCCGCTCGAAGGCAGCACTAGCTGCGATAACATCGAGATCCGCATAGCGGCTACCGATGATCTGCATACCGACCGGTAGACCGCTGGCTGAAAGACCGGCCGGAATAGATGCAGCCGGATTGCCGCTATAATTCAAAGGATAGGCAAGACCCCAAGCGAGCAGCGGATCGACTGCTTCGCCGGCTACTTTTGAAGGCCCAAGGGTGTTGCCGTCCGATGCATTGTCGACGGGCAAACAAGCAACGGTTGGTGTGACGAGTATATCGTTTTCCCGGAAAACGTTCTGGATCGCGTCGTAAATTTCCGTGCGGATCGCTTGGTCATTGAAAAATTGCACGGCAGTCATGTCCATGCACTCGTCGATCCACCTCAGGTATTCAGGTGGAAAATCATCACGGTGCTCACCGAGGAGGTCATAGCCGGCACCTTGCATTCCGAGCAACCCGGTAATGTTAAGCGGCATGATCAGCCGAGCCCATAGATCGGACAACTCACTTTGCGAGCGCGTAATGCCGAGCTTCACCTCCCGCACCACTGCGCCCTCCTCCTCAAAGGCTCGCACGGCTTCTTCGACAATGGCCGCAACCTCCGGCTCAACGGGAAACACATCGAAATTGGGGCTGTAGCCAATGCGCAGTCCTTTAATCGACCGCTTCGTCGCTGCTAGGAAATCGAGTTCCTCGTCAAGAGCATAAGGATCGCGGGCATCGTATCCGGCAAGTGCGGTTAAGGCGAGCGCCGCATCTTTTACGTTTCGGGTGATTGGGCCTTCCGCGATGAAAGGTGTATCCATCGCAAATGCGTTTGGCCGCGACCAGATCGGGACACGGCCGAACGATGCCTTGAAACCATAGACACCGCACCATGAGGAGGGAATGCGAATGGAACCGCCGCCATCGGTCCCTTCCGCAAGAGGTAGAAGACCATCAGCAACCGCTGCCGCAGTTCCACCCGACGAACCGCCGGAATTTTTACGCGTGTCGAACGGATTGCAGGTGGGGCCGAAGAGATAGTTATCACAGGTCCCGCGGAACCCCATGACCGGACTGTTGGTCTTGCCCAGGATGATGGCGCCGCCACGCTGGGTAATTCGCTCCGCGAAAGCGCAACAGAAGTCAGTCTTGAAATTCTTCAGAGCCCTGATACCGCCAAAGGTGGCGGGCCAGCCAATGTTGAAGTCAAACAGGTCTTTAATCGCAACCGGTACACCGTGCAATGGGCCGAGCGAATCACCACTCATCACGGCCTCCTCTGCGCGCTTCGCCGCAGCGCGCGCATCATCGTAACCTTTGTACACGACGGCATTGAGGCTTGAGTTTCGAGTCTCGATCCTATCGATAAAGAAGTCTAGAACTTCCCGAGGCGAGATTTTCTTCAGTCTGATCGCGTTGGCGATATCTCCCGCCGATGTATAAGAAAGATCCTGGTCCATTTACACTTCCCTACTCCGGTGGAAATCTTGCACGATCGCGGAGACCCGTTTGAGCGAGATAGAGTACTAACCGCCTGAGTAAGCGTGAATGACTCAGATTCCACAATTTCTTTGCTGTGAGTATCTACAAAGGCCGGAGCACAGCGACTCAGCGCCTGGGCTCTATATTCGGGTCCGCTGGTTCCCCTTAAGACCGAACTCGCGACCTGAAGCGCCGCTTCAGTCGCTCGTTCACGCCATTGAGGACGCCGGCAATGCCTTTCGGCCAGAACATCGCAAAGAGCACCAACAGCAATCCAAGACCGATACTTCGATACTCAATAACCTCCTTGAGCGCCTCATCGGTCAGCATCAGCACGGCCGCGCCGAGCAGCGGACCCCACACGCTTCCGACCCCACCGACGACCATCATCGAAAGAAGAAACAGGAGCAGAGAAAGGTATAGCGTGTTCGCGCCCATGACACTGAAGTGCCCGGCATAGATGCCTCCGGCGAGGCCCGTGAAGAACGCCGACAAGGCGAAAACGAGGAGTTGATACTTGAAACGGCTGATGCCCTGTGACACCGCATAGGCCGGGTTGTCGCGTAGCGCCTGGAAGGCCAGGCCTAAGGGGCTGCGTATGATAATGATAGAGGCGAGGGTCGCGAGCGCCAGCAAGGCGAGGCCCGTGAAGTAACTTCCCATGACCCAGTCTTGGCGGCCAAGAAGGTCGCGGAAGCCGAAATCGCCGTACTTTGCCAGTCCTCGTGTCCCACCGGTAAAATTGCGGCACGTCATGCCATCCATGAAAAAGCACTCGGTGTCGGTAATGATCAGCAAATACACCACCTGAGCGATGGCCAGAGTGAGCAGCGCCACGTAGGCGCCACGGAGACGGAGGCAAGCAAGCCCAATCAATAGACTGAACAGGACCGTTCCGAGGCCGGCAATCGGGAGAGCAACCCAAAGCGACCACTCGAGATAAAGCCCGATCATTCCCGCCGCATAGCCCCCGAAAGCAAACAGGACCATCGGGGCAAGCGAGAATATCCCCGCGACGCCGAAAACGAGGTTCCATTGCGTGACGACCGTCGCCCAAAGGAAAAACAAGAAGAGCTGAGTAATGACGTACCGAGACGGGCCCAGAAAGGGGAGCGCGATCGCACAAGCGAGGAAAATGAGGCCAATTGCCAGGTCCCGCCGGATCATAGCCTCGCCACCTTCCTGCGGTTAAAGACACCGTAGGGGCGCCAGATCAACGCGATGATGACGAGCAAGAGCAGAGCCGGAAAGCCAAAACGCACACCCAGGAAGTACTGCACACCCGCTTCAAACATGCCGAGGAGGAAAGCGGCATAGAGGGCCCCCGCTACGTTGCCCAAGCCTGCGATAACGCAAATGATGAAGGCCTTGAGTAGGGGGTCGTACCCCATCGTCGGCGCGAGCGTCGTAATTGAGCTCAGCATCACGCCAGAGACCGCCGCGAGCAGACCGCTCAGCGCGAGAACCTGGGCAAAGATGCGCCTGACCGGAACGCCGTTGAGCAAGGCCGCCTCGCGGCTCTGCGCGGTGGCCCGTATCGCGCGTCCGAGCCGGGTGTGACCGAGCAACCACGCCGTCGCAACCATCATACCGACGGAGACACCAATGATGACGAGATTCTGATAGGGAATGTGAACATCCAAGAGCCTGAATCCGCCATCGACAGCGAATGGCTGCTGGAACGGGTAGGCGCCAAACGCTTTGAGCACGATGTTCTCCATCATCATCGCAAGTCCAATGGTTGCGATGATCACGTTCGTCTCGAAGCCGTCCTTCTCGAACATGAACCGGATGATGCCGAAATACATCGCCAAACCGAGCAGGACGCCAGTACCCGCCGCGGTCACAAGGCCTAGAAACAGGGGAAATCCGAGATACGTGATAGCCGCAAAAGAGATATAACCGCCAATGGTCAACAATGCGCCCTGGGCCATATTCAACATGTTCAGCGAGCCCCAGACCAACGATAGGGCGATCGTGCTGAGGGCGTACATGGCCCCCAAGGTCAGACCGCTAACAAGAATTTGGACAAATGTGTCCATGCCGGGTCACCCTCCCAGATACGTCTCGACGATTTCGGTATGCGTCATCAGTTCATCAGGCGCACCCTGCCAAACGATCTGCCCGTTATCGATAAGAATAATCGCGTCCGCTAGTTCCATCACGCGGCTCGCGTTTTCTTCGACCAGCACGATCGTTCTTTTTTGTTTCTTGAAGTCGGCCACGACTTCGTAAATCTGATCGACAACCACAGGCGCTAGACCGAGCGAAGGCTCGTCGATCATCAGCAAGCGCCCACCCGTCATAAGCCCCCGCCCGATGCTTAGCATCCGCCGCTCCCCGCCGGAGAGCGTACTCGCAATTTGATTCCGCCTCTCTGCCAACCGAGGGAAAATTCGATGAACCTCCCCCAAGAGCTTGTCCGCATCGGCGCTGACAGACGGCAAGTAAGCGCCCATCAGCAGATTATCCCGCACCGTCATGTCCGGATATATTATGTCACCTTGCGGGACATGTACGATGCCGCGCTCAACGATTTGATCGGCGCGCAAGTTCTTGAGCGGCGCATCGTCAAAAATAACGTCGCCCTCCGACAGGGGGATCAACCCCGAAATACAACGGAGGAGAGTGGTCTTGCCGTGCCCGTTTGGCCCGATAATCGTGGTGAAAGAGCCTTCCGGTATCGTTAGCGAAATGTTATGGAGAACCGACCGGCCTTGGTAACCGGCGTGAACATTCACCAGCTCAAGTAACGGCCCCGTCATTATGCGTCGCCTTTGACAAGAAATTTCTCGAGCCGCGCAGACGTTCCTTCACCGAGATAAACGTCAACAACATTCTTGTCGCGCACCAGTCCCGCTGGCAGGCCTTCGTAAATCATTTCTCCGTGATGCATGATCATCACGCGCGTGGCGAGCTGCATCAGAAAGCGCATGACGTGTTCGATCAGTACGATCGTTATCCCCATATCGCATAGCTTACGGAGCAGCACCAAGACCTCGTCAATTTCATGCGGGTTGAGCCCGCCGACCGGTTCGTCCATGAGCAGAATCTTAGGGCTGCTTGCGATGGCACCGGCGATCATCAGAAGTTTTCGATCCAGCACCGGCATGTCTTTGACGATCTCGTTCGCCTTGTGTCGCATACCGACAATCTCAAGCGCCTCATCCGCGCGGGCCACGTCCTCGCGACCGAAGCGTAAACCTGGAAAGATTCGGTTCCGAAAGCCGAAATAGGCGCCGATGAGCACATTCTGGCGGGCCGTCATGCTGTCGAACCCGGCGTTCAGCTGAAACGTACGGGCCAATCCCAGATGACAGATGTGCTCCGGTCTTGCGCCTAGGATATTTTGGCCATCCAACAATATCTCGCCCGCGTCAGCCACGGTAAGGCCGGAGATAACGTCGAACAATGTGGTCTTTCCCGCACCATTCGGACCGCCTATCCCCAAGACCTCACCGGGCCGCACTTCGACGGTCAGGTTGTTGACCGCCGCCATCGCACCGTAATATTTCTGTACTCCCTTGCAGTGGAGCAGTCGCGGCTGACTTGATCCCGTCACACGTATTATGCCTTGATCCAGGGCGGCATCTTGAATTGCTTGGTCTGGTAAGGTGACGGGGCGACCAGAGCCGGTTCGGTTTGCCAATCCTGAATCTGCAGATACTGATGCGGCATGCCGAGCGACGGATCGTTCGTGGCGTCCGGATAGGGTATGGCCGCCTGCTCCGGAATGGAGAACTTGGTTGTTCCGACCACCCCACGATGGATCTGCCTCCGTAGGCGGGCGGCGATTTTCGCGTTCTGATCGAATTCTCCAGGACCTCCGGTGCCGCCCGCGAGTGCGGCCGCTATCGCATAGTAGTGAGCGGAATCGTAAACCTGCGCCCCCACGGCGGGGGTACTCGAATCCCCGAATTTGGCCCTGTACCGGTCGCTGAAGTCTTGCCCGATCTTATCTTGGAGGGAACCGATCACCGTCGAGTACAGCACGCCATCGGTCGCGGCCTTGCCGATTTCACGGAATGCCGCCAGCGACGGTCCGTACTGCATGTATATGAGGCTATTCGTCGGGGTTGGTGCGAACTGCAACATGAACTGCGCCAGGTCTTGCGGAACCCAATGAGTTACGGCGATCACCGCTGGCGGGTCACTGCGCAGCTTGGCCAGCGTCGGCCCCCATTCGGAGATCGGGATGACCACTGTCTCATAGAGACTCACGTCCCAACCATATTTCGCCGCGCTGTCGCGGATCGCGTTCGCAATCACGACGCTGTAATTCTGCGACCCGGTAACGATTGCGATCTTGTTGTTGGGCCGCTTGTACAAACCATTCGCGTCCAGGTCGTTCAAGAACTGTAACAGCCCGGGGCCATACCAATATTCGGCCGGATCGCCCATGAAGATCGTGGAGTAGCGTTCTGGATTATCCCCGACGGTCTGGTGATGGACGATATCGGTGTTGTGGTGAATGTAGATGATGCCCGCATCCGCAATCGTATCGTACTCCGCGGTAACGGCTCCGGTGTTGTAACCGTTGATGATGGCGTGGACTTCGTGGCGATCGATCAGCCGTTGCATGGCCGGTATGATGTTGGCCGCACCCTGTTCTTTTGTGTCTTCGAATACCGGCTCCACCGGCTGCCCAAGAATGCCACCCATGGCATTGATTTCCTCGGACGCTAGTTCCAAGGCCCGCTTGAACTCGATTCCATCGGTGGCCGCCCACCCCGTGAGAGGAACACCTCCGCCGATGGGAATCGGTTTGCCAGCGGCCTTGGCGCCGCCGTTAATGTCCGCGAGCAAGGTACCAGTCGCCGCAACACCCCCTGCTGCCGCAACGGTTGCCCCTTTTATGAATCGGCGCCGTGATTCGTTTTCCAGGGGGCGGCGAGCAGTTGTCTCCGTACCCTTCCCGTCTGACTTTCTACGCATTCTTTCCTCCCTCGATATTTATCTGGCCTTTGCGCTCTCCGGTGAAAATCACACACGGTCGCAAATAACCAACTATGGGTTGCGATATGATACCGACCGCCTGGAGAAGCGTGAATGGCTCAGCTTCCACAGTTTCTTTACTGTGAGTATCCACATGGTCTCTGCGGTCTGTTTGACACGGATGATCAGCGGATCCTGCCCTCGATTCCGGCAGGTCTGCCTTGAGGTGTACGGCGCCGCGCCCGGCAATTTATGAGGCATTAACGCGCGACGCCGTTCACTTCAAAGGTCGGATTCGGAATGGCTTGTTCATGATATCGACGGCGCGCGCAAGTTCCGATGTTCAAACGCGCTAATCTACCACGGTAAACAGGCTTGATGCCGAGGCGCGAGAAATTGGAACCGCACCAAATAGCGGCAAGAGCCTGTTTTAGAACTTGTACATCATCAAAAGTTGCGGGACGTGGTCATCTACGCCATCGACACCGAATTTGTTGTGCCAATACTGATACTCAATGCCCGCATAGAACTTACCTGGTTTGTCGAAAAAGTTGCCCACGTCCAGGCGCAACTGCGGTTGAGTGAGGAACTGAATTTTACTGCCGCCGCCAGTCGGGCCAATAATATCGATGAATCCCGAGAATTCGAATTTCGCGGGACCAATGTTAATAGGAGCGCTCCACGACGGTGTGAGTTGGTAAGTTAATTTTTCTCTACCCGTCGTTCCCTTTACGGTGTCAAATGCTTGCACGTCGAAACGGAACCAATCAAAGGCCGGAATATTCAGGTCGAAGCTGATACCGTATAGGGCCACAATCAAATCAGTGCCGTAGTTTATGCCTCCGGAGAGCAATACATCTTTCAATATGCCTACTGACATATCTGTTCCGGTGATTTTTCCAAAGCTAAGCCGAGGATAATATTCGCCGTAGATATCGGCCCTCTCAGCTCCGTTCGTTTCTGCAGTCAAATCGAAAAAGAAGTAGTTGTCACCGTATTCCCAACCACTAGCGTGTTGAAGCGTGACCGTCGTTATACTGGTATCACCCGGCGCATTTGATCCAAGTTTGTAATTGTTACCATAAAGAAGCTGCACATCGGTACTGCTCCATTCTGCGGCCATAACCGTCTGAATAGGCGCGGTGACAATCACACCAACAAATAAAATCCACAGCGAAATTTTTCGAATGCAACACGTTGCAAAACCCGACATTGCCTCTGTCCTCCCCGGTTATATATCTGGCCTTTGCGCTCTCTGGCGGAAATCACACTCGGTCGCATAAGGCCAACTATAGTCTGCGCATGGTACTAATCACGCAGAGAAGCGTGAATGTCTGAGCTTCCACTATTTCTTTGCTGTGAGTATTTACGCTGTGAATATTTTCAGAAACCCAGACAAACACTGTCAGGCAGGGCTAAATCGACCGGCGAAGTGTACTGATATTTTTGGATGCCTTGACCGGAGCTTTGGCGAGTTCTTAGGGCCCGGCCGCCGGCAACAACTTTCGGGTCCTAAACCGGGTGGCGTAGGGTCTCGCCCGAGTTCGCCGAAAAGAGATAGCAGTGATCACCGTCGAGAGTGAGCCCGATCGCTTGACCCGGAGCAAAATCGGGCTGGCCGGGCAAATGGACCTTCAGGATGTCATCGCGCAGGCTGACATCCACGATTGTGTGCCCACCAAGGGGCTCCACCTCATAGACTTCGGCCGTAAGGGCGCCCGCGGCGCCTGGGTCGGTGATAGCAATATCTTCCGGGCGGATGGCGAGCGCGATAGCTCCGTTGTAGGCGACACCGTTGCACGTAAGCTCCAACCCCAGATTTCCGGCCCGGAACTGGCCATTCGATAGAATTCCCTGGATGACGTTGATCCTGGGTGAGCCGACAATCTGAGAGACAAACAGGGAGTTCGGACGGTTGTAAATCTCATCCGGCGTGCCGACCTGGCAGATGGCGCCGTCGCGCATGATCGCGATACGATCGGCGATCGACATCGCCTCTTCCTGATCATGCGTCACGTAGATCAGCGTGTGGCTGAGATCCCGCTGCAAGCGCTTGAGCTCGACCCGCGTCGATTCGCGCAACCGCGCATCGAGGGCCGCCAACGGCTCATCCATCAGATAAGCGAGGGGGTTGCGTACCAACGCCCGGGCGATTGCCACACGCTGCCGCTCGCCGCCCGACAATTGTGCCGGAGGTTTGTGCAGGAGGTGGTCGATATGGAGCTTGGCCGCCACTTCCGCCACCCGGTCCTTGATCACCGATCTGGCCTCTTTACGCTCCGTCAGCGGGAAGGCGATGTTCTCGCCCGCCGACAGATGCGGGAAAAGGGCAAGGTTCTGAAAGACCATGCCCAGATCGCGCTGGTGTGGCCGTTCATAGGTCACGTCCTGGCCATCGATCAGGATGCGGCCCTCGTCCGGGACAACCAAGCCCAGCAGAAGACGCAATATGGTGGTCTTGCCACAACTGGGCGGGCCGAAGATGCAGAAGAACTCGTTATCTTCGATCCGCAGCGAAACATTTTCGACGGCCGCAATATCGTCGAACCGCTTGGTGACCGATTGAAGTTCCAGCGTTGCCACTAGGCTCCTCCTAACACCCGACCGTCCCGCCGGTCGAATAAACGACATGCCGCTTGCGGTGGGATGGCGGTGACCGCCTCCAGTTCTTGGGTGCCATAGCGCTTGTCCTTGACGGCCAGGATTTCGGTATCGCCGGAGCGCAGATGCACAACCGTGCGCGGCCCGATCGGCTCCAGTAGATCGACTTCCAACTGCAGGCCGAGTCCGGTCGCGGCTCTAGGAACAAGATCAAGCACCTCGGGGCGAACGCCCAGGATCACGTCCCGGCTGGGGGCGGCGCGCGCCGCCTGGCGCAGGGCGTCATCCGTGATGGCGATGCGTCCCGCCGAACCCACGTCCAGCAGTTCCGTCTCGCCCTCGGTCGTGATCTGGCAGGGGATGAGGTTCATGCTGGGGCTACCGATGAACATGGCAACGAAGGTATTAGCAGGCCGGCTATAAATATCGGCCGGGGTACCATATTGCTGCAGCACGCCACGATTCATCACCGCGATATGGTCGGCCAGGCTCATCGCCTCAATCTGGTCGTGGGTGACATAGACCATGGTTTGCTCCAGCTGACGCTGGATGTGCTTGAGCTCGGTGCGCATGAACTCCCTGAACGCCGCATCCAGGTTCGACAGGGGTTCGTCGAGGAGGAAGATCGAGGGCTCGACGATCGCCGACCGACCGATGGCGAGCTTCTGCATTTCGTTGACGCTGAGCGTCCCCGATGGCCAGTCGAGCCGATCCTCCAGTCGCATCAACTCGGCGACCTGTTGGACCTTGGCATTGATTTGGGCCTTGGGCAGGCCGCGCACCTGCAGCCCGAAGGCCAGATTGTCGTACACGCTCATATGCGTGAAAATCGCGTAGTTCTGGAACACATACCCGACCCCGCGGCGATCTATCGGCACTCTCACGATGTCACTTCCGTCGAACAGGATCTGGCCATCAGACGGCTCCTCGATCCCGGCGATCATGTTCATGGTCGTCGACTTGCCGCAACCAGATGGGCCGAGCAGGGCCACGAAGCTCTTGTCGGGGATCGTCAGGTTCAGATGGTCAACCGCCGTCAGCGACCCGAAGCGCTTGGTGAGACCTTTGAATTCGATCTTCGCCATTATTTCGCTTCCTGCAGTGCAAGCGCGCCGCCCTGCTGGGCCGTTGCGACCTGGGCAGGCTTTGTGGATTTGCGCACCATGAACCAGATGCCGAGGCCGGCCAGCAAACTAAGCGCCACCAGAACGAAAAGACCGATCGAGGCGACATAACTCCACTCCAGATCCTGGAATGTGCGCTTGTAGATGTAGAGGGAGATGGACTCGGTCGCGACGCCCGGCCCGCCAACGGTCATGATGAAGAGCGTGTCGAAGACCTTCAGGCTTTCGACCGTGCGCAGCACCAGCGCGATGATGATCACCGTCTTCATGCGCGGCATGACGATACGCCAGAAGCGTTGCCACGCATTGGCGCCCAGTAGGCGGGCCGCGCGCATCTGGTCCTCCGGAACGCCCGACAGGCCCGCCAACAGGATCAGGAACATGAGCGGCGTCCACTCCCAGATCTCGGCGATCATGACGGCAACCATGGCGAGATTGACGTCGTTGAGCCAGTTTATCTCGGCCGGACCGCCCGCGAAGACGCCGATGAGGTCATTGATCGGTCCGGACTGCTGGAACAACAGGAAGAACATGTAGCCCACCACCGCTGGCACGACCATCATCGGCATCAGCAGAAGGGTGTAAAAAATCGTCTTGCCCGGGAAACTGTCGACGAAGAGTGTCGCAAGCCCCAGCCCAAGCAGAAACTGCGCGGGCACGCAGACGATAACGATCAGAAGAGTCCGCCAGATCGCCCCCCACAACCGACTGTCCTGAACCAGATCGCTATAGTTTGCGAACCAGTTCCAGGACTCATAGGCCATGTACCAGGGAACGCCGTCGAGCGGACTCCACCAGGTCGTGCTGACATAAAGCTGCATCAGCAGGGGAAAAGCGACGATGAAGACGAGCAGCAGCTGGGCCGGCAACGCCATCAGGTTGCCGAGCTTGCGTTGCTCCTTCTCAAGCGAGAGTTTGGCAGCGGCAGCGTCGCGTTCCTTGCGCGATGCGCTCATTGTTTCAGTGCCCCGAAGGTGAGGCCGCGCACCAGATAGCGCTGGATCGAAAGGCCGAGGATCACGGGCGGGATTGCAGCGATCAGGCCAAGGGCAGCCTTCATCCCGTAGAGCTGCCCGCTCATCGCGGTTGCGAGCGCGTTCATGTAGACCGGGATCGTCACCCAGTCCTTGCGCGTCAACAACAGAGCCATGAGGTAGTCCGACCAGTTGAGAATGAAAACGAACAGAATCGTGCTGGCTATCCCCGCCTTCACCATGGGCAGCGTCACCTTCCAGAACACGCGGAAGCGCGAGCAGCCCTCAACGAGCGCGGCCTCCTCGATCTCGAGCGGGACCTCGTCGAAGAAGGTCTTCATCAACCAGAAGGAAAAGGGCAGCGTCACGATCGTGTAGATCAGGGAAAGCCCCCACCAGGTGTCGATCATGCCGAGGTAGGCCCACATGATCATCACCGGGATCATCACCGCCAAAGGCGGGAACAATCGCAATTGGAGGACCGACAGCGGCAGATTATTGGCAACCTTGAAGCGCGAGACGGCATAGGCGCCCAGCGTGCCCACGATCACGGCGAGGATCGTCCCTAAGCTCGCCGTCAGAAGGCTCGCGAAAATCGGGCGAACCGCCGTGAAATCCAGGCTGACGACCAAGCCCTCGGTCTGGCCGGTGAAGATGTACTCGAAGTTCCCCAACGTCGGATTCTTCGGCCACCAGTGCACGCCGGTAGCGGCTGTCTGCCACTCGTTATACGGTTTGAAGGCAAGCGATATCATCCAAAGGATTGGGATCAGCACGATCGCCGTGGCCAGGATGATCAGGACATAGCGCAAGGCTATTTGGGCGGGGCTTGGTCTCATTGACAAGCGACCTCGTGGAGCCGTCGGGAGCCGGTGGCGGTCACAGATCGGACCAGTCGGGGCGGCCGGCTTCCCGGTCCGCCCCTATGGTGACCCCCGTCCGTGACGGCGGCGCTCACGCGTCGTCGATTAGCGTCGGCCACCCGGCGCGGCTCTTCCGGATCGTTTCGATCATGCGATCCTCACCCTTGCGGCGAATGACCCGCTTCCAGCGCCGCGCCGCATCTTTCATCGCCTGTTCGGCAGATTTCTGTCCGGTCAAAGCCGCTTGCAGCTCCTCGTCCAGCGCATTGTCCATCGCCGTCTGGCCGGCGAAGTTGAGCGTGGGCACACAGCGGCTAGCGGTTTCCTGGATAACTTCCGTCAGATACTTGTTGTAGGTCTGATTCACGTAAGGCTCGGCGAAGTTAGCCTTGTGGAGAGGATCCAGAAAGCCGCCAGGATTGGCGCAGAGCCAGCTGTAGATCCGCGTGGAACTCACCCACTGCAGGAACAGATAGGCCGCTTCCTTGGACTTACTCTGCGAAGAAACCTCGGCCATCGTGTTGTAGTAGATCGCCGACCGACGCACGAGCTTGTCACCGAACTGCCGGCCCGGCGGCAGATAGGCGCCAAGCTTGCCGGTGATCGCGGTGGCCGGCGAGCCGTCCGGCAAGTAGCGATCATTGAACTTGGCGAGGTTCGTGTAGGTGCAGATATGCGCCGTCAGGCCATCGGCCATGCCGGCATAAGCCTCGGCATAGGTCCAGGACAGGATGTCGGGGTGCGACCATTGCTTCATCGCGATGTGTTCTTCGGCCGCCTTGATGCCGAGCTCGGTATCGAGGTTCGGGTTGCCGTCGTCATCGAACCAGTAGTGGTTCGGCATGGCCTGGCTGGCAAACCGGGCATAGAAGATCGGCAGCCCCCAGAACGGGCTCATCATGTTGCCGTTGCCGTACATCTTGACCCCGTTGAGGCCCGTGACACCGGTAAAGTACCGCGAGAGGTTGTCAGATTCCTCCCAGGTGCGCGGCGGCGCCAGCGGATAGCCAAATTTCGCCTCGAACGCGTCTTTATGCTTGGGGTCCTCGTACATGGCGCGGTTGTAGACCCAGGTATGGAAATCGCCGTCAATCGCTACCGCCCAGTTGCGGCCGTCGTATTTGTAGAGCAGTTCCTCGACCTGCTTGGAGACAACGCCGCGTTCGGGATCGCCCCAGTCTGGCTTGTACTTGTCGACGAATTCCGTCAGGTCGACGGCCCCGTTAGCCTCGACGAGGTCGCCGACATTGTTCCAGGGCTGCGTGTAGATATCGAAGCCGCCGGAGCTTGTGGTCACGTCCTGTAGAATCTTGGTCCAGATATCGGCCGCCCCGGCGCCGATGATCTCGATCTCGATACCGGTCTCTTCTTCCCAGGTCTCCTTAATGGACTTGGCGCCTTCGGGGAAGGGCTTGGTGAGCTGCCCAATCGCGCCAGCGGCCCACAACACGGTGAGCTTCGACGGTGCCTTGCCTTCCGCCTTAAGCTTCTTGATGCCTTCGATGGCCCGGCCCTCGGAGTGGCTCTCGTTGTACTGGAAACGCTCGGCGCCCGGGAAGCCGGTCGCGCCGCCGGTCATGCCCGGGGCATAGCCGGTGCCACCCAGAGCGGGCCGGATGTATCGGGGAGCGATGCCAAGAGCTGACGTCAGCGCCAGAGCGCCGGTTCCGGTTTTTAGCGCCTTCCTGCGGGAAATGCCGGTGGTCATGGTTTTCCTCCTCTTATCTTTGTCGTTTGCAGCCGAGATGCTCTGTCCCTAACCGCCCGGGCGATAAAGTTTTTTGACGCCCACTCATTTGTCTGTCCACTAATCCATTCGCTAGAGTGTAGACCGTGGTCTATTGGTAGTGCAACAAGGTTCTTGACAATCAGGTGGACTGACCAATTATCCAATGAGTTGGAGAATTCTCTGCAGAGTGCCAAGGCCGAGAGTCGGGCCGCGCAGAGCTGAAATCTGCGGAGAGATCCCGGGCACATAACCCATCGGATCGAATCTGCGTCGGAATCAGTGAGCCATTTCGGCGAAGGGAGCGCGCCATGCAGCGGTTCTGGCGAGGACGCAGCCGGCTAGCAGCAGGCCGCCCTGTGGGCTCGATCGTTCGCAGTTACCCGAACGCGGAGCGCCGCTTCTATCGCTGAAACCTTCTTAACGACCCTTCGCCGAGTCCAGCATGCCGATCAGGTCCGTGCTGTTTCGCACATCCCCCATCCCCTGCAGGAACGCGCTGAGAGTCGCCTCATGTTCCTGCTGCGTCCGCCCCGCATTGCAGTCCGAAACCATGATCGTCTTGAACGACAGCATCGCCGCCTCGCGCGCGGTTGTCTCGCAGCACATGTTCGTCACCGTCCCGGCGATCATCAGGGTGTCGATGTTCCTGGCCCGCAGCAAGGCTTCGAACCGGCCTTCGCTGCCAACGAAAGCGCCAAAGCGATTCTTGGAGATGACAGGATCGCCTTCGACAACCTCCAGCGGGTCATAGATCGCATGACTGTCCTCGCCCTCGATCAACGCGCCGCGGAAGCGCGCCGCCGATGCGGGGCCCATGACGTGATCGAAGAACGTGGGCCAGTAGTCCTTCGGGTCCGGCCCATAGGTCGAGATGATCCAGACGACCGCGCCGCCGGCTCGGCGAGTGGCGGTCGCCAGAGCATTTATCGCGGGCACGATGCCGCGGGCGGCGGGGGTTTCGATGGCCGCGCCCTCCGCGACGAAGGCGCGCTGCATGTCGACGACAATCAGCGCCGTCCGCTTAGGGTCGAGCTCGTCATAGATGTGCAGCTTGCCCCGCCGGTGCATGATGAAGTCGATGGCGGCCTGAGGGTACTCAATGTCTGTCATGCTCTGGCTCATTGATCTCAGTACGGTCCGGTGGGAGAAGGGGAGCGGCGTTGCCGCTCACCCCGCTTTCGCTTCCTGCACTTTCTTCCACAAGCGGTCGGGACGGATCGGCAACTCTGTGATCTCGACGCCGAAGGGTTCAAGCGCATCGCACAAGGCATTGGTCAGCGCGCCAGATACCGATGCCGGACGTCCCTCGCCAATACCGCGGGTACCGAGGGGCGTATGCGGACACGGGGTCGACGCATAGGTCAGCTCGAAGTCGGGAACATCGGCGGCCGTGGCGATCTTGTAGTTCTCAAAGTCCGCGCTCAGCTGCTGGCCCTGCTCGTCATAGACGTATTCTTCGAAGATCGCGTTTGACAGCCCGTGCACGATGGCGCCGTGCATCTGGCCATCCACCACCATCGGGTTGATGACATTGCCGACGTCTTCCGAGGTCACCCAGCGCTTGATCTTCCATTCGCTGGTCTCGGGCCTCACTTCCAGGATGCAGCAATCGGCGTTGAAGCAGATCATTGGTACGTCAGACTCGAAGAACGCTGTCGTTTCGAGCCCGCCATCCTCGCCTTCCGGCAGGTTGATCGGCGACATGATGATCCGCTCCGCGACATCTTTGAACGCCTTCCGCTTCGAGGGGTCAAGAAGATAGACTATCTCGCCGTTCTTGAACTCGAAATCCTTCGTTTCCGCCTTGATCTCCATGTCATGGGCGAGCACGCGTACCATCTTGGCCTTGATCTGCTCGCAGGCCTTTGCCACGGCGCTGACGCCGACCGCGCCATAACGCGCGCCGATCGAGCCGGACCCGAACGGTGTGGTGCCCGTGTCTCCGGTGGTTGTGACAACATCACCCGGGTCGATGCCAAGAACCGATGCTGCGGCTTGGGCGGTCGTGGTCTCGTGCCCCTGCCCGCTTGGTGCGTCGCCGCAGAAGATAAGGAGCGCGCCCCGCGGCTCCACGCGCACGGTCGCAGAGCCGTAACCCGGCTGGTTCTCCATCGGCACCATGAGCTCGGAGGCCACGCCTGAGAGCTCGACCCCGCAAGCGAACCCGATGCCGAGATAGCGGCCTTCTTTACGCGCGGCGGCTTGCTCCTTCCGGAACTCGGCGAGATCGATCTGCGCCATCAGGTTGTCCCAGACCTTGATAAAGTCGCCGCTGTCGTAAAAGTCGTTGGTCACGCTGGTGTAGGGCAGCTCTGGGATGAGGTTCTTGCGGCGCACCTCGGACGGCTCCATCCCGATCTTGCGAGCGGCCATGTCGATGGCACGCTCCAGGGCGAAGCGCGTGGGGTAGTTGCCGAAGGCGCGCGACGGTGTATTGCTAGTCTTATTGGTGACCGCGCAATGAAGCTTCACGTCACCCTTGCGCCAGGTATAGGCGTTAGGCAGTTCGATCGCGCCCAGAAATGGCATCACAAAGCCCCAATAGACGCCGACGAGGCCAACGCCGACGTTGGCGATACCGCGGTTACGCACGGCCAGAAGTTCACCGTCCTTGCTCGCGGCTATCTCCATGTAGTTCACCTGGTCGCGTTCCTGGCCGACATTCATCTGACATTCGTAGCGCGACTCAATCCAGCGCACTGGGCGGCCGAGATCGCGCGCGGCGTGCGCAATGATCACGTTCTCGCGGTAGAATGGGGCCTTGATGCCAAAAGCGCCCCCCATGTCGCGGGGCGTAACGACGCGCACCTTCTCCGGTGGGATGTCCAGGATGTCGACCAGCGCGAGACGATCGATATGCGGGCGTTGTGTGGTGATCCAGGCCGTGAGCCCGTCGGTTTCGCTCCAATCGCACAGCGCGCCGCGCGGTTCCAGCGGGGTCACCCCGGTGCGGTGCACTTTGAACCGCTCGCTGACCACGACATCCGCCTCGCGGAAGATCTTGTCGACCTCGGCGTCATTCTCGTTCTGCGCTTCGATGGTGTCGCCACCGGTGAACGTCATGGCGAAAATCTCGTTACTGGTCGCGTCGTCATGGATAACGGTCGCACCGGGCTTGAGCGCGACTTCGGCGTCCGTGATGACCGGAAGCTCTTCATAGTCGACGGCGACCGCTTCCGCGGCGTCGACGGCAACGTATTTGTCCCGTGCGACCACCAGCGCCACCGGCTCACCGTGATACTTGACCTTGCCGGTCGCCAGAGCCCAGTACTCCGGATACTGCGCCGGCAGGTTCGGAATCAGGACCTTTTGGGTCATGGACTTCATTTGCGACTTGAGGGACTCGCCCGTGTAGACGGCCACCACACCCGGCATGGCCTCCGCCTCCGAGGTGTCGATGCCCCGGATGTGTGCATGCGCAACCTCACTGCGCACGAAAACCGCGTGCAGCATGCCGGGCAGGACAAAATCGGCGATGTACTTGCCCTTACCGGTAACAAGTCGAGTGTCTTCCTTGCGCGGCAAGCGGGCGCCGAACCATTTCGTGCTGTCCTTGGTCGGACTTTTCTTCATGACAGAGTCTCCCAGTTTTTTTGCGATCGTAACGCGTTCACCGGCCAACGGCGGCGGCAGCGCGAACGGCTTTGACGATGTGCACATAGCCGGTGCAGCGGCACAGGTTGCCGATCAGTCCGTGCCGAATGTCGTCATCGCTCGGGTTCGGATTTTTCTCAAGGAACTCGCTCATGTTCATCAGGATACCAGAGGTGCAGAAGCCGCACTGAAGACCGTGATTCTCAATGAATGCCTGCTGCAGCGGCGTGAGCTTGTCCCCGGCCAGCCCCTCGACCGTGGTGATGGAATGGCCGTCGGCCTGCACGGCGAGCATCAAGCAGCTTTTCACAGCCTCGCCGTCGAGACAGATGGTGCAGGCACCGCAGACACCCTCATAGGTACAGCCCACATGCGTGCCGGTGAGCGCGAGTTGCTCGCGCAGGAAGTCGACCAGCAGCATGCGCTCGGACACGGTTTCTTCGTAGACGGCGCCGTTGACGGTGACTGTTATCGTTTTCATAACCTCTCCTTCCGGGTTCAGGGCGACGCTCAGCGCTTGGCGCGATCGACAGCTAGTTGCGCGACCTCTGCGCCGAGGGTGCGAATGAGCTGCCGGCGATAATCGGCACTGGCAGAACCATCGCTCTGTGCGTCCACGCTGTCGGCAGCGGCGTTCATGGCCGAGCGCAACACTTCGGGGGCGCAATCCGAGTTCAGCAATGCATCTTCTGCGCTCGTAGAACGCTGGGCGCCGTCGGGAAGGCCGGTCAGCGAGACGCGCGCCGCTGTGCAGCGCCCGTCGCCACTCAGACTCACATTGACGCAGACGCCGACAACCGGGAGCGCGTCCGTCACCAGGCCCCATTTGCGGTAGGCGCTGCCGGACCGCTTTACCGGCACCGCGAACCGGATCGCACTCAGCAACTCACCGTCCTCGCGCGCGGTCGTCAGCGGGCCCAGGAAGAAGTCATCGGCCGGCACGCTGCGTTCGCCTTTCAAGGAGACCAGGTGGCATACCCCCCCGAGCCCCAGGACGACCGTCGGCATGCAAGCGGCGACATAGTTCCAGCACAGGCTGCCGCCGATCGTGCCGCGATTGCGCACCTGACGGTCGCCAATATGCGATGCCGCATCGCGGAGCGCGGCGAACGGACCGTCGAGAGCGACATTTTCCGCAATATCGACGTAACGGGTCATCGCGCCGATCTCCAGCGCACCGTCGGCCTGGCGGATGCCGCGGATCGCGTCGACGGCTTGCAGGTCGATGATGCAGTCAGGCTGCAACATGCGCGATTTGATCGCCTGCATGGCGCTCTGGCCGCCTGCGAGAAAGATGGCCTCGCCAACATCTTCGCGCGCGATAACGCTGAGTGCTTCAGCGATGCTGCTTGGGCGGTGATATTCACGAATTGGGGCAGGAAACATTATACGCTCCTCGTTCTGATCGATCCGCAGATCAGACTTTTCGGCTCGTCACTGCATCGCCGGGGGTCTCGGAGATTATGTCGCATGTGCGCTCCCTTCTTTCTTTTCGTGGTCGTTTCATTGTCGTTGTTTAGTATGTGTTCAGAAAAATAACCGTTCCGAGGGCGATGGATCCGCCCCCGGCCGCCGCTCGAAGCCAGTTCAGGCCAATCCACCCCGGGCGCTGGCGCGACCCGATCACACGGGCCAGCACAACGCCCAAGCCCACCATCATGACAAGCACGCCAAGCGAGAATGCTATTATGA
>JAJFGP010000130.1 GCA_021776055.1 Kiloniellaceae bacterium
TTACGTGAACTTGGGAATGAGTCAAATTTTTCCTGATAAGCCGGCGTTGGGCATTGAAAACAGCGGGCAATGAGTTCGAATTGCAGCGAGGATATTGTCACATTAACCGGTTTTTTATTCGAGTGTGGCCGGCTTTGCTTCCCTGACTGTGCCGTTTGGTCTCCAAATTCGCCTATTTTTACGCATCAGGTCGCAAATTAATGCCACTCCGCAAGAGCGATGGAGCAGCTGAGCCTGAAGTTTTCGCGGCTGTAGAGATGACGTTTCTGGTCGAAATAATTGTGGATTTATGAGTGGATGGAGACAAATTTCTGTAGCGACCTTGCGTTCCTGAACTTCGCCATCGCTCGTTCTCGTCGTCGGAAGGGCTGGCGAAAGTTTTCGACCCGATTGTTGTGTCGGCTACCGCAATCCTGATCGGTAGTATTGCCGATTACATTCATCACTGATCGGTACGACCGGAGGCGGCGTAAATAGATAGATCACTCGTCGACCAGACCGCCCAGATAGGGCTGCGCCAGGGCCCCTAGCGTGCGATGCTCGGTCACGAAGTCGAGGATCGATTCGGCCACGAACTCCGGCCGCTCGACCCCGGGCAGGTGCCCGGCCTCCTCAACGAGTTGCACGCGGACCGGGGCGTTGACGATCTCGTTCTTCAGCCTGAACCGCGCCTTGGGATCAAGAAAGATATCCCGCGCTCCCCACATGATCATGGTCGGCGCAGTGATCTGGCTGTAGTCCAGATCGATGGTCCAACTCGTGTTCATTGAGGCAGCGCGCGCCGCCAGGCCGCGTATGCCGTCGAGCTTCAGGGTCGCGTAGGCGTTGTTGCCGAGCATCTGCGAACCGCCCAAGGCGTAGTCGACGGTCTGGTAGGGCTCCATGTACTCGCGCTGGTCGAGCGCGGTCAGCTTCCACGGCTTGTAGATCATGGTGCGCAGGGTCTGCGCCATTTTGGCCGGCAGGTCGCTCATGGCGGCCAGAAACTCTTCGTCGTCCTCGATGAAGTGGGCCCGCCCCACGGCCTCGACCTCGGGCACCGGCCAGATGTCCAGGCAGACCGGATCGATGGCGATCAGCAGTTCGGTACGCTCGGGGTAAAGCGCGGCGAAGGTGAGCGCGATGCCGCCTCCCCAATCGTCGCCGCAGATCACCATCTTCTCGTGCCCCCAATGGTCCATGAGCTCGGCCATCATGTGGGCGTCGTTCTCGAAGGTATAGTCCCAGCCCGCGCGCGGCTTGTCGCTCTTGCCCATGCCGATGATGTCGTAGGCATAGGTGTTGAGATAGGGCGAGATGAGCTCCTGCACGGGCCGCCAGCGGAAGCTGGCCGATGGAACGCCGTGGATTAGGAAGATCGGCAGCCCGGCCTCACCATCGCGCACGTAGTGCAGCCTATGGCCCTTGACCTCGGCGAATTCGCTAATCATGGCTGAGGCTCCCTGTTTTTCTGGTTTCGGCTCGGCATCCAGCTAGGCGCGGGGAGCATGTGCTCGCCAACGGCATCACCACGCCACTCATCCGCCGAGCTCGGGAAGACAGGCTTGCCGTTCATGGGCTAGTCCGCGCAGCCGCCGCGTATTGGCGGCAACAACGCCGACTTCCGGTATTTTACGGGCCAAACCTTCTTTGATGGCGGCGCGGGCCGTGGCTTCCGCGACATCGGGGTATAGCGTATCCGACATAGGACTCGGCGAGATGTTGGAGACCGAAAGCTCGTCTTCGGACACGTCGTTGGCGATCGCGTGTGCCGCGGCCAGGCACATGTTCGGGGACACGGATTTCGCATTAGTATCCAATGCCCCCCTCAACAGTGAGGGAAACGCGAGCACATTGTTACAGTGATTGGGAAAGTCGAACCGCCCGCTCGCGACCAACACCGCCCCTGCGGCGGATGCCGCATCCGGCATGATCTCCGGTACGGGATTGGCCAGCGAAAATACGATCGGATCACTATTCATGGACCGCACCATGTCCTGTGTAACAATACCACCGACGGAAAGCCCGATGAACAGATCGGCGCCGACCATGGCCTCCGCCAATCCGCCCTTGAGGCAAGGCTTGTTGGTCTGTTCGGCAACACGCCGCCAGTGTGCATGGGTCAGTTCCTGATCCCGGCTGAGAATGCCCAGCTGGTCGACAACAACGATATCTTCCACACCCAAGAGCAGCAGCATTTCAACACAGGCCGTCCCTGCCGCCCCACAACCGCAAATGACCGCCCGCTGGTCCGCGGGTTTTCTGTCCAGCACCTTGAGTGCATTGATGAGTACGGCCGTGATCGCCGTTGCCGTGCCGTACTGATCGTCATGCATGATGGGAACGGGCAAGGAGCCCAAAAGTTGCTCCATCACTTCGAAGCAACGGGGTGCAGCCACATCCTCCAGATTAAAAGCGCCAAATGTAGGTTCCAGAGCCTTGATGATCGAAACAAGTTCGTCGCCGCTGCCGACATCGAGACAAAGCGGCATGCAATCGACCCCCGCCAACAACTTGAACATGGCGGACTTGCCTTCCATAACGGGCATTCCGGCACGGGGACCCACGTCACCAAATCCCAACACCGCCGTTCCATCCGTCACCAAGGCGATCAGGTTATCCTTGGCGGTATGTTCGTGAAGTAGTTCCGGTCTTTCCGAAATGGCGCGAACCACATGACCCACACCAGGTGTAAAGGCAATAGCGATGTCCTCCACTCCCCTCACGATAACCTTAGGCAAAATTTCAATTTTACCGTGGCCGTAATAGACGTCCCGGCCGAATGCCATCGCGACATCCGCCGGGACTGAAGGTTTGCGATCCCCCATAGTCAGTTCGCAACCAATCTGTTTACTGTCTTTTTGGCCGCGTCATAGCCTTCACGAACAAGAATTTCATAGAGCGGAATCTGCCCGATCTGGGACCACACATAGTTCTTGAACTGATTGAACGCTCGCCCGTTTAGATCGTTGCCAGATAACCCGTGGGATTCCTCGGCAATCTGTTTCAGCATCGGCCAGGTATAAAGCTGCGCCGCCCCCATGGCGTAAGGCCAGTTCATGTCCGCCAGGTGCGTAACCCACTGTTCCGCGGGCTGGGTTGCAAGGGAGAGCTTTCCGTTCTTGCGCTCCAGCAAGCCGTAATCGACAGGATCGACCTGGGCCATGACGGCAGCGGAAGAAATGAAGTGGCAAACCCGGTCAAGGCCGATCCAGTTGGCAACGACGGCGCGGCCATCCATGGAGGCATCCAGCATGGACATCTGGTGAGCCGCCGCCATCGCCATGACGATACGGGCGTCGAACCGGCGATGCATAAGTTCGGCCGTCACGTAAATACAGTGCGCATGCCATGTATCGTCGTAAACCGTCCGGGGTTCCTCCAGCCATGAACCGTCGTTCTGCCACTGATACAGCCAGACTTTCGGGTATTCGTGGATGAGGAGGGATGCGACCGGTAGATCGCGATTGATGGGCAAGCCATACATCTGACGGTAATTCTCAGTGTAATTGTCTGCAATTCTGATGTTGTAGGCGACCGTCAAAGCCAAACCACCCGGATGGGCGTTATAGAAGTCATTGTGGCTGGAAGGCGCTGTCAAATAGGTCTGCGGCGTCATGTGGCCGGCAGGCCAAACGTGATTTGGATCATCCCCGGCATGAAAGAAACCGAGCTTCACCATCTCATCAAATAGCTTTTGGCGATCGTCTTCGCCCGGATACATCTCGAGGAAGGTTATCTTGGGACCGGAGATACACTCGGTCATCAGCCGCCGGTATCCGTCGTCTTCGAGACTGGCCGCCGTCTGCAGAAGTTCGTTATAGGTCCCCGTCACCAGCCTTGATGCCCGCGCCATATCCTCCGGGCTCATGGCGATCGCCTCTTCAAGCGTACGCGTGGGCGTAAGATCTAGATCCTCCGAAAATTTCGAATATTCAAACTTTCCGGGTAAGGGCCCCCCAGGGCCGCCAGGTCCATGGCACACACACATGACAGTATCTCCTTGCATTTACCGGGGCTGCTCTACCCCATTGATATTTCGCCAATGAGTTGCGTTATCTGAAAAACATGTTGGTTTCCGGATTCAGCAAGTGATCGGATCGAGGCTCAAAACCGAACCAAGCGGTTTGCTCCGTGCTTATCGGATTATTTGGCGACACCTTTGCTCTCAAGGTTTCATGACCAAACCGGAGATCGAGAACCGACATGCTGCCCAGGTGTTCCACCCAAATAATCTCCGCCTGATGGGGGGTTTCCGGCGACTGTGTCGGTGTCACACGAACAGCTTCGGGGCGGACCCCAAGCGCAAGTTTATCGGGCAGTGTGGCGTTCCCCTGGATTTGTCCGATTCCCGGCATTGGAATGCGGACACCACCGATTTCAATGCCCATCGTCCCATTGACTTGGGATATCTCCGCATTGAGAAAACTCATGGGAGGCTGGCCAATGAATTCCGCGACAAATCTGTTGGCCGGCCGATTGTAGATCTCGTCCGGCGTGCCAATCTGCTGAAGCCGGCCCTCGTGAAGGACGGCAATCCGGTCTGACATGGACATCGCCTCCACCTGGTCGTGAGTGACATAAATCACCGTCTGTCCCAGTAGCCGGTGGATCTCCTTGAATTCAATACGCAGCGTGGTCCTGATGCGCGCGTCCAGGTTTGTTAGGGGCTCATCCAGCATCAACAGGTCCGCCTGTTTTGCTATGGCACGACCGATCGCCACACGTTGTTGCTCGCCACCGGAAAAAGTCTTGGGCAGCCGGTCCAGTACGTGACCGACCTTCAGCATGTCCCCGAGTTCCTTAACCCGGGACGTAACTTCGCTTTCCGCCACGCCGGCGGTTCGAAGTGGAAATGCTATATTCTGGAAACCCGTCAAGTTCGGAAACAGCGCAATATTCTGGAACAGCAGAGAGACGTTGCGATCTTTCGGTTGAGATCGGGTCACATCCCGTCCCTTCAGATTCACCGTGCCACTATCCGGATGGGCCAAGCCGGCAATGGTCTTGAGCAATGTCGACTTGCCGGCATTGGTCGGGCCGACAATGCAAAAGAACTCACCCTCCTCCACATCGAATTCGGCATCGACCAGGGCGCGGAGGTCGTCGTAGCTCACATTCAGGCTCTTGACGGAAAGTTGGCTCATGCCGCCGCCTCCCGTTCATCCGGATGATAAATCGCGCCGGAATTCCGATCGACCAGATGCGCGTCCTTCAGATCGAACGAGACATGCACCTCATCTCCCTCACGGGCGAAGCCAGGTTGGACCATGACCGTCAGCAAATCCTGCCCGTATGTCACATGAAGCACATGTTCGGACCCGAAATTCTCAACAAGTTTGACAACCGCAGCAATCGACCCGTGGAATGCCTCATGCGCGGCCACGATGTGATGCGCCCTGATGCCGAGAACATGATCTCCAGGCGAAACAACCTTTGTCTCAAAGGGTATATCCTTGTGTACTTCCGTGGAAACGCGCTGGCTTCGTCCTGAACCGGTAACCGTGCACGAGATCATGTTGATGGGAGGATCGCCGATAAACTCTGCTACGAACCTGTTTTTGGGCCGGTGATAGATGTCATCCGGCGAGGCAATCTGCAGATTTTCTCCGAAATTCATGACCGCGATCCGGTCGGACATCGACATGGCTTCGATCTGATCGTGCGTCACATAAAGTACGGTCTGGCCTAGATCCTTCTGAATACGCTTCAGTTCTCCACGAAGAGATGCCCTGAGCGCCGCATCGAGATTGGACATGGGCTCGTCCAGCAAAAGAAGTTCCGGTTTCGTAACCAGCACCCGTGCGAGCGCGACCCTTTGCATCTCACTCATATTCAATTCGCCGCCGCGTGCCTTCATCAATCCTTTGAGATCGAGTTTTTCGGCGAACTCATCAACCGTCTTCTCGCGCTCCGCACGAGGAACCTTTTGGGCTTCCAAACCGAATAGCAGGTTCTTACGGACAGACATCTTGGTGAAAATCGCGTAATCCTGGAAAACAAGTCCAATGCGTCTTTTTTGGACAGGAACATGGGTCACGGGCTTCCCGTCGATAAGAATTTCGCCGGAGGTGGGCTCAAGGAAACCGGCAATCATGGCCAGAGTCGTTGACTTTCCACAGCCGGATGGGCCAAGCAGTGACAGAAACTCGCCCCGTTTGAGAATCAAGTTCGATTCCTTCACGGCCTCGACCCCATCGAAAACCTTCCGAAGGCTGCGGAGCTCGAGTTTCACGTCACCTGTGTCTGCACCCTTCATCGCTTGATCGCCCCGAAGGTCAGTCCGCGAACGATATGGCGCTGAATCATGTAACCGAAAACTATCACCGGTATGGTTGAGATGGTGCCCATGGCGGCCTGAACCCCATAGAGCTTACCAGATGACGCGGAAACATAGTTTGCGACCTGCAGCGTCACCGTCACGACATTCCCCGCGGTCAGCACCAGCGCAAACAAAAATTCCGACCAGTTCAGAATAAAGATGAACAGTGCGGTCGAAAGAATGCCCCCTTTGACCAAGGGAAGGGTGACGGTCAGAAAGGCTCTGAACTGTCCCATGCCATGGATCATGGCCGCGCCCTCAAGTTCGGCGGGCACATCATCGATGAAGGACCGGATCATCCAGATGGAGAACGGCAGGGTGAATGCCGAATATGCCAAGATGAGACCGAAATATGTGTCCGATAGTTTCAGAATCGAGAACAACACCACCATTGGGACGACAACGGCAATCGGTGGCACCATTCGTACCGTTAGAAATTGGAACGGATAATTCTTGCCTCCGGTTTTAAAACGAACGATGGAATAGGCTGCCAGCGTGCCGAACGCGACCGAAATGATGGTCGCCGCAACGGAAACGATTGCGGACCCCTTGAATGCGTTCCAAGCAGATCCCGAAACTTTATAGTCCAGCGATCCTTCCTGCTGGGCAGCAAATTCCCGCGCCAGATCCGGGAAAAACACGATCCGATAATTTTGCAAAGTGGGATTGTCGGTGAGCCAAATGGGAGGCCAATTGGCCCATTCGTCAAACGGTTTGAAAGAGGTTGAAATTAGCCAATAAATCGGAAAAAAGGCGAAAACCGCGGCAACGATCACAGCCGTGCGCTTCAAGACCGTTTGCCATGTCTTTTGTTCCCGCATCCCCGCGCCCCTATCCGTGTTTCCGAAGCGGTTTGGCCAAGACCAGACAGACGGAAACGACTACGAACAGGACCAGCAACGCGGCGGCGGCGATATACCCCATGCGGAAATACACAAAGGCACCATTGTACATGTACATGGAAATTGTTTCCGTAGCCCCGCCCGGCTGGCCGCGCGTCAGGATGTAGACAGGATCGAAAATCTTGAATGTCTCAATCGCACGAATAACGACGGCAATGGATATGACCGGCACCAAAAGCGGAAGCATCACACGGAAGAAAATGCGCGCGGGGCTAGCCCCCAATCCGACGGCGGCGCGTATCTGATTCTCCGGCAAATTCATCAAACCGGTCAGAACCAGAAGAAACATTAGCGGCGTCCACTGCCAAATTTCCGCCAGCATGATGGGGACCATTGCCCAGGTCGGATGTGACAGCCAGGAGAACTCAAACACCTCCCCGGTGATAACGGTGATCAGATGATTGATCGGACCACGTTCGTTGAAAAGCATGAAAAACGCATTCGCCGCATCAACGGGAATGATCATCATCGGCAGGATAATGATGCTGACCGCCACCTTCCTCCATGGCCATTCGTCCAGGAACAACAGAGCCAGACCCAGCGCCAGGAAAAGCTCAACAGCGATACAGGTCGCGACAACGAAGAGGGTGCGAAAAACCGAATTTATGAAGCGTTCGTCGTACCAGAGGTCGTAAAAATTCCAGAACCAGTAAAATTCAGCATCGAACCAGGGAATATTCTGTGTCGGTTGCCAGTCGGTATGAGCCAGCCATAGGAGGATTACCGTAGGAACCACCACAATTGCCATGATGGTCAGTTGAGCTGGCAGTACGAGACGTATGTTGAAGGGAATCCGGTTCATATCAGGTCCGCAGCGCGATCCCCAAAAATTATAAAGTTCCAAAATGATGCCGTGCCCGGTTCAGCGGGCACGGCACAAAGTCACTGTCTTATTTCAAACGGTTGCGGATGGAAGACGGATAGATCGATTTCAGGAACGACCACTGCACGCCCTGACTCCGCTTGCCCATACGGCGGGTGATCCTCTCCCACGATTTGGCCGTGTCATCCAACGCCTGCTTGGCTGTTTTCGTCTCCGCGTCGGCGGCACCCAAGTTGGTTCGAAGTTCGTCGAAGTACTCGCCCTGTCCCTTGAGATAGAGATCCGGGATGGAGCCCTCCATGGACGCCTTATGCACCTCAAGGAACTCCGGCGAATAGGTCTTGATGATCGCATCATCCTCGTAATGCGCACCGCGGAACGGGTCGAAATATCCGTCAGGATCACGCACCGCAACCGTCGACATGGCCGGGCTGCATGCGTAGAGAGTGAGCAGATAAGCGATCTCCGGCTCGGCCGATACGGATGAAACGACATAGTTCCAGCCCCAGTTGAAGTACGGGGTCCGAAGCAGTTTGCCGTCAACGATGCCACCTGGGGTTGGGCCGAAGGCCATGCGCCCCTTGATTGAGGATTTATCGCTGTTGAGGAATTTCTGGGTTCCCCCCCAGCCAATGTTACAGAACTTGTCGCCCGCGCCGAACGCTTCGAAGTTCTCGAACAGACCGTTGGTACGCGCCCCCGGATAGAGATGTTTCGACGCAGCAACCATTTCCTCCAACGCCTCGACACCCGCGGCGTTGTTGATCTGCGGATTGAGGTTATCGTCGAGTGGGAAGAACCCTTTGGCATGGAACCGGACCCACCATTCCCAAGCGAGGAAGTACTGAGTGCGGAAGAGCGCACCACCGTACATTCCTTTATCCGGGCGGTGGAAATGCGCCATCATAGCGTCAAGTTCCTCCCAGGTATCCGGCACCTTCAGTTCATAGCCGTTCTTATCGGCAAACTTCTTGTTCTCGTCGGAATTTTCAAGCCAGTCCTTGTTATAGAACATGACATAGGTATCACCGTCGGTCTGATATCCATACAGGCTGCCCTTGTAGTAGTCCCCGGTGGAGAACAGGGCATCATCCTGGAAACCTTCCGGCTCGTATTTACTCGCATACTGGTCGAGATTGACGAGAATGCCGGACTCAACGAGATCGGGCATGCCAAATGTCGCCGGTAACGCCAGATCAAACGCGCCTGATTTTGCCACTGCTTCCAGCAGAATTTTCTGAGTAATTTCGCCCAGCGGCACTTCCAGATATTCCACGGCAACGCCTGTCAGAGCCGTAAACTGGTCGGCCACGGGTTTGACGTTTCCCAAAGACCCAGACGGCTGCAGCACTTTCAGGGTAATATTCCGTCCGGTGGCAAGTTCCTTGGCTTTTTTTGCCGCCTCTATGTGCACATTGCCCAATGTCGCCGCATTAGCCATGCGGGGCGACATGATAAACGATGGGGCGATAACCGCCGCCGTTGCACCCACGGCCGCAGACTGCATAAACTTGCGTCGACTACGATCTGTTACGATAGATTTCTTGCTCATTTTTCGCCTCCCTACATCCGATGATTAAGCACTGGATTTGCGTTATTCGAATTCCACTTCCATTTTCGAACCCTCTCGTATGTCGATCATTTCATCACGGAGATCTTGCCGCGTTCCTGGCTGATCAGGACCGCCGCGATAACGACCCCGCCCTTGACCATCATCTGCGAGTATTGATTGACTCCCATCAGGTTGAGGCCGTTATCCAGCAGGGCGATGATCAGCACACCGATCAATGTCCGATGAACGCCCCCGATGCCGCCCGAAAGCGACGTTCCTCCCACGACGATTGCCGCCAAGGTATTTAGAAGCAAGTCCTGGCCCAGGGTCGGCCCAGCCGTGCCCAGCCGGGCCACGGCGAGCGCGCCGGTGAAACCGGCCATCGCCCCTGAAAGCATGAAGGCATAAACCTTGTAGCGACGGACCGGAATCCCGGCGGTCGTGGCAACCGCCTCGCCGCCGCCGATGATGAACATGTAACGGCCGAATCGGGTCTTGAAACACAGAAAAACCATCAACACCCAGGTGATGATGGCGATCAGCGCGATGTTCGGAAACCGTGGGATCAATTGCCCGATCGCCATATTCTCGAATAACAGGGAATCAAAGCGCAACGCCCTGCCTTGCAAGATTTCCCACGCCGCGCCCGTGAACACCGATAACGTCCCCAGCGTCACCACAAAGGAAGGGATGCGGCCAAACGCGAAGATCAAACCGTTCCCGGCGCCGAGCATCATGCCCGTCAACAACCCGACGAGCAGCGCCCCGACGCCAAGATCGAAGGCGTTGATTGCCTTCACGGTAACGGCGCCGACCAGAAGCACGATGGCACCGACGGAAAGATCGATGCTGCCCATGAGGACGACGAAGGTCGCGCCCAGACAGGCAAGCAGCAGCGTACTCGCCTGGCCCGAAATGGCCGTCAGGTTGCGCAAGCTGAGAAACGCATCGGAGCCGATCGAAAAGAAGACGATCAAGCCCAGGACCACGGCGACAGGCAGGCCCATTCCACTCGTTATCAAGCCTAGAACCATGTCGCCGATTTTCCGGCCGGTCGTCATGAGGCAGCCGCCAGTTCAATAGCGTCGCCGTCATCACGCGACGGGCTAAGCATGATTTCGATGAGTTGGCGTTCCGTCGGTTTGGCGTTTACGGCTGCATCGACGGTTTCCGCGACACGCCCGTGCCGCATGACGACAACCCTGTTCGAGAGCCCAATCAATTCCAACAATTCGTCGGTGATCAGAATGATTCCCGCCCCTTCCGACGCAAGCCTGCGGATCAGCTTGTATATTTCCTCCTTGGCGCCCGCATCCACGCCGCGTGTCGGGTTGTCCAGGATCAGGACCTTCGCATCCCGGCACAGCCAACGGGCAAGAACGACCTTCTGCTGATTTCCACCCGACAACGTCGAACAAAGAACATGTGGACCACCGGCTTTGATGGCGAGTTTCTGGATATAGCTTTCCGTCACTTCCGCCTCGCGCCGGCCGCTCCAGACGCCGAACCGGTTCGCGAACAGGTCACCGCCGCCGGCGAGCGAAACATTCCATGCGGCGGAAAACCGACTGATCAAACCCTCAAGCAGGCGCTCCGCCGGTACATACGCCAAGCCGCGCGCGGTCAGTCGGCACACGTTGGGAAGTTCCGGATCACTATCATTCATCTGGACCGATCCGGATTCCGGCGCAATGATTCCCGACACACCCTTCCCGAACTCGGATTTCCCTGAATTCAACAAGCCGCCAATCCCGACGATTTCACCGCCGCGAACATCGAGAGACACATCGTCGTAATGCCCGCCCCGGGTCAAACCCTGGACCCGATAGACCACCGGGCGATCGGTGACTTCCGATTGGTCGCTTTCGTGATAATAGTCGGCTTCACGTTCGCGTCCGACCATCCGCTCGTGCAGGACGCGCTCAGTGGCGTTCGCGGGATCCACTGTTGCCACCAGCTTACCGTCTTTAAGAACATAAATGACGTCGCTCAACTCCAGCACCTCGGACAGGCGATGAGACACGAAAACAATCGACGCTCGCTCTCGCAAGCGGGTGATAAGTTTTCGAAAAACCTCTTCATCGGATTTCTCCAATGCCGAGGTCGGCTCATCGAGCAGCACGATGGGATCCTGTATCCCGAGAACCTCTGTTGGTACGATGCAGGCGCGCGCAATCTCGATCAGCTGTCGCTTGGAAAAACTGTATGACGCCGTCGGGCGCCTGACATCGATATCGAGCCCCGCCTGATCGATGATCCGCTGGGCCGTCGCGACCATGCGCTTCTTATCGATCAGCTGGCCAACCCAGGAATATGTGGTCTCATGTGAGAGAAGTAGGTTTTCGTAGACCCGGATGTTTGGAATCAGCGCCTGTTCCTGAAAGACGCGGGATATGCCAACCTGGCTGGCGTCGCGATAGCCGGTGGGTGCGAATGGGCGACCGCGACACACCATCTCGCCAGCATCCGGCGGAACAATCCCCGATATGATGTTGAACAACGTCGTCTTGCCGGCGCCGTTTTCACCCACGATGCCAACGACCTGATTCATGCTGACATCGAAGTCGACGTCGCGAAGAGCTTCGGTGCCACCGAAGCTCTTCGTGATGCCGCGCCCCCATAGCACTATCCCCTGTTCGCTCATCTGCCCGCCGCTTGCTTCAACCGGGCGGCGGGGCCGGAACATGCCGGCCCCGCCGTGGTCGTGTTATCCCACCCACTTAACCTTTCATCGGGGACGGGCCGAAGAAATCGATCTTGTAATGGTCCGCATATTCCTTGCGCACGGCATCCGCCTCGCCGTTTTCCCGAGCCTTCACATATTCGGCCGGGTACGACCAACCCTTCGGTTGGGGAATGCCGCCCCATTCAAGGTCGATATCCATGGGGAACAGCTCGGCCTGCGGATCCCAATCGTTGGGATGCAGAACCTTCGACATTTTCTTGTAATCATAGAATTCGAGGCCGTTGTTGTTGACGTAGCGCTCCAGGTACGGCGCGACGTTGTTCTTCGTCATCGCGATCGAACGCCAGTTCATCATCCGCTCGGCGGCGCGCGGGCGCCAGCCGTTCATGACATCGTAGAGGCGCGTCGTGAGCAACGCGCCCATGTATTGCGGAACATTGGCGCTAGTCGCGAGCAACCGGCCCTGTTGGATCATTTCCGCGCCCAGCGTCGTGCCGTCGGCGCCGGTCACGAAGACATCCTCACCCGGGCGCATACCCGCGGCGCGCAAGGCGGAAATACATCCGTCCGCGACGTCATCGTTTTGCCCGATCACGCCAACGATATCCGAATGCCGGGAAATCAGGTCCTCCATGGCTTTTTGGGAATCCTCCCGGTTCCATTTGCCGGGAAGCTCGCCGGCCAGGGAGACTTTCGGATACTTCTCGATTGCCGCGTCGCGGCCGCGCGACCGGATGAGGTCCGTCGAGTTGCCTTCGACGCCGGTTACGCCGACGATCTTCCCGCCACCATGCTTCTCCATGATCGCCTGGCACACCAACTCGGTGACGTCGCCGTGGGCGGAAAATTCCTCGGGCACGGCGTACATGGTGTAGTACTCGCCGGCATCGAAAGGCGTGAACCAGGGCAACGTCCCCCAGGTGTTGTCGAGCCAGATCTTGTTCTCGTTGGCCAACTGGGCGATGCGCTTGATCGACCCGCCGCCGGGGGCATGAAGCATGACAGCCTGGGTATTGGCGGCAATCTGTTGTTCGAACTGATTGAGCTGGCGCTCCGAATCAAACTGCCCATCGGCCGTCGAAATATCCCAACCGAATGCCTTGGCAGCGCCCGCCGCGCCTAGCTGAGCGTTGTTCGTATACTCCATCCGCAGGGTCATCATGAGATGGGCCATTTTGCCATTGGACGCCGCCACCGCAACGCCGGGAATGCCCATGGCGGCCGCGGTCGCGCCGGCAATGGCGCTGGCAGATGCGATTGAGAGAAAATCGCGCCTGGATACACCGTAGGTATCCAGGCGTTCCATGTGCCGGTCGATGACCGACTTGTTGGTGTAATCGGGGTAATTTCGCGGGTCTAATTTCTTCGACATGTCTACCTCCCAGTTGGCTTGTCATTGTTTGTTGATTTTCCGCGCAGTCCGCGGTAGTCAGGCCGTGCTTGTGAAACCAACCCGACCGTCCTCTACAACACGCTCGACCTTGCCTTGTTCGATGAGCCACAAGAGATGCGTATGGATGCAACATTCCGCGTAGCATCGCCGTTCGCCGATACCCGTCGATACGGGGTAATCCAGGTCAGACTTAACCGGCATCACCTCAGGAACCAGTTCCTGCGTCGTCACCGGCTTCTTCTCTCGTGCCAGGACAAACTGAATTCTGTCTCGGGTATCCTTCTGCTGCTGTTCCATGTGCAGCAAACGGCGACGAGAGCTGGCCTCTGAATAAGCAGACAGCCCGTGCCCCTCGAGAAGTAGCTGAGGTTTTATTTCGAGACACCTCTGGATGGATTGCCAATGCGCCTTCGCATCGCCAATCGGATAGGGCCCCAGGGGCGTTGGGTAGTGCAACAAGTCGCCGGAATACAGCGAGCCCGTATGCGCATTCCATAGGCCAATATGTCCCGGACAGTGGCCGGGCAAATGAACGACCTCGATTTTCAGCCCGCCGACATCGAGAATGTCCTCGTTCTCGACCTCAACGTCGACCTCGACGGGGAAATTCCAGTATTTCTCGATGATCGAGGGATCGGACAAACCAAGGCTTTCGCCTTCCGCAAGATTGAAATCCGCCACCACCTCTTCGGGGGTCATCCCGAACCGGGTGATGTTTTCCTCGCGCGTGACAATCAAGGGATCCTCTATGATCGGCTTGTCCGCGGGGTGGCAGACCACCATGGCGCCATAACGCTCCTTGAGCATCTTGGCGTTGCCGGTGTGGTCGTAGTGGAAATGCGTGATAACGATGTATTTGAGGTCGTTCTTTTCCTTATCGAGTAACTCGACCAGGAAATTGCCCATTCCGTTGTTGTATTCGGGAAGGGTCCAGTTCCCTGTATCGATGAGCATGTTTTCGCCCTGGCCGCGGATTAGGTAGACTCCGCTTTGCACATAGCCGTCGAGCTCATCCTCGGCCCATGGGCCGTGAGTGCCCGGAATGCCCCATCCGTCCGGCGTTTCGGCCCAAAAGAAAATCATGCCAGAACCCTCCTCTTGCTACCTTCTAACGTCAGGGCGCCTACGACTCCCCACCCGCAAATCGAGCGCGACGGACATCGGCCGTAATTTTATGGGCGAGCAAGTGCTCGGTTTCGCATTGCCGCGAGGCGACCGGCGCGAAGCGATAACTGGCCTCGGGCGTCATCCGCTGGTAGGTCACCGTCTTGATGAATTTTCCAACCCAGAGCCCGCCGGTATAGCGCGCCGCGGTGCCGGTCGGCAGCGTGTGATTCGTCCCCACGCCCTTGTCACCGTAGGCCACCGTCGTCTCTTCACCAACGAACAGGCTGCCGTAATTCTTCAGGTTTTCCAGATAGTAATCGTCTCGCGCGGTCATGATTTCGAGATGTTCGGGCGCGTATTCGTCGCTGGCGGCGATCGCCGCGTCATCGTCCGCGACCACGACGATCTCCCCGAAATCCCGCCAGGAAACCGCCGCAATATCCCGGGTCGGCAGGTTCGCCAACTGCCGTTCGACCTCCACGAGGACGGCTTCGCCGAGAGGTTGCGATGTCGTGACGAGCCACGCCGGGCTGTCCGGCCCGTGTTCGGCCTGGCCCAGCAAATCCGTTGCGATCAAGGTCGCATCGGCGGTTTCATCGGCAATGATGCAAATCTCGGTCGGCCCCGCCATGAGATCGATGCCAACGGTTCCGAACAATTGGCGTTTCGCCTCCGCCACATATGAATTTCCGGGGCCTGTAATCATATCGACGGCCGCCATGCCGACTCGCCCATAGGACATGGATGCCATCGCTTGAACGCCGCCCAAGCAATAAATCTCGTCCGCGCCCGCGGCGTGAAGGCCATAAAGCGTCGGGCCATAGATGCCGTCAGCGTCACGAGGCGGGGCGCAGCCGATGATGTGGGATACGCCGGCGACCCGGGCCGTGCCGATCGACATGATGGTTGCGCTGACCAGGGGGTATTTTCCGCCGGGTATATAGCAACCGACGTTCTTCAGCGGGATATGCTTGTGGCCGAGAATGATCCCCGGCGCGATTTCACATTCGAGGTTCGCCATGGAATCGAGCTGTCGACGGGCGAAATCCTGAACGTTGCGCTTGCAAGTTTCATAGTCTTCCTTGAAAGTTTCCGGCAGGCGCGCCGTGACAGCCCGGACCTCATCCTCGCTCACGCGGAAATCACGACCCCAGTTGTCCAAATCGAAGGCGAATTTGCGGACCGCGTCGTCGCCATTCTCACGGATTTCCGCCAACATGCCCCGGACCGTCTCTTCGACCTGCACATTCAGCGCCGCGACGGCAGGCATGGCCTTTTTTACGTAGGTGCGCACCGTTCCTCCCAACATCCCCGTTACGATGAAATGTATGCGATTACATTTTTGTTGTTATTTTCTGGCTCGGAAGTGCCGTTCCTTTAGTTCTTTTGGATCGAAGCTACGGTAGGAGAAGGTGTCAGTCGAGTCAATGTGGACGGCGTAATTTTTGGGAGATTGATTATAATCTATTGATTTATCTAGGAGAAATTATTTTACTTCGATTATTAACATCCGATTCTCCGAATGTCGTTACGTGGCAATGACGATGAGTGGGGCGGTATTTCGATTGTGTCTGCCCATGTAAGTGCGTACATGCGCCCCAGTTTTATGCGGACCGGTTGTGGTATCTTCGGTCCCTCGAATGTTTAAGCGAGAAATAGTCGAATTCATGGCGAAGCACCCGAAAGATGATCCTGCCAGGCGCCGGTCGGTGACAACGATCAAGGGAGTTGCAAAAATCGCGGGAGTTTCTACGGCAACCGTCTCCCGGGTGATCAACGAGCCGAACAAGGTCCGCTCGGAAACACGCGACCGAGTAATCTCGATCATGCGGGCACATCATTTTGTCGCCGATGGCCTTGCCGGCAGCTTGGCCTCCCAACGGTCCCGTACCATCGGCCTGATTATCCCGACAATAGCCAATTCCATCTATGCACTGTCAACGCAGGCCATACAGCGCGCATCCCAGGCGGCGGGCTATACTGTCCTTGTCGGCATTTCCGATTTTTCGGCCAAAGTTGAAGAAGCCCTTATTCATCGTCTGATCGAACGCCGCGTCGATGGCTTGATATTGACCGGCGCCGATCGCAACGAAGAAATATATCGAAAAATTGCCCACAATAACGTGCCCTTCGTCGTCACTTGGCAGCTAACGCGGTCACGTGAACAACCGACGATCTCGTTTGACAATTATCAAGCGGCACGGACTGCCACGGAACATCTGATATCACTGGGGCATGGAAGAATCGGCCTGATTTGTGGCCGGACCGAAGTCAATGACCGGGCCTTTGAGCGGCGCCGTGCCTATGAAGAATGTCTTGATAGACACGGCATTAACATCGAACCCGACTATATACACGAATGTGAATTCGAAATGTTCGAAGGTCGTACGGCAATGTCCCGTATGATTGCCCTAGAGTCGCCTCCCACCGCCGTCTTCTGCGCCAACGATATTCAGGCCGTCGGCGCGATTGCCGCCTGCCATGACGCGAATTTGCGAGTCCCGAATGATATCTCGATTATCGGGTTTGATGATCTGCCGATCGCACAGTGCACTATCCCCCCCTTAACAACGGTTCGTGTTCCCGCCAATGAGATGGGCAACCGGGCCGCGGTAGCGCTGATCGCCGCCATTCGTGGCAAAAGTGGGATCAAGACCCTGGAACTTCCCACCGAATTGATTCTGCGGAATTCGACTGCACGATTGAAACAATAGACGTTGTCACGTTAATCGGATGCGACTGAAAAAGGGCATTGTCACGTTAATCGGAAGCGGCCACAAAGAGCCGTGTCGATGCCCTTTCAGGCTCCTGCGCTCGCACTTTCCCATACGTTGAATGCGTCGGTTCGAAACCGCTTGAACGTGGGTCTGTTGAGCAAATGACGCTGGAAGTAGAAGGTATTGTATACGGCGGATTGGATGTTCAGGAAGCGTTGCGCAGAACCTGGTGATTTGAATCGCTGCTGTTTCCGCTCGCTCCGTCGCACTGGCTGATGCGAGTTCTCCGCACGATTGTTCGCGCGCTTATTGTCGATGTGCTCAGCCGTCAGGCCGAGGGTCCGAAATGCGGCATGATAGGATCTGAGTTTATCGGTTGTGATCCGAGTTGGCGCCCATCCTTGTTTCTTCAGCAGTTTCCGCATCAAATTCAATGCGGCTTTGGCGTTCCGCTTTGATTGCACGAGGAAATCCAGAACCTCGCCTTCATTGTCGACGGCTCGCCATAACCAATGACGTCGCCCTCGGATGACAATGACCATCTCATCAAGATGCCAATAGTCGCTGGGCGTTGGTCGCATACGGCGCAGGTTTCGAGCGATCGCCGTACCAAATTTGAGGAACCAACGCCGTACGCTCTCGTAGGAAATATCCAGGCACGGTGCTGTCAGGTTAAAGCGCACAGATCTCCAAAAAAATGTGGGGTCCGCGAGCTCAGGCCGCAAGTTGACGCCATTCGGCAAGAGCAGTGGAGCGATTGAGTTTGAAGTTTTTGCGGCTGTAAAGATGACGTTCCTGGTTGAAGTGATTGTGGATTGAAGAATAGATAGAGGCGAATTTCTGTAGCGATTTTGCGCTCCTGAACTTCGCCATCGCCCGCTCACGTCGTCGGAACGGCTGATGTGAATTCTCGGCTCGATTGTTGAGTCAACGTCCAGTCTCCTGGCGTTCGGTATTTCCGATGACCTTCATCGCTGCGTGGTAGGACCGAAGCCGGTCTGTCACGATTATCTCTGGCCGACCATAACGCTTCATCGTTCGTTCGAGAAACTTCAGCGCAGCTTTGCGATCCCTGCGTTTCGTGACGAAAACCTCAAGCACTTCGCCTTCGTGATCAACTGCGCGCCAGAGATAGTTCGTTTGTCCATTGATCCGTACAAACACCTCGTCAAGGTGCCAGCGCCATTGCATCCCGGCACGCATCTGAGCGGAACGCTTCTTCTTGATCTCTGCCG
>JAJFGP010000014.1 GCA_021776055.1 Kiloniellaceae bacterium
GCTGCCGGACAGGGGCGTCCGATTCTCGGCCAACGCATCGGCAAGAATCGCAACGCCGCGCATCCAAGGATTGAATGCCTCTGAAAACAGATAGCGGCTAGTGCGCATCGGGTGCATCCACTTCATCATCTCGGCCGACCACGGATTGGCCGCGGCCTGAACCCAGGGGCTGACGAAGGTCCTGTAAAACGCCTCGTTCGTCTCCGATGCGGCACGAACCCGCTCGAACGCGTCGCTCTGCTTTGGAATTTGCAGGTCCTCGACCTTCCGCTCCTCGAAGCGCACGGTGTACTGGGGCTTGTGGCAATCCGGATCGCCGCTCGGGTTGTCGATCTTCATCTCGTATAGACCGGGTTCTAGGGCCTCGATCTCCTCGAGACTTTCGAGAATGGCCCGATGCTCGAAGCGCGCGACCTTTGCCGACACGAAAATTCCCAAATGACCGACGTGTGGGTTGGTCAGATAGACGATCCGCTGCCCGGCCTGCTTGAGATCCTCCGTGTCTGCATAAACTGCGGGAATCCATCCCAAGGCCTGGTGTGGCGGCGTGATGTTGTCGCCATAGGAGGCAAAGACGACCAGCGGGTTGCGTATGCGCCGCAGATCGACAGTGCAACCCTCGCAGATACGGAATGTGCCCTGCTCCAGCTTGTTGCCGATGAAGAGATTCTCGACAGTCGCGAGGATTTCTTCGCGGCTGAGTGTGTAGAACCCATTCCACCAACGCTCGAAGTCGAGAAAGCGGTCACGCTCACTATCGATCCTGGTGAAGAGATTCGCATATTTCTCCCAGATCGCCTTCTCCGGTTGCAGGTTCTCGAAATTCTGGGCCAGCCAGGCACCGTCGAAACGCCCGTCGCCAAGGTCGGACACATAGTGTGTCAGCCAAGTTCCACCCAGCAAACCGCCGGCAACGCGCATGGGGTTGGTGCCGGAGTCGCCGGCCCAATAGGACAACGGCGAACCGTTCAAGATCGCGGGACCGGCCAATCCCTCGCAGTCGGCCGAAAGCAGAGTTATGGCCCAACCGGCCTGGCAGTTGCCATAGAGAATCGGCGGCTTACCAGGATGACGGGCGGCGACCTCCTTGACAAAGTGGCGCAGCGCGTGGTGCACATCCGCAAGGGTCTGCTCGGGCGCCGGCTCCGGGAAAAAGATCACGAAGTAGACTGGATGTCCCTCGTGCAGTGCCATGCCGACCTCGGAGTCACGCTTGAACCCGCCGATGCCGGGCCCGTGGCCGGCGCGCGGATCGACGACGACGACCGGCGGCATGGCCGGATCGACGCAGTCGTCCCAGCAGTCTTCGCCGACCTCGGTAATCCGCAGCAGAGCGTAGTTCGCCGGATGTTCGAAGCGGCGCGCATCTAGGATCGTTTCATACTTGAAGTCGAGCAGAGGCGGCATGCCGGCGCGTTCGTGTTCCAGCATATTGTCGGCGCGTTGGCGTAGGGTGTCCAAAAAAAGGACAGAGCGTTGCCACACGTCAAACCCATAAGTCCAGGCGTCTTGCAGCGGGTCGGCTGCGGCTTGTTCGGCGGCAAATTGCGCTGGAGCAAATTGCGCTGGCTGCGCGCCGCGTTCCGACTTCACAAGTGGTTTCTTCGAAACCTTGACGGGCCGGTTTCGCCTGAGGGGCGCTGCCTTAGTAGCTTTCTGTCTCACTATGCTTCTCCGTCGCGCGGGCCTTCCGCAAGTAAAATTGAAAGGCTCAGTTATTCGTTGCAATGTTCCAGCACGTTCATGTCGATCAGCTAGTCGGCACCCGAAAAACTTCGCCTCTGGTGCTCATCCATCGCCAGAACCAGGAGAGCGAGGTTTGCCGGAGACGTATTCGAACATCCGGCGGTCACGGTGCCGTCCTTCCACAAGACGGAAACGGCGATAGACTCGATCTGTTCCAGATTGTCGAGGCCGGCGGAGAATATCTCCGCAGCGGTCGTCCCATGTAGGCTCCGGATCTCGGTCATCGTTGTATCCCCTAGCGGAACTTCGCCGCAAAGAAGTTATAAAGTGGCCCGAAAATGAGAGCGACGTACCAGCCGTAGGCGAACGCCTCGATCAAGCCGAGTAGAAAGCTGGTCCAGCTGATCCAGGTGAAGCCCGGCAACAACGGCGCCCAGACCGGGCTCATGGCTAGGGCCGGGAACCAAAGATCGAACAGCACACACAGAACGAACGTCAGTGCGAGAAATGTTCCCAGACTCATACCCAGGGCTGCCACCGGAACGCGCGAGACACTGCGCACCGGAAGCGGTGTGCCCGAGTGACTGTGCGGCTCAAAGGCGGTTGCTGTCTCACGCATGGGACTGCTCCAGTTTCGGTTGATTGGGATCGCCACCGCCCGCATAGAGATCGGGCGCGGCCTCGAAGACCTCGCGGCATTCGCGCGAGCAGAAATAGTAGACGTTGCCGGCGTAAACGCTGGGTTTGGCCTTGTCGGTTGTCACCGTCTTGCCGCAGACCGGATCGGTGTCTTTTTTCGGAGGGACCCAACGGAGTCCAGGGTCACCGACGTTCCCGGACTTACTCTGAGTCTGCCCCGTGTCTTGGCCGTGCCCCATGACATGCGCGCCGCAGCCGAGGCGCATCATCAGAAAGATGAGCCCGGCCCAAAGCGCGAAATAGAATAACGCTTCCATTGCAAGCTCCTAGTCCTCTCGCCTTACCCATGAGCATCGCTAGCACCACCTGCCGGCTAACGGTGCACAAAGCGGAAAGCGACCCGTCGTACAACGCGCCGCTTTCCCTCCCATCTGTTACTCGGCTTGCTGCATCTGACCGGTGTGCCGGTCGACCTTGAAGCGCTGTGCCACGGAACCATCCTGAGTGACGATGTCGGCAGTGATGGTATCGTCGTCGGTTTCCGTTACCTCACCGACCTTGAGGCGTTTGTTGCCGTGCATTTCGATGCGGTGCTCCAGGAAATGGCGGACGTCGTCCGTCGCCAGATCCCTGCTCGGCACGACCTGACCGCCGAAGCCCTGGCCGCTGCCAAAACCCCGACCCATCATGTTGGGTCCCATCATGCCCTGGCCACCCATGCCGGGGCCCATCATACCCTGGCCGCCCTTGCCGGAACCCGTCATGCCCGGGCCCATCATCCCAGGCTCCATGCCGCAGCCGGATCCCATGCCGTAGCCCGGCCGCGCGCCGTGGCCTGGACTGTAACCGCGACCCATCATGCCGTGGCTGCCTTGCCCCTGCGCTCCGCCGGCGCCACCGCCACCCATGTGCGCGAGCTGGACTTGTGCCGTCGTACCCTGGACCGGCCCTGCGTCCCTGGCGCCCTGATGTCCGCCTGCAGCGAAACCCGGCGCAACGGCAATCGCGAGCGTACCTAATCCGGCCAACACGGCGATTGTCGATCTGTGAAATTGTCTCATGGTACTTCCCTTCGTTAGGTATCCTTGAATGCAATAAACTTAGGTATCTTCTGCAACGGATCGATAACCGGGGAAGCGGCGTCGGGTAACGGACCGTCACGAGCGCCACCGCGGTTACAGTCCGTTACAAAGTTTTCCGGTGCCGACGGCGGCAGCGGAGGATAGGCTGGGTTTTATGAACACGCCGAACACGGGAAACCTGGGCCACGTCCTGGTCGTGGACGACGACCGCGAGATACGCGATCTTCTAGGACGCTTTCTGAGCAAGCACGGGTACCGGGTCACAGCGGTGCCGGACGGCAAGGAGATGCGTCGGGCGCTGGCCGACTGGCGCATCGACCTGGTTGTCTTGGATCTGATGCTGCCCGGTGAGGACGGTCTGTCGCTGTGCCGGGACCTGCGGGCGAAGTCGCAGGTTCCCGTCATCATGCTGACGATGATGGGCGAGGAAACGGACCGGATCATCGGCTTGGAAATGGGGGCTGACGATTATCTTCCCAAGCCGTTCAACCCGCGCGAACTGCTCGCCCGCATGAAAGCGGTGCTTCGGCGCGCCCGGTGCGCACCTGCTGTTCCGGCGACCGCGAGACGGACGATCCTGCGTTTCGCCGGCTGGAAGCTGGATATCGGGCGGCGCCGCCTCGAATCGCCGCACGATCTGATTGTCGATTTGAGCGCGGGCGAGTTCGATCTACTGGTTGCCTTTGTCGAACACCCACAAAGGGTGCTCAACAGAGACCAACTCCTGGACCTCGCGCGTGGACGCGCCGAAGTTCCTTTCGACCGCAGCATCGACATGCAGATAAGCCGCCTTCGCCGCAAGATCGAGGTCGACCACAAGCAGCCGGAATTGATCAAGACCGTCCGCGGCGGCGGCTATGTATTAACGGCGAAAGTGACCCAAGATGAAACGCTGGATACCTGATACCATCGCCGCCCGCACACTACTGGTGTTGATTCTCGGGCTCACGCTCTCGCACGCGATCAGCGTCAGCCTATATGTTACCGACCGGACGAGCGCCCTGATGTTCAGCGGTGGCGAACACATCGGCGAGCGTATTGCGACCATAGACCGGCTCATACGGAATTCGTCGGAAGGCGAGCAACAACGCCTCATCGAGCTGGCCGACAACCCTGGACTGCGTATTACGCGGACGCCAGGTAGCGCCGTCGATGATCAACCGGCGGATGGCTGGCAAGCCGACGTTCTTCGCGATGCCTTGGCCACCCATCTCGGCCGCAGAAGCGAGCGCAACTTTCGGTTACACCACATGAGGGGAATGATGGGCGACCATATGGGTGGCCGTATGGGCGGCGCGGCCGGCGAAACGATGATGGTCTCGCTGCCCTTGCCGGATCAGACCTGGTTGAATTTCGCCGCCCCCGTCGAAACGCCGGAGCCGTTCTGGTCGCTCCGCTTCGGCCTTTCCATGGCGGTGATGCTCGCTGCGGTCGCCATATTGTCCGCCTTGGTCGTGCATCACCTGACCCGGCCACTGGCGACCTTCGCCCGCGCCGCGCAACGGCTGGGCGTCGACGTCAAGGCGCCGCCGTTGCCGGAGAGCGGTCCGGCCGAAGTCCGTCAGGCGACGCACGCCTTCAACGAAATGCAGAAGCGAATTCGTCGTTT
>JAJFGP010000131.1 GCA_021776055.1 Kiloniellaceae bacterium
GCGATCATGGTGCGCGGCGCCTTCGGATACGAGGAGGGGATCGGGTACACCCTCTATTACGCCACCAATTTTATTTTTACCGGTCTTGCCGTTGCTGTCGCCTTCCACGCCGGGTTGTTCAATATCGGTGGCGAGGGCCAAGCCTATATCGGTGGCCTGGGTGTCGGGCTAGTCTTGCTGGCATTCGATTCCGTGTTGCCGTTCGCCATCTTGGCGCCGCTCGGAATTATTGCGGCGGCGGCGTTTGGTGCCGCGTGGGCGGCGATACCAGCCTATCTGCAGGCTTACCGCGGCAGCCACATCGTCATTACCACGATCATGTTCAACTTCATCGCTGCCGCGTTGATGGTTTATCTGCTGGTCAACGTACTTATCAAACCCGGGCAGATGTCGCCGGAAAGTCGGGAATTCCTGCCCAACGCGCACCTGCCGTTCGTGCACGAGATGCTGGCCGGTCTGGGCATCCAGTTTACCTCGACACCGCTGAACATCTCGCTGATCTGGGCCTTGATCTGTTGTGTCGGTGTTTGGGCCTACATCTGGCGGACGCGCTGGGGCTACGAATTGCGCACCGTCGGACTCAACGAATCGGCGGCCGTTTATGCCGGCATCCGGCCGCGCCGAATCGTCGTGATCACGATGTGCATCTCGGGCGCCCTGGCCGGCTTTGTCGGCCTGAACGAGATCATGGGCGTACACCACCGCCTGTTGATTAACTTCACAGCCGGTTATGGATTTACCGGTATTGCCGTCTCGCTGATGGGCCGTAATCATCCGTTCGGCATCGTTTTGGCGAGCCTGCTTTTCGGCGCCCTCTACCAAGGCGGCGCGGAGCTTGCCTTCGATGTGCCGACCATCACCCGCGAACTGGTGGTGACGATCCAGGGACTGGTGATCCTCTTTTCCGGTGCCCTGGCCTACATGTCCACGCCCTGGGTCACCCGTATCTATCAGGCGCTGAACCGGCCCACTACGGTTGTCAGCGAGGTGTGAGATGGAGGAGGCCTTCGTCTTTGTCGTCCTGACGGCGACCGCGACGGTGCGGGTCGCCACGCCGCTGATCTTGTGCGCCATGGCCGGTTTGTTCTCCGAACGCTCGGGGATTATCGACATCAGTCTGGAAGGCAAGATGCTTGCCGCCGCGTTTGCCGCCGCGACCATCGCGGCACTCACGGGCTCGGCCTGGCTTGGGCTGGCCGGTGGCGTGATGGCGGCGATCTGTCTGGCGCTGCTGCATGGCTTTGCCTGCATCACCCACAAAGGAAACCAGGTGGTCAGCGGCGTGGCCATCAATATCCTCGCTTCGGGTTTGACGGTGGTGTTGGGCATCGCCTGGTTCCACCGGGGTGGCGATACGCCTAGCCTCGAGGCAGCCGCGCGTTTCATGCCCATCACCTTGCCGCTGGCGGATACCATCGCCGGTGTGCCGGTGCTTGGCACCCTCTATAGTCGGCTGCTCAGCGGTCACAACTTGCTGGTCTATGTGGCGTTCTTGGCCGTGCCCTTGGTCTGGTGGGTGGTTTACCGTACCCGCTTTGGCTTGCGCCTGCGGGCGGTGGGCGAGAATCCCACGGCCGTCGATACGGCGGGTATCTCGGTTACCTGGTTGCGCTACCGGGCAGTGTTGATCTGCGGTGTCCTCACAGGCATTGCGGGGACTTATCTGTCGATTGCCCACAACGCTTCCTTCGTACGCGACATGACGGCGGGTCAGGGGTACATTGCGCTGGCGGCGATGATTTTCGGCAAGTGGCGGCCGTGGCCGGCCTTTGGCGCGTGTTTGATGTTCGGTCTGCTCGATGCGATCGCTATTCGTTTGCAAGGCGTGCACGTCCCCGGCATCGGCGAGGTGCCCGTGCAGTTCATCCAGGCGCTGCCTTATGTTCTGACGGTTGTGCTTCTTGCCGGATTTATCGGCAGGGCCGTGGCGCCCAAGGCCATTGGCGTGCCCTACGTGAAGGAACGCTGAGATGGATGAGACCATGTTGGATTTGGCGCGCACGGCTATGGCCAAGGCCTACGCACCGTATTCGAATTTCCAGGTGGGCGCGGTGGTCAAGGGCGCCAACGGCAAACTCTACGCCGGTTGCAACGTCGAGAATTCGGCCTATCCGCAAGGCTGCTGCGCCGAAACATCGGCCATCGCCGCCATGGTCGCTGACGGCGAAACGCGCATCGCCGAGGTCGCGGTTATCGGCCCCGGCGCGGCGCTGGTAACACCGTGCGGCGGCTGCCGGCAACGCATTCGAGAGTTCGCCGACGATACGACCCCCATCCACATCTGTGGCGCGGAGGGTTTAAGGCGGACCGTGACCCTGGGCGAGTTACTGCCGTTGTCCTTCGGGCCGGAGAATCTTCCGTGAGCGACGTCGACGCCGCAACCGACGTTATCAACGGGCGGACCGGCGGCGCGCAATTTCGCGTTGGCCTTATCCTGGGCTCGGGTCTGGGTGCTCTGGCCGATGCGGTCGAGGGTGCGACGATCATTCCTTACGGCGACCTGCCGGGATTTCCCGCCACCGGCGTTGCCGGGCACGAAGGCCGCCTGCTGTTGGGTCATCTCGCGGGCGTGCCTGTCGCGGTCTTGCAGGGACGGGCTCACTACTACGAAACCGGTTGCGCCGATGTTATGAAAATACCGGTGCGCGCCCTGGCACGCCTTGGTTGCGAAAGTTTGCTGCTGACAAATGCCGCTGGCTCGCTGGAGCCGGACGCCGGACCGGGCAGTGTCATGCTCATCACCGACCACATCAACTTCACCGGTGTCTCGCCGCTGTTTGGGGAGACCGGCAACGACCGGTTCGTCGATCTGACCGGCGCCTACGATGCCGACTTGGCCGGGCGCTTGCGCGATGCGGCACGGCGCGAACGTATCGCTCTGCCCGAGGGCGTCTACATGTGGTTCAGTGGTCCGCACTACGAGACCGCGGCAGAGGTTCGTGCCGCGCGGATGCTTGGCGCCAATGCCGTCGGCATGTCGACGGTGCCCGAGGTTATCCTGGCGCGTCAGGCGGGTCTGCGGGTGGCCGCGCTGTCGATCATCACCAATCTGGCGACTGGCGTCGCCGAGGCCCCGCTGACCCACGCGGTGGTTATGGAGAATGCCGCGGGGGCGGCAACGACCGTGCAACGTTTGTTGTTGGCGTTCTTCGCGGCCTACGGCGATCACGAGAAATAGATGCTGCCGCAGGAAATCATCCGCCGTAAGCGCGACGGCCAGGCCCTGGACCCGGCCGAGATCGCCTTCGTGGTGCAAGGCATGACCGACGGTTCCATCGGTGAGGGGCAGATCGCCGCCTTTGCCATGGCTGTTTTCTTCAACGACATGACCATGGATGAACGGGTGGCTCTGACCCGCGCGATGACCCAATCCGGCACGACGTTGCGCTGGGACGATCTGGATCTTTCGGGTCCGGTTTTGGACAAGCACTCGACCGGCGGCGTTGGCGACAAGATCAGCCTGATGCTCGCACCCATCGTTGCGGCGTGCGGCGGCTTTGTTCCGATGATCTCCGGCCGTGGCCTGGGTCATACCGGCGGAACCTTGGACAAGCTCGATGCCATACCGGGTTATTCCACCGCGCCGGATGTCGCTTTGTTTCGCCAGATTGTCGCCGAGGCAGGTTGCGCTATCATCGGCCAGACCGATGATTTGGCCCCCGCCGACCGGCGCCTCTATGCCATCCGCGATGTCACCGCGACCGTCGAATCCTTGCCGCTGATCACCGCCTCTATCTTATCCAAGAAACTCGCCGCCGGTCTCGGTGGCTTGGTGATGGATGTAAAAACCGGATCCGGCGCATTCGCCGCCAACCGGCAGGACGCGCGCGATTTGGCCGAGAGCATCGTTGCGGTGGCGAATGGCGCCGGGTTGCCGACGACGGCGCTGATCACGGATATGGACCAAGTGCTGGGGCACGCCGCCGGGAACGCGCTCGAGGTCGCCGAAGCCGTGAGTTACCTGCGGGGTGAACGGGACCCGCGTACCCATGAATTGGTACTGGCACTGGCATCGGAGATGCTAGCGCTCGGCGGGTTGCCCGCAACTCGAGACGTGGTTGAAAAGGCGCTGACAAGCGGCGCTGCCGCGGAGCATTTCGCCCGCATGGTGGCCGGTCTTGGCGGTCCCGCGGACTTCATGGAGCGTAGCGAGCACTATCTGCCGGCGGCACCGGTGGTTGTGGCGTGCCCGGCGGCGCGAGACGGGTGCGTCGTGGGCATGGATACGCGCGCCCTGGGTGTGACCGTCATCAGCCTCGGTGGCGGCCGTCGCGCTGCCGGCGACCATATCGACCATAGCGTTGGATTGAGTCGCATTTGCCATGTTGGCGATATGGTCACGCGCGGGCAACCGTTGGCCATGATCCGTGCCGCCGATACGACTACCGCCGAGGTCGCGGTGGCTACTGTGAGCGGTGCAATCCATATCGGCGACGAGGCGCCGGCGGCGTCCGGCGCCATGGTTCTCGAACGCATTGCGAGGGACGCGTCATGATCCGCGCCATCGCCTTCGATGCCGACGATACATTGTGGCACACCGAAACCCTGTTCCAAGCCACCCAGGTTCGCCTTGCGGAAATCCTTGGCCACTATGCGTCGCCCGACGAGGTGCAGCGGCGCCTTCACGATACCGAGGAGCGCAACGTCAAGGTCTTCGGTTTCGGCGTCAAAGGGTTCACCTTGTCCATGGTTGAAACCGCCATCGAGATTTCCGGCGGACGCATTTCGGCGGCGGATATTCACGCCGTTGTCGGTATGGGGCGCGGTATGCTCGAGGCGCCCATGGAATTACTCGATCACGTGCCGCAAGTCCTCGCTCAGCTGCAGCAACGTTTCCCGCTTTACCTGGTGACCAAGGGAGACTTGCTCGATCAGCGCAACAAGATCGAGACGTCCGGCCTGGCGGCTCATTTCGCGGGTATCGAGGTGGTGGCGCATAAGGACCCGGCCGCTTATCGGGAGGTCTTTGATCGGCACGACGTCGATCCGGCATCGGTGATGATGGTCGGCAACTCCATACCCTCCGATATTCTACCTGTTCTTGATGTTGGCGGTTGGGCGGTGCACATTCCCTATGTGGTGACCGCCTCCTTCGAGCGGCACGACAGCGATCCCGCACATGCCCGCTTTAACCGACTCGAGTCTATTCGTGAATTACCCGCGCTTGTTGAGTGGCTCCACTCGCATTCGGGTTGACCCGGCACATTTCAGAAAGGGAGGACCAAGATGACACACGCGACATTCGCACGAGGTATTCGCTCAACAGTAGGAGGCATGGCGTTGTTCGCCCTCTCTGTTTCGGCCGCAAATGCCGGAGAGGTCAACGACAACTTGAACTCTACTCTCTGGATGCAGACGGCCGTCGAATATCAGGGTGCGACCATGGGGGCGTACCGGCTGGCCACATTGATGCTCGACAAGGCGCTGGCCGACAGGAACTGGACCGCCGCCATTGCCGAACAGACAGGCGCCTTTCAGGATTTGCCGCCGGCGGTGATCCTTGATGTGGACGAGACGGTGCTCAACAACTCCGACTATCAGGCGTGGATGGCGCTTAACAATGAGACATTCGGCCACAAGTCATGGGGGGCGTTCGTTAATACGGTGACCTCACAGCCTATCCCGGGAGCCCTGGACTTCACAAAATACGCCGATAGCAAAGGCGTCAAAGTCTTCTACGTCTCGAACCGCACCGGCGAGTTGGAAGACGCGACCCGGAAGAATTTAGAGAAGTTCGGATTCCCCATGGGCGGCAATGTGGACACCGTGCTGTTGAAGAAAGAGCGGCCGGAGTGGGCATCATCGAAAAAGAGCCCGCGCCGCGCTCATGTTGCGCAGGACTATCGGGTGCTGCTTGTGTTGGGAGATAATTTCGGTGACTTCGTTGACGAGTACAAAGGCAGTCTTTCCAAACGCCAGGCCGTCATGGATAGTCACAAGGACCTATGGGGCGAACGCTGGATCGTCCTGCCTAATCCGTCCTATGGATCTTGGGAGTCGGCGGCCTTCGGCCACGATCACAAGCTTTCGGAAGTCGAAAAACGCGATAAGAAGCACGCTACGCTGTCGACCTGGAAACCGTAACGTGGAGGGAGCGGCGACTAGCCGCTCCACCAAATTTCGGTCGCCTTAAACGCCTTGGCGGCTTTCCGGGCTTCCGGATTCGCTTCGGCAGCGGCGCGGTAGGCTTTATCTTCGATCAGGATATGGTGGTTCAGCCAATCCTGAAGAAAGCGCAGCAGATCTCCGTTGACGATCTCGGCTGATCCGTCCGGGTCCGCGTCGAATTTGTGATTGAGCGCGCGGATACGGGCAACGAAACCCCGATGCGCCCGTTTGTGCTCCTCGATGCCGGGAAAGCCGCAAGCCGTCATGACCTTCTCTTCGCGGGCAAAGTGAAATTCCGCGTAGCGTAGCAAGGCGAAGAGCGATTGCCGCACCGCGCCAAGGCGGTTGCGGTCACTGGTATCCATCGCGAGCTGGTTAATGATCCGGATCAGCTCCTTGTGATCCGCATCCAACTCCGGCACGCCAACACTCATCTTCTCCGACCATTGCATTAACGCCATAGGTAAAGTGACCTCGTCTCCGGGACAGCCGAAGATATACTACCGTCAAAGGCAGCGGTGTCGCTTGATCCATGTCAAAGAGAAATGCGGGTGGGGAGGTCGGTAGAAATGCGCTTTACCTAGAGAATACTCGGCTCCCATTCGCTGCACCACGCATCGGATGGCGTGCTGGGCCAGTGAGCTTCCGCTGGTTTTCCGTCGACCAAGCCGCCGCCGACGGCCGCATGTGGGGCATAGCGCCGGCACGCGCCCATCTGGACTTTCAGGCCGTTCGTGGCCGGGTCATCGCGGTCCAGGAATTCTTCGCGCGACTGCCAACTCCGGCAACTTCTGCATCCCTTCATTCAATCAACTTCCTTATTGGATTTCGCAGGCGGGTAGCTGTGGCGTTACTTCCGTATTCCGATTGCACCCCGTGTATCGGCTTTTTCGACATCGGTGCCACGTAGGTCGGCTCCGCTGAAATCAGCGTCGAGGAAACAAGCCGTGTCCAGGCGCGCGCCGCGCAGATTGGCATTGCAGAGCTTTGCCCGTGTAAAATCGGCGGTGTCGAGATCAGCGCCCGAAAGATCCGCGCCGGTGAGATTCACATCCTTGAGACTGGCACCGACTTGCTGGCCCACCACGCCAATCAATTCCATCGGCCCAAGGTTGGCGCATCGCAAGGAGGCATCCATGAGATTGGCTCTGTCCATGCGTGCGCCGCGCATATCCGAGTCGCTGAAATCGGTATCGAGGCAAAGCGCGCCCGTCATGTTTGTCATGGCAAATCGCCCGGCCTGAAATTTTGCCTGAGACAAATTGGCCATAGTCAGAATCGCTGCTTGCAAGTTGACTCCGGTGAACTCCAACCCCTGCATATCGAGGTTGGAGAAGTCCGCTTGATTCCCTTTTCGCCCCAGCGACTCGATCCATACACCGTGATCGGCGATGATTTCCTGCAAGGTGCGGTCGAAGGCGGCGGGGTTCTTAGGCATGCGCGTATTTTGCGTGTGTGCGTATTTCATCTCGGCCGGGAAGAAATGCGCCGCTGTCAGGTCGGCCCCGTCGAGATTGGTGTTGTTGAGAATGGCACCACCCAGCATCGCGCCCTGAAAGATGCATCCGCTTAGATCGGCGTCCGTCAAATCCGCGCCGGTGAAGATTGCGCCGCGCACATCCGAATCGGATAGATTCGCGGCGACAAGCTTGGCGTTTCTGAAGATGGCATTGGTCAAATTCGTTCGCGGACCCAGAACTCTGCCCAGGCGGGCGCCGCTTAAATCGGCGCCGGATAGATTGACGCCGCTGATTTCCGTGGCGCCGTCCTTCATGGGCGTCAAGTTGCCCTCGTCGTCGCGCACCATGATGAAGCCGTTGCGGATATCGGCCTCGCGCAGGTCGGCGGATTCAAGATTGGCGCCGGACAAATTAGATCCGCGTAGATCGGCCCGTGAGAGGTCGCACTCGCGCATATCCGCGGACTCGAAATTGGCGCCGAACAGATTTCCGCGTGCCAATATTGCACCGGCTAAGTTCGAATGGGCCAACTCGGCGGCAACCATCTCGACACCTGGCAGGTTGCGCCCGCTCAGGTCCAGATGCCGGGCGTCCTTGAAATTTAGGAACATGCGGTGCCCGCCAGGCCTACCTTGCAGATAAAGCTCGTGCAGCGCGGCGGCCTCGTCCAACCAGACCTGATTGACGCGCTCTGGCTTTTTTACTGTACCGGTTTTCATTATGGCCTTTGGCCTCTAGGACATCGCCATCCAGCATTGGCCGTGCCGCGGGGGGCGATGGGCGTCGCGGCCGAACCGGGTGGTTAGGCGGCGAGGCTTTCCAGTGGCAGTAAGCCGGCCATGGTCGCCGCAATCCTTCCTGGGGCCTCGCGAAAATTCAAGCCGAACATCTGGCCATCGCACCAAGCGATCTCGACGTGAAAGTCGAGTCTGTTCGCTATCCGCAAGGTAATGGCCGAGCCGGGTTCCAGTGGTTCGGCGAGGCGCATTCTGGCGCCGCCCGCGGAGATATCGAACAGCACTCCTGGGACGCTGCGGTCGCCGGAAACCAGATGGCCCAAAAAGAGCACGTGAGTGCGTTTGTGGGCCCGCCGCTCCACCTGAGGCTGCTTTTCCGTCTGTTGCATTGGCCGACCCTCTTGACTGGGTGTCCGGGTTTACCCTGTAAGAGTGCCCGTTTCGGCTTGCAAATTCGTTAATTCTAGACAGCTTTTGCGGGTATTTGATTATCTGTTTAGTAACCATGGCGAGCGCTTTGGATCTGCCCGGCGGCTCTAGAGAACCAGGCAGATGCACCGCAATATCCGCTCCAGCTCGCCATTCGGAAACTGCAGTTCGACGCCCATATTGGCCTCGTCTCGCCAGGCGCAGACCCCGCACAATGTCCCGGCAACGGGATGGTCAAGGGCGATGACATTGCCGCTTGGCATCTCCCCCTCGAAACTGAGTCGTATCCCGTGCGGCGAGATATCCTCGATGAAGCACGTATAGACCTTGCCCCCGGCCATCGCGGTGATCGGGCGGCGGTCCACGACCTCTCGGCGCTCGGATTTGCGCCTATCATCGTGACTCTCAACCTGGCTGATCGGTGATTTTACCATTCCGCCTCACGCACTTGGACGGGCAATGCCCGCGTGCCGCTATTTTGACGCACGGATAGTTAATGAAGCGTTTACCATTGTGGCGGCCCGTGCTATCGGCGCCGAGCATGAATGGTTGAAACTGGGACCTCTGTTGTGAGTACTGTACCGTTCCTCCTCAAGGGGTTGGGCATAGGCTTGGCGTTGGCTGCACCGGTCGGGCCGATGAGCATCCTGTGCATCCGCCGCACGCTGCGGGACGGGTTGCTTGTCGGCCTTGTATCCGGCCTGGGTATTGCCACAGCCGATGCCGCCTACGGCACAATCGCGGCGTTCGGTATTTCCGCTGTCGCCACGGTGCTGCTCGATCTGGAGATGGTGTTGCGTTTGGTCGGAGGCGCGTTCCTGTTGGCTCTCGGTATGCGGATTCTCTTCAAGGACCCGGCGCCCTCGGTCGAGCCTGCCGGTAAAACCGGTTCGCGTTTTGTCGGCGCTTTCATCTCCTGTTTTTTTCTGACCATGACCAACCCGACGACCATTCTTACTTTCGTCGCGATTTTTGCGGGCCTGGGGCTTGTCGGCAGTGCTGGTGACTACACCGCCGCGATCAGCCTGGTCGCGGGCGTCTTTGTGGGCTCCACCCTATGGTGGCTGGTGCTCTGCGGCGGCGTCTCGCTGCTCCGCCGACGCATGGGGCCAACCACCATGACCTGGATCAACCGAGCCTCCGGAATCGTCATCGCGGCCTTCGGCATCGGCATCCTGGCCGCCCTGGTGCTCTAGTACCGTGGGCCGCGGTGTTCGACGATACCGTCTGGAGTTAGGAACGTGCTGGCCAGCGTTCGATCGGCGTGCGCCATGCGCCAGCTCAGCATCTTTTGCGCATACTCTAAGACCAAGCCTTGGTGTGCCGGGTTGTCGGCGAGATTGTTGAACTCCATCGGGTCCTGCTGCAAATCGAAGAACAGCGGCGGCAGCGCCGGGAAATGCACGTACTTGTAACGCTCGTCGCGAATGACGCACAGGTTGCATTGATCGCTGGTTATGCCCAGCGTGGTCTCCGGCACCTGATTGGGTAGGTCGCGGAAATCGAATTCCCAATGCACCTCGCGGCGCCATTCATCGGGTGGGGTGCCGCGCAGAAACGGCAGTAGAGATTGCCCATCGCACTGTACCGGTACGCCTTGTCCTAGCCAGTCCAGGATCGTCGGCATGACGTCGACGGACTCGGTAAACGCATCCACCACGTGGCCGCGCGCCGCATCGGCCTCCCGGCGTGGATCGCGCACGATCATGGGAATGTGATACGACTGATTGAAATACCCTTCCTTGCCGAACAGCCAGTGATCGCCCAGCATTTCCCCATGGTCCGACGTGAAGATGATCAGCGTATGGTCGTATTCGCCGGTTTCCTTGAGGCGGGCAATCAGGCGTCCGATCTGCTCGTCAACCTCGGTGATCAAGCCGTAATACGTCGCGCGCAGATCGGCGATGGCCGCCGCGTCGATCTCTTGCAGGTCGACATCGTGGCCGATGTAGTATCCGGGCTGCCGCTGCATGGCCAGCAGGTGCGCGAGATAGGGGTGTTGCGTTGCCTCCGTGGCGGTGCTGTCGCTGCGTCGCGGCGCCGGCACAACATCTCGACCGTATAGCGTGTTGTAGGGTTCTGGCGCGATCAATGGCGGGTGCGGGCGCAGAAATACACCGTGCACAAACCACGGCTTGCGCTCGCGCATGGAAAGATAGCGCAGCACGTGATCCGCGATAAAGGCGCTGTCGCTGTCCGCCGCCGAGTAAAGCGGCTTAGGCCGCTCGCTTCCGTCCGCGGCGCGCGTGGTACCGGCGGGGGCGAAGGCGGCCATGGGGTCGTCCGGCATGGCATAGCCCTTGGCCTTTAAATCGGTGCGCCAAGGGATGACCGGCTCGGTCATGTGGACACCGACCGACATGCCCGGCAGAACCCCTTCGTAAAATCGCAGGCGCGGATCGTTCGGCGCCAGGGTGCGTGGGTCCGGGCTGGTATCCGTGTGGCCGAAAAGGATCGGATCGTACCCGGCCTTGCGCGCCTCCAAGGCGATGTTGCTATGGCGTGCATCCAGCGGTGTGCCGTTACGCCCCGAGCGATGGTTCATCAGATAAAGGCCGGTCAGCAGACTGGTGCGTGACGGGCCGCAGGGGCTGCACTGGGCGAAGTGGTTGCGGAACAGAACCCCGTTGGCCGCCAAGGCATCCAGGTGCGGCGTGCGCACGCACGGATGCCCCAACGCCGACAAGCAGGCGCCTTGCCACTGGTCACCGGTGAGAAACAGGACCGAGCGGATTTCGCCCGCGCCACTCGCCCCCACGCCTCCGGCGCTACGCGCCAAAGTCAATTTTTCCCACTACGCACGCGGCGCACGGCATCAAGCCAGCCGTCATAGCGACGTTCGCGCTCGTCCGCGGCCATGTGTGGTTCAAAACGGCCGGTGCTTTGCCACATGCTAGCAATGTCATCCAGCCCACCGAAGAATCCGCTGCGCAGACCCGCCAGGCAGGCAGCACCAAGCGCCGTCGTCTCGCTCACCTTGGGCCGCTCCACGGCGACGCCGAGAGTGTCGGCCAGCATCTGCAGCATCCAGTCGTTGACCACCATGCCACCGTCGACACGCAGCTCTTTCAGGTCCCTGGCGCCGTCAGCACGCATGGCTTCAAACAGATCGCGCGTCTGGTAGCAAACCGCCTCCAGCGCCGCGCGCGCGATTTCCGCCGGTCCGGTTGCCCGGGTCAGGCCGAAAATGGCGCCGCGCGCGTGCCCGTCCCAATAGGGCGCGCCCAGGCCGGTAAACGCCGGCACCATGTGGATGACCTGCGCCGGATCGGCGGTTTTGGCCAAGGCCTCCGTCTCGTCCGCCGTGGCAATAATCCCCAGGCCGTCGCGCAGCCATTGCACGGCGGCGCCGGCAATAAAGATGCTACCTTCCAGGGCATAGGTGGTGGTGCCGGACAAACGGTAAGCGATGGTGGTCAGCAGCCGATTTTTCGAATCAAGCGGCTGACTGCCGGTGTTCAACAAGGCGAAACAACCGGTCCCATAGGTCGACTTGAGCATGCCCGGTTTGAAACAAACTTGACCGATGGTCGCCGCCTGCTGGTCACCCGCCATGCCGAGAATGGGGATCGGCGCGCCGAACATATTCGCCGGGGTGGCGCCGAATTCGGCATCGTTGTCGCGCACCTCGGGCAGGATCGCCGCCGGTACGTCGAACAGCTTTAGAAGATCCTCGTCCCAGGTCTGCCGCTTGATGTCGTAGAGCATGGTGCGCGCCGCATTGGTCGCATCGGTGGCGTGCACCTTGCCTTCCGTCAGGCGCCAGAGCAGAAAGGTATCGATGGTCCCGAAGGCCAACTCGCCGCGCTCCGCCTTCTCCCGGGCGCCGGGCACATTCTCCAGCAGCCAGGCAATTTTGGTCGCGGAAAAGTAAGAATCGAGCAACAGACCGGTCCGGTCCTTGACCATCTGTTCGTGCCCGTCGCGCCGCAAGCGGTCGCACAGCGGCGCCGTCCGCCGATCCTGCCAGACGATGGCCTTGTGGATGGTCTCCCCGGTCTTGCGGTCCCACAGCACCGTGGTTTCCCGCTGATTGGTGATACCGATGGCGGCGATATCCGTGGCCGTAAGCCCGCCCTCGGCCAAGGCTTGCTTGGTAACCCGGACCGTGTCGCGCCAGATATCCTCCGGATCGTGCTCGACCCAGCCGGGCTGCGGGAAATGCTGCGGAAACTCGTCCTGAGCCATCGCCATCGGCTGACAGTGCCGATCGAAGATCATGGCGCGGCTGCTGGTCGTGCCCTGGTCAATGGCCAGAACGGCGCGTGCGGTACTCATGAATGCGGCTCTCCCCCTACGTGGCTGGCCATGGTGGATTTGCCAGGCGCAAAGATCAAGCCGCGATCACGTTGCCCAGGCGGGTGCATCTTTCGTAGATATTGCCGATGCCGAGGATCGTTGGGCTCATGCCTTGTTCCAAACGTCCCGCAAAAAGACCGGCAAGTCATTTGCCGGCATCCGCGCGGGCACCTGGTACATCATATCGCTGACGAAGCCACGATGGTACGTGGCGTGATTGACGACATGAAGCACGATCTCCATGCGGGACATCACTCCCTTGCCGCCACCGACAAACTCGAATTCAATACATTCAGCGGCTTCATCGTCGGTGAGCTGATCCGCCAACTCGACGTACCATCTGTCCATCGCGCTGCTTGCCTCCCAAAGCTTCCGGAGCGGTGGCGAAGTTTCTGTATTCCGGGCAGTGTAGGTGTGCTTTCTACCTTCGAGGTGTGCCTTGAAGATATCGTCCACAACATAGACGTGGTTCAGCGTGCAGATGATGGTTCCAAAATTCGTCTGCCGTTCCTTGGTGGTTTCTTCTTCGGGAAGCGCTGTAATGGCCTTGAACGTAATCTCATTTGCCCAGGCCTTGTAGCGAGTAAGCATCTGTGCCTGGTTTGTATTGCGCGTCGGCTTCGTCTTATAAATTTCCATCAATCACTCTATCAATGATACAGGTGGCAGCCCCTTCAAGTGGGCCGCTCGCGCCGCGTATATAATTGGGGACAGTATATAATTACTACATTTTCTAGAAGATGGCGGAAAATAAAAACTATATACTGTCCCCAATTATACCTTGCCTAAAAAAATTCCTCATCCAACGCCAACGTACTCTCGCTCCCCCGATTGATCGCCGCGGCTTCGGCGGCGGCGCGGGGGAGGATGTTGTCGGCGTAGAAGCGGGCGGTTTGGATTTTTGCTGTTAGGAAACCCTGGCGTGCCTCGGCGTTCTCGCCGCCATTTGTCAGGTATCGCTGCGCCGCGGCGGCGCCGCGGGCCAATAGCCAGCCGCCGGTTACGGTGCCGAGCAGGCGGAGGTAGGGGCTCGCACCCGCGGCGGCGCGCGGTAGGTCCGTTTCGCCCAGCTCCAACAGCCAGTCGGAGGCGGTCGATAGCTCGTGGATGCCGTCGGCCAGCGCCTCGCGAATGGGCGCCATGTCGGCGCCTGGGAGGGAATCCAACTCACCCAGGGTGACCCCCATTTCAGTCTGTAACGCGGTCATGGCCGCGCCGTCGTCGCGCAACAGTTTTCGGGTCAGTAGGTCCAGACCCTGAATGCCGTTGGTGCCCTCGTAGATCGGTGTGATCCGCACGTCGCGGTAGAACTGTGCCGCGCCGGTTTCCTCGACGAAGCCCATGCCGCCATGGATCTGCACGCCGATCGAGGCCAACTCGCAGCCGCAATCGGTCAGCCAACCCTTGACCACGGGGGTGAGCAGATCGACCCGCGCCTGGTTGCGCGCCCGGATGTCCGCGTCGGGGTGGCGCTTGGCTTTGTCCTGCGCCGCCACCGTCGTGTAGGCCAAGGCGCGCATGGCCTCGATCGTTGCCTTCATGGTCATCAGCATGCGGCGCACATCGGGGTGGCGGATGATCGGCACCGCCCCGCGCTCCGACCCGTCGATGGGTTGGCTTTGCACCCGTTCCTTGGCGAAGGCCAGCGCCGCTTGATAGGCGCGCTCGGCCACGGCCAGGCCCTGGATGCCGACGGACAGCCGGGCGCTGTTCATCATCGTGAACATGCAGGCCATGCCACGGTTTTCCTCGCCGACCAGCCAGCCCTTGGCGCCGCCCGCATCGCCATAGGCCATCACGCACGTGGGCGAGGCATGAATGCCCAGCTTGCCCTCCAGCGAAACGCAGCGCAGATCGTTGCGTTCGCCCAAGCTGCCATCCGGCTTGACCAGAAATTTCGGCACGATGAACAGGCTGATGCCTTTGGTGCCGGCCGGCGCGCCAGGCGTGCGCGCTAGTACCATGTGCACGATATTCTCGGCGCAATCGTGCTCGCCCCAAGTGATGTAGGTCTTTTGGCCGGTAATCAGGTAGTGATCGCCCGCCGGTTCGGCGCGGGTCTTCAGGGCGCCCACGTCCGAGCCGGCCTGCGGCTCGGTCAGATTCATGGTTCCGGTCCATTCGCCGGAGATCATCTTCGCCAGATACAATGCCTGCTGTGTCTCGGAGCCGTGCGCCGATAATAGCTCGACCGCGCCTTGGGTGAGCAGTGGTGAAAGGGCCAGGCTCAGATTGGCGCCGTGCCACATCTCTTGCGTTGCCGCCGCGATCGCCCAGGGCAAGCCTTGTCCCCCGTGCGCCGGATCGAAGGGCAGGGAGCCCCAGCCGCCCTCCACATAGCGGGCGTAAGCATCCGGAAAACCTTTGGGCGTGCGTACGACGCCGTTCTCAAGCACCGATCCTTCGTGATCGCCGGATTGGTTCAGCGGCGCCCACACCTCCGAGGCCAGCTTGCCGGCCTCGCTCAGGATGCTCTCGACCAGTTCGGGCGTCGCTTCTTCGTAGCCGGGCAGGGCGGCGATCTCGTCCAGGCGCGCCAACTCGTCGAGGACGAAGCGCATGTCGGCAACAGGGGGTGTATAGGCAGTCATCGGGGCGCCTCGCGATTAGGCAGTGGTCAACGGGACTGGATCTCCATGCGCACGGTACCAAGGTCGGCATCGGCCGGCCCCGTTTTTCGACTGGTCCCGACCGTACAGAACCTTATATCAGATGGGTTACCGGGGTACGAGGCGCCGGCTTTGACCGGATACCACAAGGGAGCCATGGGCCATGGCCGAGATCGTTAACCTCCGTCAGGCGCGCAAACGGAAAAAACGGACGGACAAGGAGGCCCAGGCGGCCGAGAGCCGGGTCCGCCACGGCCGGACCAAGGCCGAGTCAGGGCACCAGGTCAAGGAGCGGGACAAATCCGAAAAGACCCTGGATGACAAGAGGTTAGACCCGGATAATCGGTAAGATTTCGTTCACGTTCGCCGGGCATTCTGTGGCCATGGAACCGCGCTCACAGCACGCCCCGGTGGAGACTCTGGAAAACCGGATCCTGGCTTGCCCCGGAATCCGGCACGGGCTGTTCGCCTTCGGCGCCCTTAATGTTGCCGCGGGCACCGTTGGGCTGTTCCTGCCGCTGGTGCCGAGCACGGTGTTTTTTCTGATCGCGCTCTGGGCGTTCTCGAAGTCCTCGGCCCGATTCCACGCCTGGCTGTACACCCATCCCCGGTTGGGCCGGCTGCTGCGCGACTGGCATGCCCATCGGATGATCCCGCTGCGCGCCAAGGTCCTGGCCGTGACGACGATGGGCGGCAGCCTGCTGTTCGTCACCGTGTACATTGCCGAGGATTGGGTCCTGCCTGCTGGTCTGGGCGCGATCCTTGGTCTCGTCGCGGCCTATATTGTGACGCGGCCGCACAAGCTTGTGACCTTAGAGGCCGACCTCTAATCCGACTCCCGAACCGGGAGTTGGGACAATAAGAATTAACGGGCCGACGCTTTCGTCAGCGCGCTCGCGCGGATCTCGCTCAGGCTTGCCTTGGGGGTAATTGCCTCCGGGTCCACTTTCAGTTCTAGCAGCGCCGGCTTACCGGCCGCCATGGCTTTCTCAAAAGCGGGGGCAAAGTCCTCGGTGCGCTCGATCGTTGTCCCTTCCGCGCCATAG
>JAJFGP010000132.1 GCA_021776055.1 Kiloniellaceae bacterium
GCTAGGCCGTAGAGAAGGCTGGTGGCGATGCGGAGCACGTCCTTTTCCTCCCCGAGCCCCCATCGGTCGCGCGGGCGATTGATGGCGCTCTCAAGCAAGGCTCGATCGGATAAACGATGAGGTTCGCCTGTTTCGGCGAGAATCTGCTGGTTTATCCAGACTACGTCTTCTGCCGTAATCCAGACCGGTTCACTTGGCAAGAATCGACAGAGTCTTGGGAATGCGCCGCGTCACACTCTTATAGAGCCGGACAAGCCGGTCCCGTGACAGCTTCTTGGGCTTAGTCGGGGCCGCGTCGGTCCGAGGCGGCGGGGCGGCAATTTTCTGCGTGGACATTTCGCATTCTCTCTCTGTCTACGCCGCGTGAGGCGCCAATTCGCATATATATCATACACCGATAAACTCAAGTTTAGTGAATGGGAATTTAATCACAATCTATAGCCATGGCGACACTTTTTGCGCCGTAGAAACATTCCATGATATCAGCTAAGTGCTGGTGCCGCCGGTAAGAATCGAACTTACGACCTCGCCCTTACCAAGGGCGCGCTCTACCCCTGAGCTACGGCGGCGCGCGCGAATCTGGCGCATATTGGGGGCGCTTAAGGCGGCGGCACCATGCCATTGCCCCCGAGTCGTGGCAAGAACCTTGTCATCTCCGGTATTGGGCCTGGAAGGGCCCCTTTTCCGGCCTCTCGCCTTGACCTTGCCGCAATCGGCCCGCAAGGTCCCGGCCATGGCCAAGGGGGATGATAAGGGGCCGCGCCTGTCCGTACGGGGCCGGGAGGAATTGGCGGCCCGCCAAGCCCGCCAGGCCCGTGCTCTGCGCGAGAATCTGCGGAAACGCGCCGCTCAGCGCCATGGCCGGGCCGAGCCGGACCCGGTGCCGTCCGCGGTAGCTGGGGACCCTGGACCCGAGGGCGAGGCTTGAGGGCGCCTGGGTTGTACAGTAGAACCACCGGGAATTCTTAACGGCCCTCCGGTAGATGTCTTCCGGTACATGCCTCTTGGCCGGTACCCCCGTTTCCCCCGTTAAGGACGAGCGATGGATCGAATCAGAATTTGCGGTGGGGTGCCGATTAACGGCGAGATTCCCATCAGTGGCGCCAAGAACGCGGCATTGCCGCTGATGACGGCTGCCCTGTTGAGCGCAGAAACGCTTACCCTCTCCAACCTGCCGCATCTGGCGGATATTACGACCCTGGCCAACCTGCTGGTTCAGCACGGGGTGGAGATCCGCATGAACGGTGCTGCCGCCGGCGACGGCCATATCGGTCGGGTCTTGGAGCTATCGGCGGGAACCATCACGAGCACCCGCGCGCCCTACGATCTGGTGCGTAAGATGCGTGCCAGCATCCTGGTCCTTGGGCCGCTGCTGGCGCGCGAGGGGCGGGCGGAGGTATCGCTGCCCGGCGGCTGTGCCATCGGTACCCGTCCGGTGGATTTGCACCTCAAGGGGCTAACCCTGTTGGGTGCCGAGATCGACCTGCGCGAGGGCTATGTGCATGCCGCCGCGCCGAACGGCCTGGTGGGCGCCGAGATCGTCTTTCCCATGGTCTCGGTTGGGGCGACCGAGAATCTGCTGATGGCGGCCACCTTGGCGAAGGGCACGACCCGTCTGGTGAACGCCGCGCGCGAGCCGGAGGTCACCGATCTGGCCCTGTGTCTTACCAGCATGGGCGCGCGCATCGAGGGGATGGGTAGCGATACCTTGATTATCCACGGGGTCGAGCGTCTGCACGGCGCCGCACACAGCGTCATTCCCGACCGCATCGAGACCGGCACCTATGCCATGGCGGCGGCAATTACCGGCGGCGAGGTGGAATTGCTGGGCGCCAAGGCAGAGCACCTGCGCTCGGTCATTGAAATTCTCGGCCGGGCCGGGGTCTCCGTCACCGAAACCAACCGCGGGCTGCACGTCAAGCGCGCCGATGGGCGCCTCCATGGTGTTGACGTGATGACTGAACCGTTCCCCGGCTTTCCGACGGATTTACAGGCGCAGACCATGTCGCTCATGGCCGCCGCCGAGGGCGCGGCCATGATCACCGAGAGCATCTTCGAAAATCGCTTCATGCACGTGCCCGAGCTGTGCCGCATGGGCGCCGACATCAACGTGCACGGCGCCTCGGCCATGGTGCGTGGCCAGCCGTCGCTGACCGGGGCCGAGGTGATGGCCACTGACCTGCGCGCCAGCGTCAGCCTGGTGATCGCCGCCTTGGCGGCGCAGGGCGAGACCGTGGTCAACCGTGTCTACCATCTGGATCGTGGCTATGAGCGGCTGGAGGATAAGCTGGCTGCCTGTGGCGCCCGGATCGAGCGAATCAAGTGAGCGACACACCCGACAACGGTGACGAGACAACCGCCGGTTCGGCACCCTTGCGCCTGCGGGCCCTCGATGCGGACGATCTGCAAACCATCGCCGCGTGCTTGCAGGATGCGCTGGTCCCGCTCTCCGAGATCGCTTTTCTCAAGGCCGAGCGGCGCTTCGTCATGGTTGCTAACCGCTTTCGTTGGGAACGCGCGCCCGCCGAGGTGCCCGTGCCGCCCGTGCCGGGACCCGATGCCCGCTTTACCGAGCGCGACGGCGAGGACGGAAGCGAAGCGCCCTACCAGCGCGTGAATTGCGGCGTTTGTTTCGACCGGGTGCGCGCCGTCCGGTTCAAGGGTCTGGACATGCAGCGCAAGAGCCAGATCCTCAATCTCCTGACCCTGCAAAGCCGCCCGGATGCCATCACCCTGATCTTTGCCGGCGGAGCGAGTATTCGTCTCGAGGTCGGCGGCATCCGTTGTCACCTAGAGGATTTAGGCGAGCCGTGGCCCACGCGCTGGCAGCCAACGCACTCGGACGCTGAGGGCGATCCGCCCGGCCAATCTTGAACCGATCCGTGCGCGAGGGGAAGTAATCCGGTGTCCGCCAATCAAGCTCTTGTTCTGGCCGTTCCTAAGGGCCGTATTCTGGGTGAACTGGTGCCGTTGCTGCACCGCGCCGGCATTCGCCCCGAGGCGGCCTTTGCGGACGAGGATGATCGGCGCTTGCGCTTTGCCACTGACGATCCGCGCATCGAGATCGTTCGGGTTCGCAGTTTCGACGTAGCGACCTTCGTCGCCTTCGGTGCCGCGCATCTCGGTGTTGCCGGCAACGATGTGATCATGGAATTCGATTATCCGGAACTCTATGCGCCCGTCGATCTGGGAATTGGGCACTGCCGCCTGTCGGTCGCCGAGCCGGCGCACCTGGGTGCCGGCGACGACCCGGCGCGCTGGAGCCATATTCGCGTCGCCACCAAGTATCCGGCCATCACCCGCCGCCATTTCGCCGCGCGCGGCGTCCAGGCGGAATGCATCAAGCTAAGCGGTGCCATGGAATTGGCCCCTGGCCTGGGCCTGTGTCAGCGCATCGTCGATCTGGTCTCCAGCGGTGCTACGCTGACCGCCAACGATCTGGTGGAGGTCGAGGTGATTGCCGAGGTGACCTCGCGGTTGATCGTCAACCGGGCGGCTCTAAAAACTCGCCCGGTCGAGGTGAGCGCTTGGGTCGACCGCTTCCGGGAGGCCGCCGATGCCGCATAGGTTGGATGCCACGGCGCCCGGCTTCGAGGCGGCATTCGAAACGCTCCTGGCCGCCAAGCGCGAGGCGCAGGAGGATGTCGATCAAGTCGTCGCCGCCATCATTTCCGAGGTGTGCGCGCGCGGCGATGTGGCGTTGCTCGATTACACGCGACGTTTCGATCGTGTCACCATCGATGCCGCCGATCTGCGGGTTCCGGATAGCGAGTTGGCGGGTGCCGCGGCGAATTGCGCCGATGACACGGTGGCTGCCCTAAAGCTGGCTGCCGAGCGTATCGAAGACTACCACCGGCGCCAGATTCCCGAAGATTTGGACTACCGCGATGCCACGGGCGTGCGCTTGGGTCATCGCTGGACGGCGGTCGATTCGGCTGGTCTCTATGTACCCGGCGGCACCGCCGCCTATCCGTCGTCGGTGCTGATGAATGCGTTGCCGGCGAAGGTGGCGGGCGTGGATCGCCGGGTCATGGTGGTGCCGGCCCCTGATGGTGTGCTCAACCCGTTGGTTCTGGCGGCCGCGCATTTGGCAGGCGTGACCGAGGTCTACCGTGTCGGCGGGGCGCAGGCGATCGCTGCCTTGGCTTTTGGCACCGCGACCATCGCTCCTGTCGATAAGATCGTCGGTCCCGGCAACGCCTATGTTGCCGCCGCGAAGCGCCAGGTCTTTGGCACCGTAGGCATCGATACCATCGCCGGGCCGTCGGAAATTTTGGTCGTCGCCGATGGGGCCAACGATGCGGATTGGATCGCCGCCGATCTTTTGGCGCAGGCCGAGCACGATACCGCCGCGCAGTCGATCCTGATGACCGACGACGCGGACTTCGCGGCGGCGGTGGCCCATGCGGTGGAGGCGCGGCTTGCCACCCTGCCGCGTGGCCAGGTGGCCGGTGAAAGTTGGGCCCGGCACGGCGCCATCATCGTGCTGCCGGACTTGGACGCGGCGCCGTCGCTCATCGACCGCATCGCCCCCGAGCATTTGGCCTTGGCCGTTGCCGACCCGGACGCCTTGGCGGCGCGGGTGCGCCATGCCGGTGCCATCTTCCTCGGCCGTCACACGCCGGAAGCTATCGGCGATTATCTGGCCGGCCCCAATCACGTGCTGCCGACCGGGCGCAGCGCGCGCTTCGCCTCCGGCCTGTCGGTGCTTGACTTCATGAAACGCAGCTCGCTGATCGGCTGCGATGCGGCCGCCTTGCGGGCGCTGGGTCCGGCGGCGGCCACCCTGGCACGCGCCGAGGGGTTGGAGGCGCATGCCTTGTCCATCGCCCTGCGCCTGGGTAATGAACCGGGCGGCAATGACTCGGACAACTAAGACCGGCGGGACCGGAGCAACCGCATGACCGACCGGCCAAGCGATCAAGACCCGCGGCGGCGTATCGTCGAAATCACGCTCGACGAACGCAGCGTCGTGCGCCGCAGCGCCGACGTAGAGCACGAACGCGCCGTCGCCATCTACGATCTGATCGAAGACAACTATTTCGCCCCCGCCGATCATCCGCATGGGCCGTACCGCCTGCATCTGTCGATCGCCGAAAGCCGTTTGATATTCGATATCCGCGATGATGCGGAAACGCCGGTCGCGACGGTTACCCTGGCGCTGATGCCCCTTCGCCGCATCGTGAAAGATTATTTCACGGTCTGCGAGAGCTACTACGAGGCAATCAAGACCGCCAGCCCCTCGCGCATCGAAGCCATCGATATGGGCCGGCGTGGCCTACACGACGAAGGTTCCGAACTGCTATGCAGTCGGCTGGGCGGCAAGATCGACATCGATTTTCAAACCGCCCGGCGGATCTTCACGTTGATCTGCGTTCTCCACATACGTGGATAGGCGTACGATGCGCGATCTGCCCGATGCCGTGCTCTTCGCTTGCTCCCTGAATTCGGTGCGCTCGCCGATGGCGGAGGGATTGTTGAAGCATCTGCTTGGTCACCGGATCTATGTGGATTCCACCGGTGTGCGGTCCGCCGGGATCGATCCGTTTGCCATCGAGGTCATGGACGAAATCGGCATCGACATCTCCCGCCACCGCGCTAAATCCTTTGGCGATCTTGAAGACACATCCTACGACCTCATCATCTCCCTGTCGCCGGAGGCGCAACATAGTGCCGTCGAGATGACCCGGACCATGGCCTGCGACGTGGAGTTCTGGAACACCCATGACCCGACCCTCGTCGAGGGCAATCGAGAAACCCGCCTGGACGCCTACCGTCAGGTGCGCGACACCCTGAAGCGCCGGATCGAGGAGCGCTTCACCCTCGATTTGAAGCCGGTCGTCTGACGGACATCGACCCCAATTTGGCCGCAATTTCCGGTGTTTGTTTCCGGCGCCGGACTTCGCTATGATCCGCCGCGCAAAGTGACCGGGCGTATCCGCCCTAAGATTACGCAAATGCTGTTGGAATTTGACTGAAAGAGGAGTGTATGGCGAAAGAGGATTTACTTGAGTTTCAAGGGACGGTCGTTGAGTTGCTGCCGAATGCGATGTTTCGCGTGAAGCTCGACAACGACCATGAACTTCTGGCCCATACGGCCGGGAAGATGCGCAAGCACCGGATCCGGGTCTTGGCCGGCGACCGCGTTAATGTTGAGATGACGCCTTACGATCTGACCAAGGGCCGCATCACCTTCCGTTACAAATAGCTCGTCCTGCCCGGCCGATGGCCGCCGCACATCCCGTGCCGATGCACCAACGCGCACCGCTGATCCTAGCCTCTGCATCGCCGCGCCGACTGGCTCTTCTGCGTCAGATCGGTATTGAGCCACAGGCCGTCAGCCCACCGCACATCGACGAAACGCCGCGCCGGCGCGAGCTGCCGGTGCCTTATGCCCGCCGCATGGCCGCCCGGAAAGCAACCGCCGTGGCACCGGCACACCCTGGCGCCTTCATCCTCGCCGCCGATACGGTGGTTGCCGTTGGCCGCCGCTTGTTGCCCAAGGCCGAGGATGCGGCGACCGCCCGTCGCTGTCTCGAACTGCTCTCCGGCCGCCGCCACCGGGTCTATGGTGGGCTGGCGGTCATCGCCCCGGATGGGCGCCAGGTCGAGCGCCTGGTGACCACCATCGTCTGGGTCAAGCGTTTGCAGACCTCGGAGATCGACGCGTACATCGAAGCTGGCGAATGGCAAGGCAAGGCCGGCGGCTACGCCATTCAGGGCCGGGCCGCCGCCTTCATCCCACGCATCAATGGTTCCTATAGCAACGTGGTCGGCTTGCCTCTGACAGAGACTGTTGTGGTCCTCGCCGGCCTTGGCTATATGCCGGCCAGTTCCTAAGAATGGCCGGTGCTAGAGAATGAGCAACCAGCTATTCATCTCGGCACTACCCGGTGAGGTCCGTGCTGCTTGGCTAGCCGACGGTTTGTTGTACGATCTCGTTATATTGCGCGACGACAAACCGTCTCTGGCGGACGACATCTATCTTGGGCGCGTCGTGACTTTGCAGCCAAAACTCTCCGCCGCTTTTGTCGACATCGGCGCCGAGCGTCCTGGCTTTCTCCCTTTAGACGAAGCGCCCAAGGGTCTCTCCGAAGGCGACTCGCTAATCTTGAGGGTAGCCCGTGATGCCACGGCGGAGAAGGGTGCGCGCCTGACCGCCCGCTTCGGCGAACTGTCCCCGGCATTGCTTGCGGTGGCCGAAAGCGCCGCGCCGCCGACCTTGTTACGCCGCGCCCAAGATCCCTTGTCGATGGCACTCGATGCCACTGAGACGCTTGAGGAGATCGTCATCGACGATCCCGCGACCTTTGCCCGTGCCCGCCAGATGGTCGCTGCACGGCCGGAGATGTTGGAACGATTGCGCCTGGACTTGGACACTATCTCGTTGTTCGAGCGCGCCGGCATCGAGGCCCAGATCGAAGCCTTGCTGGAGCCCCGAGTTGGCCTCCCTGCGGGTGGTTTCCTGTTGGTCGAGCCGGTTCAGACCCTGACCGCCATCGATGTCAACGCCGGCCGCCACGATAGTGCCGGGAGTACCGGCGCCTTGGCCGTGAATCTGGCGGCGGCAGCCGAGATACCCCGGCAACTGCGCCTGCGCGACCTGTCCGGTCTGATCGTCGTCGATTTCCTCGATCTCGCGGACCAGGGCGCGCGGGACCGTGTGGTGCGCACTTTACAGCGCGGGCTGGCCGACGATACGCAGCCCGGCCGTGTTTCCCCCATGCGCCGTTCCGGCCTGGTCGAGATAACGCGGCGCCGGGCGGGGCCGGCCCTGCACGAAGTTTTGACCGAGGCCTGCGGCATCGCCGGCGGCGGGCGCACCTACGATCCGGTATCCCAGGCCTTCGCCGCCCTGCGCGCCGCCAAGACCGTCGCAACGGGCGCTCCAGGCCGCGGTGTCGCTATTGCCGCTGGACCACGCCTCATTGCCGCCCTGGAGGGTCCCGCCGCCGCGGCCCGCGCGGCGGTTGAGGAGAGTCTCGGCCGCCCGGTGATGCTCCGGCCGCAACAGGGGCGAGACGGTTTCGATATCGTGCTAGAATAGATGGCGATGACTGACGATAACCGACGAAAAACTCGCCGCCAGACGGCGTCGAAGTGCCCAATCTGTGGGGCGCCGACAGTCCAGGAGGCGCGCCCCTTCTGTTCTCGCCGGTGTGCCGATTTGGACCTGGGCCGCTGGCTGACCGGCGGCTACCGAGTGCCGACGGACGAAAGACCGGGCGATGCGCCGAGTGCGGACTTCGAGACCGATGGCGCGCAGTCCGACAACGAAACCTGACCACACCGCCATGACACGCCACATACGGTTGCTTGGGTGGCGGGTCCTGCTGTTGGCCGTCATGGTCATCGTGGCGTCGCCGGCCTCTGCTCTCGATCCTAAAGTCATGGACTCGGTTGTAACGGTGCTACCGCTTTGGCCTGGCTACGATCGGGGTGGGCAAACGAATTTGCCGCCAGGATCGTCACCGGAGGGGACAGCAGTCGCGATCCGCCCGGGCGGCTTCCTGATCACGGCATTGCATGTGGTTGACCGCGCTATTGAAATCACGGTGCGCCTGCCGGATGGGCGCGAGGTGCCTGCGCGTTTGGTCGGTGCCGATGTGACAACGGACCTGGCGGTGCTGGCCATCGATGTCGATGTGCCGGTGCTTGAGACCGCGCCTGAACCGGCGCTGGGCGATCCGGCTTGCGCGTTGGGCAATCAATTCGGCCTCGGAATATCGGTTACCTGTGGTGTGGTTTCCGGATTGCACCGCAGCGGCGTTGGTTTCAATCCCGTCGAGGACTTTGTGCAAACCGATGCAGCGGTCAATCCGGGTGCCTCCGGTGGCGCGCTGGTGGATGGGCAGGGCCGCCTTCTCGGCGTTCTCTCGGCGATTTTCACGAAAGTATCCGATGCCAATATCGGCATCAATTTCGCCGCCTCCGTCGGTTTGGTGCAGCGGGTGGTCGACGATCTCATGGCCGGCGGGAAGGTGCGCCATGCAGATACGGGCATGCGCTTCGCTGGCCTGGCGCCCGCCGATCGGGTTAGCCAGGCGGGTGTCCGGATAATCGCCATAACCCCCGGTGGCGCGGCCGCGCAGGCCGGCCTTGTCGAGGATGACCTGATAACCGCCATCGGCGGCCGCCTGGTGCGTGGTATCAACGACGCCCGCGCCGCCATCGCGCTCGCCCGGCCCGGCCAGCCGTTGCAAGTTACCGTCGCCCGCGACGACGCCAGTGCCACCGTCGAACTCAGCTTGCCGCCATGACGTGGGCAAATGTTGGATGGGGGGCAAAGGCTGGACAGCGCACTCGGCATTGCCTATAAGCGCTCGGCGCCCGCCTAAGGGCCATGCGCCCGGTCGCCCAGGTAGCTCAGTTGGTAGAGCACGTGACTGAAAATCACGGTGTCGGTGGTTCGAATCCGCCCCTGGGCACCACTTTTTCAATGGGTTAGAGCATAGCGCGCGCCGCCTTGCGAGGCTGGGGCGGCGGCGAAACGGGTTCTCAGCTACGTGACGGTTTAACTGTCTCTTTCGTTAAGAGATTGTCTTTACTTTTCAGGCCGAAATTTCCCTGTATTGGCCTGTACTCATGCAACCCTTGTTGCTCTGTAAAAATCGGTTAAGTTGTGGCGCTGCCGTGCTATTTTATCGCGGCAGTCGATTTGCGCGCGAGGGAAACTTGGGAATTAGGCAGATGAACCGGGCCGTCGCGGGGCTGATTCTGTGCGTTTTATCCGGGCCGGTCTTGGCTCAGGAGGCCAGTTATCGGCTCAATCCGGGGGATACCCTGGACATTTCCGTCTGGAAGGAAGAGGGCATGCAGCGCCAGACGCTGGTGTTGCCCGATGGGATGATTTCCTTCCCGCTCGCCGGGCATCTGATGGCGGCGGGCAAAACCCCTCAGGAAGTCCAAGGCGACCTTGTCGCGCGCATCAAGGAATTCATCCCCGACCCGCAAATCACGGTCACGGTCCTCGGCACCACCGGAAACAGGATCTATGTGGTCGGGCAGGTGAACAACCCCGGCGAATTCCCCGTCAGCCACAGGATCGATGTGATGCAAGCATTGAGTTTGGCCCGTGGCCTGACCCCTTTCGGCGACGAGAACGACATCAAGATCCTGCGTCGTGACCGGGTGACCGGCAAGGAGCAGGCCCTCTCCTTCGACTATTCCGCCGTCAAGAACGGCGAGGACCTCGAGACGAATATCCAGCTCGAGAGCGGCGACGTCGTGGTCGTGCCCGACTAATGGCCCAACTGGAGCAAGGATCCCGCAGATTGCCGGTGGCGCCATTGGTGCCGGATCGCCCGGTTCGGACTAAATCGCGACTCAGTTTTCGTCACGCGCTTTGCTGGTCGTTGGCCGCGATCGTTCCCGCCGTTGGCGCCTATGCGGCGGAATGGTCGGCCGAGAGTAGCGCCAGCCTGACCGGCAAGTTCGATGACAACATCCGCCTGAGTTCCACCAACGAGCAATCGGTCTTCGGCGCAATTTTCGCGCCGTACCTGAACGTGAGCAGGCGCAGTCCGATTTGGGATATGAGTTTCAAGGCCGATCTATCCATCGCGCGATACACGGAAGATTCGAACCTCAACACGGAAGACCCGCGGCTGCGGGCCGACGTCCGATATCGAACACAGCTTGGCCTGCTTCGAGTGCAAGGCGAGGCCAGTCGAGCTTCGACGCTGGTCACGGAAGAAGCCGATACCGGTAACTTCACGACGACCACGCAGCGCAACCTGTTTCGGGTCGCGCCGTCGTGGAGCTACGCCGTGACGGAGATCGATACAATTAGCGTCGGTGCCGGCTGGACCGAGGTCAACTATGAATCTGGTACCCTGAACGACTACCGAAGCCTTGCCGCCAACGCCGGCTGGGCGCGGCAGGTGACCCAAGCCGATGTGGTGAGCTTGAATTTGTCGGGTAATCACTTTGTCTCGGACTCGGTCGTCGAACTGCAGAGTAATTCAGTTACCGCCCTGGCCAACTGGGAGCATACGTTCTCGGATAGGCTGACGGCTTCGGCGGGCGCCGGGCCGCAGTACTTTGTGACCGATGTTTTGGTTCCCGGCGGCGGATTGCAGACGGATGAAGAAAGTTCCTTCGGCTACAGTCTTAACGCGGGCGTGGACTACCAGCTCAGCGACCTGACCGCCCTGGGGGCCAGCTTCGAGCGCCAGATCGAACCGACGAGCAGCGGCTCGCCTTTACAGCGCAACAGATTTACGGTCAGCGCTAATCACAGATTCCTGCCGCGCCTGTCGGGCAGCTTGCGGGCATTCTTTCAGCAAGACAGCAACCCAACCAATGATTCCACCGCCAGCCGCGACCGCGACTTCTTTAGTATCGAGCCGCGCCTAACCTGGGCGGTCGGGCAAGATTGGGACCTTACAGGCAGCTATCGGTTCCGCACTCAGGGTACGGATACGGCGGACCGGGCGTATTCGAACGCCGTTTTCGTTACTGTGACATATCGGCCGGAGAGCTGGACATTCGGTCACTAAGCCGGCGGAATATGCGCGGGGCGCTGGCGGTGGTTGGGGAATCGGATTAGACCGCGTAACGTGGACGGCCAAGTGGAACAAACGCAATACGGACTCCAGGACTACGTCGCAATCTTGATGCGGCGCCGGTGGCAGTTTTTACTGCCCGTGCTGGTGCTGTTCGTGATCGCCTCTCTAGTCGCCTTCCTTTGGCCGCCGACCTATCAGTCGTCGTCCACGATCCTGATCGAGGAGCCGGATGTTCCTCGCGATCTGGTGAGCTCGACCGTCACAAGCTATGCGGATCAACGGCTTCAAGTCATTACCCAGCGGGTCATGACGACGCAGAATCTGATCGGCATCATCAATAAATTCGAACTTTACGCCAAAGAGCGAGAGCGTTCGCCGATCAACCTGGTCGTCCAGGACATGCGCGGGGAAATCAAGCTGGATCTGGTCAGCGCCGATGTGGTCGACCCACGCAGCGGGCGCCCCACCCAAGCGACCATCGCCTTTACCCTCAGCTTCCTGGATCGCCAACCGGCGACCGCCCAGCGCGTCCTCAACGAATTGGTTTCCCTCTATCTCAGCGAGAACCTTCGGACTCGCCGTGAGCAGGCCGCGGAGACCACCGAGTTCCTCACTAGCGAGACAGCGAAGCTGGAGGCGTTGGTCAACCGGCTCGAGTCCGCGCTGGCAGAGTTCAAGCGCGAAAATTCCGGCAGCCTGCCGGAGCAATCCGCCCTGAATCTCCAGCTGATGGACCGCACCGAGCGCGAGATGCTCGAGATACGGCGACAGATCCAGAGCCTCGATGAGCGTCAGATTTACCTCGAGGCGGAGTTGGCGCAGATCAGCCCGTACGATTCATATCTGATCGACGGGCGGCGTGTCCTTAGCCCGTCCGAACGGCTTCGGGCATTGCAGACCGAGTTCGTCAGCCTCCAAGGTATCTACGGACCCAAACACCCGGACGTCGTTAAACTGTCCCGCGAGATCGAAGCGCTAAAGCTGGAAACAGGGGCCCGCGCCGACCCGGCCGAATTGGCGCTGCAACTGGATGCCATGCAGACCGATCTTGCCGTTGCGCGCGAGAAATATTCGGACGACCACCCCGATGTTGTCCGCCTGCAGCGACAGATCGCGGCGACCCGAGTTGCCCTGGCGGCCGCACAAAGCGCACCGCCGCCGGCGGATGCCGTCGAAGCCAAGCCCGACAATCCCGCCTATATTCGCCTGAAAGCTCAGCTGCAGGCAGGGAAATCGGACCGCCGCGCCTTGGAGAGCCAACAGGCGTCCCTGGCGGCCAAGGTGAAGGACATTGAGCGGCGCATCCTTGACGCCCCGCAAATCGAACAGGCGTATCGCCTGTTACAGCGCGACTACGAAAGCGCTCTGGCCAACTACAGAGAGGTCAGGGCCAAGGAGACCGCGGCGGAGCTGGGTCAGGCCCTGGAGACGGAACGCAAGAGCGAGCGATTTTCCCTCATCGAGCCGCCGGACCTACCGGTAGAGCCGGTCCAGCCGAACCGGTGGGCGATACTGGTGCTGGGTTTCGTCTTTTCCGTAGCCGCCGGTGTCGGGTGCATCGCCTTGTTCGAAACCTTGGATCAGTCGATTTATGGCGCAAAGCAGCTTGCCGTTCTGACCGGTGCGCCGCCTCTGGTTATAGTGCCGCACATCAAGAACCGGTTCGATACCATGCATAGCTGGGGCCGTATCGCCCTGTCGGCCACCGGCACCGTGGTCCTCGTTGCCGGCGGTCTCTATGTTGTCCAGGAATATGTCATGCCACTCGATGTTCTTTGGTCCATCGCCGAGCGCCGATTTGCCGACTATGTCGGCCGTTTTAGCGGCGCATAGCGTGTCTAGGTTGAGGTAGCGCAAGCGATGGAACGCATCGAAAAAGCTCTGGCGAAGGCGAGGGAACAAAGGCGGGCGCATACCGGCGCAGCACCCTTGCCAAGCGGCACCCATGCGATCTCCACGGCGCTCCGTCTGCCAACCGGCGAGCCGATGACCCGTGTCGTTTCCGTGCCCGATACCACGTTGCGGGACCATCGGGTGATTGCGGGACTTAAGCAAGACTTGCGGGCCGACCTGTTCCGCATGCTACGCACCCAGGTCATGCAGCGCTTGGCGGTTAGAGGCAGTACGACACTTGGGATATGCAGCCCGAATCCTGGAGAGGGCAAGACTCTAACGGCAGCCAACCTTGCCGTAAGCATGGCGCTGGATGCCAATCATACCGTTCTGCTGGTCGATCTCGATCTGCGCCAGCCTAGCTTGGCGGACGTTTTTGATCTGTCCGTAGAAGCTGGTATGAGCGACTACCTTTTCGATGGCGCAGCACTTTCGGACTGTCTTGTGAATCCAGGCATCGATCGGCTGGTTCTGCTCCCGGCGGGACGGCCCTTGAACAATTCCTCGGAGGCGCTGACGTCACCCCAGATGGTCAGCCTCGCCCGAGAACTAAAGGCACGCTATCCGGATCGTTTCGTCATCTACGATCTGCCGCCGCTGCTCAGTTGCGACGATGCACTCGTCTTCCTGCCGCAGATCGACGCAACGCTGCTGGTTGTACGCGAGGGGTCGACCCACAGCGGCGATGTGCGCCGCGCCCTTGAGCTTCTGGACGAGCGCAAGCTTATTGGTACGGTGCTCAATCATTCATCCGCGGCGAACCTTCGCCCCTACCCATGACACTTGGCCTTTTCACACAGAGGCGCGCTTAGATGTATGAGAGTTTCTATGGGTTTAGGGAGAAGCCGTTCTCACTGCTTCCCGATCCCGATTTCTTGTACCTTAGCGCCAAGCACAGGTCGGCATACAGCGTCCTCGAATACGGCCTCACCGGGCAGGCCGGTTTCACTGTTATCAGCGGCGAGGTCGGGTCCGGCAAGACGACTTTGGTGCGCAGATTCTTGCAACAGGTCGGCACCGATACGACCGTCGGCTTAATCAGCAACACGCCACGCGACTTCGGCAGTCTGCTGCGATGGATTATGTATGCCTTCGATCTTAACTACCAAGGCAAGGAAACGGTCGGGTTACATGAGATATTTACCGAATTTCTAATCGCCCAATATGCGGCGGGGCGGCGCTGCGTGCTGATCGTCGACGAGGCGCAGAATCTGGAATCGGAAACCCTGGAAGAGCTGCGCATGCTCTCCAACGTGAATGCCAGCAAGGATTTGTTGCTGCAGGTCGTTCTGGTCGGCCAACCCGAGTTGGCGGAAATCTTGAACCGGCCTGACATGAGCCAGTTCGCCCAGCGAGTTGCCATCAGCTATCACTTGAAGGCGCTAACGCTGCAAGAAACCCATGCCTATATCCGGCATCGCCTGACGGTAGCGGGTGGGGACGCCGATGTTTTTACCGATGCCGCTTGTGACGCGCTTTATTTTCTCTCCAAAGGTATCCCGCGCCTGATCAATGGCCTCTGCGATATTGCCTTGGTCTATGGCTTTGGCGAGGAGATGCGTCAGATAGACGTCGATACCGTCATTTCGGTCATCGAGGATCGCGGCCAAAGCGGTCAGTGGATGGGGGCGGATCCACCCAGCCGGGAGCAGATCCACGAGGAAGTCAGACGCTTGGTGGCATCACGCAGGACCAAGGTTGCCGTCCGGTCCCAACGTGTTGTCGGCCGGCAGAGCGTCGGCGGCGACGCTCCGTTCGCCGTCGTCCCATCCGAAGCTACATTAGACGTTGGAGACGCTGGTGACGCTGGCCCCCGAGTTGTCAGTGCTTTTACGCCTCAGGCGAAAGTGCCAGCCCCGGATGTGGCGGGGACGGACGGCGAGGAAAACGCTAAGCCCGAGCCCAATATTGCATCGCCCGATCCAATTCCAGCCGCTACGGCCGCGCGGTCGGGACCACGGGAATTCTCGCCGGAATTTTCAGGCTCCAGGCGGGAACCGGCCCCCGAATCGACGGTCTATCAAGGGAAGCTACGCTGGATTCTCGCCGTCGCCTCGCTAGCGATCTTCCTGGTCGGCGTATGGTTGGTCTTGGCTTCGCCAAGATTCGATCTGTTGGAACGCTGGTTGGGCTAGAGCAAGCCGCGGTATCCGAGAACAGCCAAGCCCAAGAATCCCGCCAGACGTAGCAGCCGAAAGGACAAGTTGTCCCGGCTTAGAATGTATTCGCAGGCATAAAAGATCACGGCGGCCCGAAGGGTCATCGAACCGACCGGAAACTGGGTAACCGAGTCCCAGGGTAGATTTGGTACCGCCAGGACGAAGAACAGGACCAGAAGATCCTGTGGCGTCATCTGGAACGTCTCGCGCCGGGTCAGTCGAATGGCCACGGCCAGCACACAACTCAGCACGATCAGATAGACATTCAGGGCTGAATCAAGTTGCGCGTTCGCGGCTGTTATCGGCGCCACCAGAAACACTGTGAAAATACCCAGAAGATAAGTGCCAACGCGCACGAACAACCGCGTCCACGGGTTGAGAAAGAAATGCGCAAAGATCGTCATGGCGGCCACACCGGCGGCAACGGCTGCGATGTCACGCGGCGGGCGTTCGACAAGAAGGGCGGCGCCGAGAAGCAGGGCCGACACCGCAAACTGCACGTAGTGGGCCGAGGCCATCGGCAACCATGTGAAACGGTCAAGCAGGCCGGTCCCAGGGGTGACGGTTTCTTGGCCCGTGTCGCCGTCGCGCCCTGGGCGGGCCCAAGCATAGGCGTATTGAGGCAGCGCCTCCGCGACACAGAGAAGGCTGTAGACCAGGCCGGCGAAGGCGATGAACGTGACCAATGCCAACGCATCGCTCTGGTAGCGGAGCAGAAAGCCAAGAACCACGGCGAGCGACTGCAAGACATAGATGACCGCCACCGCCTCGTAATGCCGCAGGCCAATTTTCAGAAGCCGGTGGTGAAAGTGTCGGTTGTCGGGGCTAAACGGGGATTGTCTATTCCAAAGCCGAATGAGGATGACGGACAGGGTATCGAGAAGCGGTAGACCGACGATGAACAGCGGCAGCATGGGGTTCAGCGCCGTGTTGACCTTTTGCGTCAGGACGATCGTCATGCAGGCTAGGGTGAATCCCAGAAATTGGCTGCCCGCATCGCCCAGAAAAACCACGGCCGGGTGCGTGTTGAAACGCAAGAACCCCAATATTGCGCCGGCTAAGGCAGCCGCGCCCAAGTAGATCGCCGGTCCGCCACCCAGATAGGCCAACGCCCCAATGCCGGCCAGGCTCAGCAACGAGGCCCCGGCCGCCAGCCCGTCTAGCCCGTCGGATAAATTGAGCGCGTTGGTAACCCCGAGGATGAAGAGAAAACTAATTGGATATGTAATCCAAGGAGTAACCGGGTCCAGGCCGCAAAACGGCAGGATATCGAAGCGGATATCGGCCGCCATCGCCACCAGGACCGCAAGAGCCTGGCCAGCGAATTTCCACTTAAATTCGAGCGCTAAGCGATCGTCGATAGCACCGAATAGGACGATCAAAGCACCGCCAACAAGATACAAATGATCGATGCGCTCTAGCGGTGCCCACAACAGCAACGGGACAATCAGGCCGACATAGATAGCGATGCCGCCCACCCGTGGGATTGGCACGTCGTGTACCTTGCGGTGATTGGGTTTGTCGACCAGTCGAAGCCTGCCGGCCACGTGCGCTAGGGGCGGCAGCAGCACCATGGTGACGAACAGTCCAACGATTAAACTGAGTAAGGCCGTCATGGCATTTCGCCGCGATTCCCGCCGTGCCGATTCTCTCGCGTCTGGTTTATGCCGCTAGCTTGGAAAATGAGGTGACAACTTTGGCATCAAGTCCGCCGCGAAGTCGGATAGGCGCTGGTCCGCCGCGTCAAAACCATCCGGGCCGATGATTGGCGTCACTAGTCGGACTAGGGCGCCGTCGGTCCGGTTACGTGTCAACGCATCCCAGAAGATATACCACTTTACCCAGTATTCGTTTGTCAGGAAGCGATCGCGTTGTGGGAACCAGTAGTAGACCAACTGCTGAAAATCCCCCTTGCCGATGATCACTCGGTTGACCGTCAAAGGCTGACCTGCGGCATCGACACCATCCAATTGGTGCTCGGCAAAGGTTTCGATCCGCCAGCCGTCGCCTGGAATGCACGCCTGCGGCGAATGGACGGACTCTCCCTTGCGCTGCGAGTTGTAGTAAGCGACATAGAAATTAACTGGCATAGGCTCCGCATCACGCTTGTAATCGGCCATGATGTAGTCAGTGACCTTGAGGGCCTCCACAATCTCCCGGTCGAGCGAGAGTTCCCGCCCGCGCCAGTCGTCGATCCGCATCGGCAGGGTCGCGAAGACCTTTCGCTCAAGGGCCGCCTCGGCGCGCTCTCCCATGAAGGAACTCCCGGCGGCGGCGACCACGACAAAGGCCAGCGCCGCCAGGTAGGGGCGCGGCAGCCGCTTGCTGACGGACACTACCGGTTTGCCTTGGGGCAGGGGGGCGACGGGGGCGGCGGTGAGGGCGAATCCATCGAATACCGACCCGCCCGTTCCGAAAATCCTGTTGAGCAGCCAGATTTCTCCGAACAGGATCAGCACGCAGGCCATGAAGATGAACCAACCCTCGAAGTTGTGCAGGAACCCCTCTGCCATTTCGATCCCGTAATACTCGACCAGGACACCGATGACGCCGATGCGGAAGGAGTTCATCAGGATCGTTATGGGGATGGTCGAGAGGAAAACGAGGCCCTTTTGCCAGAGTGGCCCCTGGGACAGATAGACGACGAGAAAACCGAAGCTCATGAGAGGGAAGAGGTATCTGAGACCGCTACAGGCCTCGACCACCTGCAGCATATAGACCCCAAGGTCGATCACGTTGCCGTCCAGGAAGACGCTGATCCCGAACAAACGGATCACTGCCACCCCGAGCTCCGACGAAATGAGCTGTAGGTCGCTGGAAAGGCCGCTGTAGAGGAATTGAGGCAGCGGGATCATAAAGACGAGATAGAGCAGAGGCAGCCAGAGGAAACGCATCCCTGACCAACCAAAGAACGCCAGGGCGGCCCCGAAAAGGGTAACCAGAAAGGCGTATTGGATAACCGTGTAAAGCGTCCCCAACTCGCCCATGACGAACATCGCCAGGCCCAGAAAAACGACCACAGCGCCAAACCAGGCGCCCCTTTGGTCGGTGGCGGCGAGCTGGTGGCGGTTTCGCCAAATCAGGAAGAGGCTAACAACCGGGATGAGATAGCCATGGCTATACTCCTCCCGATCCCAGGCGCCGACCATCGCGGATAGGCCGTCTTGGAAGATGAGCCCCAGCAACACAGCGAGGACGCCAAGCGAGGCCAGCCGAAGCGCCACACTCTGCCGGCTCTCGGCGCTATCAAAGCTCCCCAACGTGACCCGATCCGACAAGATTTTCCCATCCCCGATTTGGACAATGCCCCGATCCTGCCATGAGGGGACCGGGGCGCAAATAGAAGTATAGCGGCTCGGCCCAGCGTAACCTAGCCTCCCGGTGTCGCGACTCCGGGACGGCTGATCCTAATGACCCGCTGCGGCCCTGGCAATTTAGCAACACGTCGGATTTTTCTTACTGGACGCCAGGTTGCCGTCAAGA
>JAJFGP010000133.1 GCA_021776055.1 Kiloniellaceae bacterium
GTCCCGGGTTGAGTATCCGGTTCGGGTCGAAGCTATCCTTGACCCGTGCGGTCAACGCCGCGTTCGCGGCATCCTGTGGCTCAAAGACCGGGATGGTGGCGCGCAGCTCCGGCGGCGCACGCAGCAAGGTGGCATGCCCACCGCTAGCCGCCAGGGCGCCGCGCACCAGGGCCGCGCCGGCATCATCGGTTGGTGGGAGGGTCAACCAGATCAGGCCCCCCGCCCAGTCGAAGTAATAGTGCGCCGTGCCCTCGGCAGCGATGCGCGCCGCAAGGGCGGGGCCCGCGGACGGCGGCACGGAGAGGCGCCACAGCACGGCCTCCGGCGTGCCCAGCAAGGGGCGAAAATCGCGCACCTCGTCCCACAACAGACGAGAGTTGTGCGAATGCAGCTCGCTGGTCTCACCCAGATCGGCCAATTCCCGGCGCAGCGCGGCACAGCGGTAGTCGACCGAAACACCGGGCCCTTCGACCCGCAGGGCCGTGACCGCGGCGCCAATATCCGCCACACGTGGGGCACGGATCGCGGCGGCGATGGGCGGCGGCAGATGCGCCGCCCCGGATACTTCGTGCGCCGAATTCATGGCCCGTTGCATCGCTGAGGCGGCATGCGCATCGTCCAGGCCATGCAGCAAGACAGTGCGGGTTTTTTCCGGCACCGGCAGGACCTTGACAGTCACCTCGGTAAGGACCGACAGAGTGCCGTGCGAGCCGGCCAAAAGCTTGCACAGATCGTAGCCGGTCACGTTCTTCACCACGCGGCCACCGGATTTATAGACCTCGCCGTGACCCGAGACGGCGTGCAATCCGAGAAAGTGATCGCGCGCCGCGCCCGCCTTGATGCGGCGGGGACCGGCAAGGTTGCAGGCCAAAGCGCCACCAATACTGCCCGCGCCGGCAGCACCGCCGTAGAGCGGCCCCAGATCGGCCGGCTCGAAGGCCAAGTGTTGATTCTTTTCGGCCAAGGCGGCCTGAATCTCGGCCATCGGCGTGCCCGCCCGAGCGGAGAGCACCAATTCCTCCGGCTCGTAGAGCGTGATGCCGCTCAGCGCCGATAAATCGATCCCGTGCCCGGCTTGCACCGGCCGGCCGAAACCCCGCATGGAGCCGCGTCCGATCACCTCCAGCGGCGTCTCCTCCGCCACCGCCCAGGTCACCGCCTCGGCAACCTGCTCGACGTTTTCTGGCCGGAACGTGGTGCTCATTCTGGGTCGCGCCTGCCCTTAAAACCGGGGCAGGTCGGGGAATGGCAACTGCCCCCGGTGCACATGTACGCGGCCAAGCTCGGCGCACCGGTGCAGCATGGGGAACATCTTGCCGGGGTTGAGCAGCGCGTCGGGATCGAAAGCGCATTTCACCCGCTGCTGCTGCTTGAGATCGACCTCGGAAAACATCGTTCCCATGAGGTCGCGTTTCTCCACACCGACGCCGTGCTCGCCGGTCAGGACACCGCCCACCTCGACACAAAGTTTAAGAATCTCGGCGCCGAACCGTTCGGCCTTGTCCAATTCGTCCGCCTTGTTGGCATCGTAGAGAATGAGCGGGTGCAAGTTGCCATCGCCAGCATGAAACACGTTGGCTACGCGCAGACCATAGTGCTCGCTCATCTCACGAATGCGCCCCAGGACGATCGGCAGCTTGCCGCGTGGGATGGTGCCATCCATGCAGTAGTAGTCTGGGGAGATACGGCCGACCGCCGGAAACGCCGCCTTGCGCCCGGCCCAGAAGACGAGACGCTCCTCCTCGCTCTCGCTGGCCCGGATGGTCACGGCGCCGTTCGCCTTGGCGATCGTGGAGACCTGTTCTATGAGGTGATCGACTTCGGCCTTGGGACCGTCCAGTTCGACAATCAGCAAGGCTTCCACATCGAGGGGATAGCCGGCATGCACGAAATCCTCGGCGGCGTGGATCGCCGGCCGGTCCATCATCTCCATACCGCCGGCAATGATACCGGCGCCAATGACGGCCGCGACACAATCGCCGGCCTGCTCACTTCCGGGAAATCCGAGCAGCAAAGCGCGCGCCGTTTCCGGCGATTTCAGGATGCGCAAGGTCACCTCGGTGACCACGCCAAGCAACCCCTCGGATCCGGTCATCAGGCCCAGGATGTCATACCCGCCGGCATCCAAATGTTTGCCGCCGACCCGCATGATCGTGCCGTCGATGAGGACCATCTCCAGCCCCAGCACGTTGTTCGTGGTCAGGCCGTATTTCAGGCAATGCACGCCGCCGGAATTTTCCGCGATATTGCCGCCCACAGAGCAGGCAATCTGGCTTGAGGGATCGGGCGCGTAGTAAAAGCCTTCGTGCGCGACGGCGTCGGTGATCCCCAGATTCGTCACCCCCGGTTGTGCCACGACGCAGCGGTTGGCGAAGTCTATGTCCAGAAGGCGATTGAACTTGCCCAGGCCCAGCAAAACACCGTCGGCCAATGGCAAGGCACCGCCGGAAAGCGACGTGCCGGCCCCGCGCGGGACGACCTTGATGAGGTTTTCGTGACAGTAGCGCAGAACCTTGGAGACTTGCTCGGTCGTCTCGGGCAATACCGCGATCAGCGGCGGCTGCCGGTAGGCGGTTAGGCCGTCGCTCTCGTAGGCGCGCAGGGACGCATCATCGACGATGACCCCCTCGCCCGGCACAATAGCCCGCAACGCCTCGGCGATAGCCCCTCGCCGGGCAATAACCGCCTGATCTGGATCGGGCATACGCAATTTAAAAACGCTCCATCCACGGCTTGGAATCGACCCGCGGCCACCGCGGCGCTAAATGCAGATGGTACGATATCACGAATTAGGAAACCAGGACCGCCGATAGGCGGCCGGGAGCGTCGGCGGGCGCGTTAGCCCTGCCGGGCCTTGAAGCGCGGGTTCTTCTTGTTGATGACATAAACCCGGCCGCGCCGGCGAACGATGCGGCAGTTCTTGTCCCGCGATTTGGCGGACTTGAGCGAATTGACGACTTTCATATCCTGGTCCTTAGCCGCAGCGGCCACCCTATCGAGGGCGCCGGAGAGGTCCGGAAAATAGGCAGCGGCGCCCGGACTGTCAACCGCTAGACCTACCAGTCGGCCATCAGCTTGTCGGTATCGCGTTTGAGGGCATGAATCCGGCATACTTTTAGATCGCCGGCCTCGATCGCCTGCATGCGCCGGGCCCAAAGCTCGATCTCGTCGCCAAGCGCCGGATATATCTCGGGTGACACGCCGGCGGTTTGCGCAATACGGGCAAAGGCGGCCCAACTGCTCGTTACCATCTTCTGGAAGCTTTCGGTCGTATCCTGCACGACCCGGATATCCAGATGTAAATCCTCCAGGACCTGGCGATAGTCCGATTCGGCCCAAGGGTGAGCGCCATTCGGCTCGATATCTATCCAACTTTCGATATTGGCGTTACGCAGATGCGGCTCGGCAACCATGTAATCCGTGAACAGCAACTGACCGCGGCTCTTCATAACCGTCTCGATGGTCTTCAAGAATTCCTTCTTATCTTCGACCGTGTACATGAATTCCTTGGAAAACACGCAGTCAGCCGATTTTGCCTTGTGAGTGAAAGTCCCGGGGTCGAAAGCGACGACCGAGGCCCGTTTGGCCAGGCCCGCCTTGAGCGAGAGCGCGTTGGCTGCTTCCGCCAGGTTCGCGTCCGCTTCGAATCCATTTACCCAGACGCCGAAGTTCTCACACATGGCGCGCGTTGCGCCGCCCAGGCCGGCGCCCAAATCAATGACGCTCATGGCCGGATCGAGGCCGAAGAACTTGACCATGCTCATGACGTATTCGAGCCCGCCGGGGCTGGAGAAGCCTTCGCCCCAGACGTCCTGGACCAGCCGTAGACGCGTGGTTTCCCACCTCTGCTTTTCGGCCTCGTAGCGGACCTCATGGGTAGGCCCGGGCGCCTTGGGTTTCGGTGCAGATAGAGGTTCATAGCCCTCCCACCACGCCGTGAGCCGCTCGCGAAACGATTGTTTTGCGTTTGGGTCGTTCGGCTCGGCTTTCAGGCTCGCGGCGCCGCTCATGGGGCTCCCTCAGGCGTATTCGGCAGGTCTGGGCGGCCACTCCGCACGATCTGGACCGCCACCTATACACCTACAACTTTTGCGGTAAAGTTGGGGTTAATTGACCCCGTTCTGGGACCTAAATGGTGCAAAACGGACAAATATTTTCGGTTTTGCATACGATTGTATGCATGTGCAGCTGGCGAACCTGCCGACGCCGGGACAGCCTAAGTCAATTATTAACCAAGTTATGGGAATAGTTGATGAAATTGGATTCTTTCGCGGTAGAGGTGTAATTAGCGATGGCACAGCGTTTCAACGTCCAAGAGGGGCAGCGGTACGTGCAGCGGCGGGGGCTGCATTACCAACCCTCAATCTGGAAAGTCGGCGCCATCAAGGCGGGAACAACACCCATTCCCCATGCCTTACTGGTCAACGTCGACGATCCCCTGCAAACAAAGACCATCTCCTGCCCGACGCTGGCCGATAGGATCTACTACGAGCTATTGTCGGAAACCGCCGTCGCGGCCTAATAGTCAGGATGGTGGGCGCACCTGGGATTGAACCAGGGACCTCCACGATGTCAACGTGGCGCTCTCCCGCTGAGCTATACGCCCCCGAGGCGTCCGTACCCGATGTCCGGACGGCACCTGCAAGGTGTTGGCGAATTAGCATCCTAGTTGGATTTTAGCAAGCGCCCGGCCTCAGGGTGGGCCCCAGGGCGGTATCGGCGGTGCCTAGGCCTGTAACATGACGTCGACCTGATCGACCAGATCGCGTAAGTGGAAGGGCTTGGAAAGCACCCGGGTCTCGCGCGGGCTTTGCTCGCGCGCCCGCAGGGCCACGGCGGCGAAGCCGGTAATGAACATGACCTTAATGCCCGGCTGCTGCTTGGCGGCACGACGAGCCAGCTCGATGCCATCCAGACCGGGCATGACCACGTCCGCCAGAAGCAGATCGAAGGGCGTTTCACCGATCTGCGACAGGGCGTCCAGGCCATCGCCGACAGGCTCGACCTCATGACCGGCCCGGCGCAAGGCCTTGGCCAAGAACTCGCGCATGCTCTCGTCGTCTTCGGCGAGCAGTATTTGCGCCATTTTTTCCCTACGTTCTCGCTCGAGAGATGATTGCCGACGATATCGCCGGTGCGTCCCCGATGATGGACTATACCCTATGAATCTTTGTCTAAAATAGTGCTTAACGGCGGTCAGGTCACGGCCCCTCGAAAAGCGCCAGACTGGCCAAGATCCAGACCGGCGGGCAAGATGAACAATGACAGGCCGCCTGCTTTCTTCTAAACACGAAGAGCGATGGATAGCGCACACGCCATGAATATGGATATTCCGCCGGATTCACCCCCGGATTCCGCGGCGGAATCCCACGAGGTCATCGCCCCCGAGCGTCAGACCGTGCCGCTGGTTTTTGCCTCGCCACACAGCGGCAACAACTATCCGGCGGAGTTCGTGGCCGCCTCGCGACTTGACTCGCTGGCCCTTCGCCGGTCGGAGGATAGCTTCGTAGACGAGCTATTCGGCGCGGCGCCAAAGCTTGGGGCGCCCCTGATTCGCGCCCTTTTCCCACGTGCTTACGTCGATCCCAACCGCGAGCCCTTTGAGTTGGACCAAAGCATGTTCTCGGACCAGCTCCCGGCTTATGCCAATACCCGCTCGCCGCGGGTTGCCGTGGGCCTGGGCACGATCGCTCGGGTCGTGGCCAACGGTGCCGACATCTACCGTGGCAAGCTTTTAGCGGCCGAGGCGCTACAGCGCATTCGCCGTCACTATTGGCCCTACCACCGAAGCCTGCAAAATCTGGTCGAACAGACTCGCACGGCGTTCGGCCAATGCCTTCTGGTCGATTGTCACTCCATGCCCTCCGTCGGCGGCCCCATGGACCGGGATCCTGGGCGCAATCGGATGGATTTCGTCTTGGGCGACTGCCACGGCACGGCGTGCGCCGCGATGGTTATCGATGCGGTTGAGGGGTTGCTTCGCGACCTCGGCTATTATGTGGCGCGCAACGCGCCATATTCTGGCGGCTTCGTCACCCGGCACTACGGCAAACCGAAAACAGGCACCCATTGCCTGCAAATCGAGATCAATCGCTACCTCTACATGGATGAAACCCGGATTGCCCGCGGCCCCGGCATGCCTCGCCTGGCGCAGGACATGCAGGCCGTAATCTCCATGCTCACCAGCCTGAACTGGGCCGAGACACCGGCGTGACCACCGAGACGACCGTGCGAATACGCGATGTGCTGGTGCAGGATTTGCCTCACGCACAGGCGATTTACGCCCACCACGTCCTGAACGGCTTGGCTTCGTTTGAGGAGGCGCCGCCGGACTTGGCGGAGACACACAGGCGCTATGAAGCCACTATCGCGGCGGGATATCCCTGCATTGCCGCCGAAAGCGGTGCTCCCGGCGCGGCGCCCGGCCTCGCCGGTTATGCCTACGTCGGGCCGTACCGGCCCCGGCCCGCCTATCGGTACAGCGTTGAGAATTCTGTCTACATCGCGCCGGAGAGCATCGGCCAAGGCATTGGCCGCGCCCTGCTCACCGAGCTTATCGCGCGGTGCACGGCACTTGGCTACCGGCAGATGATCGCTGTCATTGGCGATAGCGATAATGCAGCCTCGATCGGGCTGCACCAATCCCTCGGCTTTTCCCACGCTGGACAGGTGCGCTCGGTCGGGTTCAAATTCGGCCGCTGGGTCGACAGTGTTATCATGCAGCGGGCATTGGGACCGGGCGACGACAATCTGCCGACAACACCGCCTGACGGCTGGTCTGGGTAAGAAAAAAGGGCCGCGCACGTAGCACGGCCCGAGTCTAGGGAGGAAACGCCTAACAGGCGTACGACAGGCAACAAGCAGGGCGCTCGTCCGCCATGTCGCACTGCAATATATGGAGTAACAATTGTGGCTTTGCAACCCTTAAGGATGGGTGCAATGCAAAATAATGGGGATATCAACCGGAGCCCGTCCGGTGGTTCGAAGGAGGGATAGGCGATGTTCAAGGCGATGCTTTTGGAGCAAAGCGACGACAAGATCACGGCATCGATTCAGGATCTGCCAGAATCGCGTCTGCCAAGCTATCCAGACGATGGGGAGGTAACGGTCGCCGTCGAATATTCGACCCTCAACTACAAGGACGGGATGATCCTGCGCGGCCTGGGCCGGCTGGTACGAGAGTATCCACACATTCCCGGTGTCGATCTGGCGGGTACGGTCGAGCAAAGCAGCCACCCGGCGTTCCAGACCGGCGATTCGGTTCTATTGACCGGCTGGCGGGTCGGTGAGCTTCATTGGGGCGGTTATGCGCAAAAGGCGCGGGTCAAGGGTGAGTGGCTGGTTCCCCTGCCCGACGGGCTGACGACCAAGCGGGCCATGGCCATCGGCACTGCGGGCTTTACCGCCATGCTGGCGGTCATGGCCTTGGAAGAGCGCGGCATTTCGCCAGCAGACGGTGAGATCTTGGTCACCGGCGCCGCCGGCGGTGTCGGCTCCATCGCCGTCGCCGTGCTAGCCAAACTCGGCTACCAGGTTGCCGCCTCGACAGGCCGCGCCGAGACGCACGCTTATCTAAAGTCCCTGGGGGCAACAAACATTGTCGCTCGGGAGGAACTGGCCGAGCCGAGCAAACGCCCCTTGGACAGTGAGCGCTGGGCCGGTTGCATCGATTCGGTCGGCGGCACCACCCTAGGCCGAGTCCTCACACAGATGCACTATCGCGGCGTGGTGGCCGCCGTTGGCTTGGCCGGTGGCCCGACGTTGGAGACCACGGTCCTGCCGTTCCTGTTGCGCGGGGTCAGCTTGCTCGGCATCGATTCCGTCATGTGCCCGTCCGAGCGCCGCCTGGCCGCGTGGGAGCGGCTGGTGGCCGACTTACCCATGGACAAGTTGGACGACATAACCACGACCGCCGGCCTCGCCGACCTGCCAAGCCTCGCCGACGATATCCTGAAAGGTCAGGTACGCGGTCGTCTGGTCATCGACGTCAATGCATAGGTCGTAGGTTCGCCATGGCCAGCACCGTTACCGTCGCCTGCGTCCAAAACAGCGCCGGACCGGAGATCGAGCCGAGCATGGCCGAGGCCACGCGCCTGGTGCGCGCGGCGCGGGAACGCGGGGCCGAACTAATCTGTCTGCCGGAGTATTTTTCCTGCCTGAAGACCAGCGACGACCAGTTTGTCGTCGGCGCCCTGAGCGAGGCGAAGCATCCGGCCCTGCCCCACTACCGCGATCTGGCGCGCGAGCTGGGAGTCTGGCTGCTGCTCGGTTCGCTGGCCATCCGGGCGGGCCCCGGCAAGGTTTACAACCGCTCCTATCTGATCGACGCCTCGGGCCAAATCGTCAACCACTACGACAAGCTGCACCTGTTCGACGTGGACCTGGCGGACGGCGAGAGCTACCGCGAGTCGGCCGCCGTGGCGCCCGGCGATCAAGCCGTCCTGGTCTCGACTCCGTGGGGGAGTCTGGGTATGAGCATCTGCTACGACCTGCGCTTTGCGCATCTGTACCGGGCGCTGGCTCAGGCCGGGGCAGTGTTCCTGACCGTGCCCGCCGCCTTTGCCCGAACCACGGGGCAGGCGCACTGGCATGTTCTACTGCGCGCCCGAGCGATCGAGACCGGATGCTTCGTCCTCGCCCCCTGTCAGTGCGGCACACACGGCGGCGGCCGGCCGACCTATGGCCACTCGCTGATTGTCGATCCTTGGGGCCGTATCTTGGCCGATGGTGGTGAGGAGCCGGGAATCATCGTCGCCACGATCGACACGGCTGAAGTAGCAAAAGCGCGCGGTATGGTGCCGGCCTTACAACACGACCACCCGTTCACAAGCCACCCCCACCCCCGCCCGCCCCCCAGCGGGGGGGGGGGGTAAATGTGCAGGCGCGCATGGGGCGTCCCCCACCC
>JAJFGP010000134.1 GCA_021776055.1 Kiloniellaceae bacterium
CGACGGCAGCTACCGCTCGCCGATTTTGTCACCGGCAATCGCAAAATCGGTCGCAAGACGAACGAGTTGCTCACCGCCATCATCATTCCAAAACGCAAGCTGGCGGCCCGTTCGCATTTTCTCAAGCTGGGCGCCCGGGACTACTTGGTGATCTCCATCGTCATGGTGGCGGGGCTGATCGAAACCGATGCGGCGGGGCGGATCGCGGCGGCGCGCATCGCCGTCGGCTCTTGTTCCGAGGTGGCCCAACGTTTGCCCGCGCTCGAAGCCGTGCTGATCGGCCAGATGACCACCGAAAAATTGTCAGACATTGTCGACGAGGCACATCTCGCCGGCCTGTCGCCCATCGACGATCCGCGCGGCAGTGCCGACTACCGGCGCGGTGCGGCGCTCACCCTGGTGCGGCGCTTGCTTGAGCGTCTCGGGCGGGGGTCATGAACGCACACGCGCCCGAAACCGCCTTCACCCTCAACGGCCGGCCGGTGTCGGTGGTTGCCGAGCCATTTGCGCGCCTGGCCAATGTGCTGCGCGATCAGCTCGGCGCCATCGGGACCAAGATCGGGTGTGACGCGGGTGATTGCGGTGCGTGCACGGTATTGCTCGATGGCCGGCAGGTCTGTGCCTGCCTGGTGCCCTTGGCTCAGGCGGCGGGCGCGGAGGTCCGCACGGTCGAGGGGTTGGCCGAGAATGGCGCGCTGTCGGCCGTGCAGGCCGCCTTCCTGGCGCACGGCGCGGCGCAATGCGGCATCTGCACACCGGGCATGCTGATGGCGGCGAGCGATCTTTTGCAGCGCGAGCCAAAACCAAGCGAAGCGGCGGTGAAGGATGCCCTCGGCGGCGTTCTGTGCCGGTGCACCGGCTATCGCAAGATCATCGAGGCGGTCATGGACGCACACCGGTTTGCCGGTACCACCGCCGGCGATGTCTGCGCCGCCCCGGCCAAGGGCCGCGCGGTCGGTGCCGCCATGGTGCGTGCCGATGGATTGGCGAAGGTTACCGGCACGGATTTGTTCGGTGCCGACGCGGCGCCCAGCGATGCCTTGTGGCTGCGGGCCCTGCGCTCGCCCCATGCCCGGGCCCGCTTTACCCTCGGCGATCTCGAGGCGGTGCAGCGGCGCCATCCCGGTGTGGAGGCCATCCTCACCGCCGCCGACGTGCCGGGCGAGAACAGCTTCGGCATCTACCCGGACCTCAAGGATCAGCCGGTCTTCGCCGAGGGCTTCGTGCGTTATCGGGGCGAGGTGGTTCTGGCCCTGGTGGGCGAACGCGCCGCGGTCGAGGCGGTGCCCTTCGACGATGATCTCGTGACCTGGCAGCCGGAAGACCCGGTGATGGGTGTGGTGGCGGCTCTGCGCAACGGAGCGCCGGCTATTCACGGCAACCGGCCCGACAACGTGCTGGCAGAGGGCCGCCTGGAAAAGGGCGACGTGGAGTCGGCGTTGGCATCGGCCGAGGCTTTGGCCGTGGACGAGCTAGCAACCGCCTACGTGGAGCACGCCTACATCGAGCCGGAGGCGGGCTATGCCCAGCGTATCGGGCCGAACGGCGCGCGCATCGAGGTCGCGGCTTCCACCCAGGCGCCGTATCTGGATCGTGACGAGGTGGCGCGTGTCTTGGGGATCGACAAAAGCGCCGTGCGTATCGTGCCCACCGCCTGCGGCGGCGGTTTCGGCGGTAAACTGGATGTCTCGGTGCAGCCCCTGCTCGCGGTCGCCGCCTGGGTCCTGAAGCGGCCGGTGCGTTGCGTCTACAGCCGCATCGAATCCATGGCCGCCAGCACCAAGCGCCATCCCGCCCGCATCAAGGCTAGCGCCGCTGCCGGCCGCGACGGATTGCTGACGGCAATCCGCCTGGAGGCCGACTTCGATACCGGCGCCTACGCCTCCTGGGGACCGACGGTGGCCGACCGGGTGCCGGTACACGGCAGCGGCCCCTATTTCGTGCCCAATGTTTTCGTGCATAGCCAGGCCATCTATACGAACGGCACACCCAGCGGCGCCTTTCGCGGCTTCGGTGTGCCGCAAGCGGCGATCTTGCAAGAGTCGCTCTACGACGATCTGGCGGCACAGGTGGGTTTGGACCCGCTTGAGTTTCGCTTGCGCAATGCTCTGCGCCCGGGTCAGCCAACGGCAACCGGTCAGGTGCTCGAACACAGCGCCGGCCTGGCGCAATGCCTGGAAGCCTTGCAACCGCACTGGCGGCGCTTGCGTGGCGAGGCGGAGGACCAAAACCGTATCGGCAACGGCCGTACCCGGCGCGGGGTGGGCATCGGCTGCATGTGGTACGGCTGCGGCAATACATCGCTGCCGAACCCCTCGACCATGCGGATTACCCTGGACCGGGCCGGCAGGCTGACCTTCTTCAACGGTGCTGTCGATATTGGCCAGGGCTCGACCACCGTGCTCTTGCAAATCTGCGCTGATGCCCTGGGTTTGGAGACCTCGGCCTTCGAGATGGTGCTTGGCGATACGGACCGCACGGCGGATGCGGGCAAGACCTCGGCCTCGCGGCAGACATTTGTCTCCGGTAAGGCAGCTTATCTGGCCGGGCGCGATTTGCGGGCGAAGTTATTACGCTTGGCCAACGTGGGCGATACGGCGGAGATTGATCTGCAAGGCGGGACCTTGCGCATCGGCGACGGCGCGCAGGCCACCGACATCGATCTGGCGGCGCTCCCGGTGGAAGAGGGCGGTGAGACGGTGCTCAGTGGCACCGGCACCTTCGATCCGCCGACCACGCCGCTGGACGAGAAAGGTCAGGGCAACCCCTACGCCACCTATGGTTTCGCCGCGCAGATCGCCGATCTGGAGGTGGATATGGAACTGGGCACCATACACCTGCGGCGCTTCGTCGCGGCGCACGACCTGGGCAAGGCCATCAATCCATCCCTGGTGGAAGGGCAGATTCACGGCGGCATCGCGCAAGGTATCGGCCTGGCGCTGATGGAGGAGTTCCTGCCCGGCCGCACGGAAAACCTGCACGACTATCTGATCCCGACCATCGGTGACGTGCCGCCTATCGACATCATCCTGGTGGAGGACCCGGAGCATCTCGGCCCTTACGGCGCCAAGGGCATCGGCGAGCCGGCCTTGATTGCCACGGCGCCGGCCATCTTCGGTGCTATACGCCATGCCACCGGCGTCAAGGTGCGCAAGGTGCCGCTGTTGCCGCACCGTTTGCTGCAAGCCCTGCGGAGTAAGCCGTGAGCGATGACCTGGAAACGACCGCTGCCGGCGGCATCGTTCGCTGCGATGCCTGTCCCGTGCTTTGCCGCATTCGGCCGGGCCGGCTTGGTGCCTGCGACCGCTACGCCAACGAGGACGGGCGGCTGGTGCGCACCGATCCCTTGGTCCTGGCCCAGCGCACGACGGCGGAGGGCGCACCGATGGTGCCGTTCGCGGAAGGCGCGTCCGCCTGGGATGGGCGCTTGGTCTCCGGTGCCGATCTGTTCGTCACCGGCATCGGGTCGGGCACCACCTATCCCGACTACAAACCGGCGCCCTTCATCGTCGCCGCCGAGTACGAGGGTGTCGATACGGTCACCGTGGTGACCGAGGGTATCTTCAGCTATTGCGGCATCAAGGTGAAGATCGACACCGACCGCTTCATCGGTCCGGAACAGGCGGCGGTGCGCTGCGCGGGTGAACAGGTCGGCCACGTAACCACCGCCGAATACGGCTCGCAGATGCTGGCCCTGGGCGGCGTGCGCCACCTGACCGGCGGTAGTAAGAAGGAAGGCAACGTCACCTGCCAGATGATGCTGGATCTGTGCAACCGCGAGCCTGTCGAGCTGAATGTGGACGGCGGCGCCACCCTGACCGTCCAGTCGGGCCAGGCACCGATCATCGACGGCACCCGCGAGGAACGCATGCGCGTCGGTTGTGGCTCGGCGACCATCGGCATCTTCGCCCGCCAGTGGCACGGCCATGCGGACGAGGTGATCGTGGTCGACGACCACATCACCGGCGTCCTGACCGAGCATCAGGCCGGGCGCTTTCTCGACATGCCCCCTGCGGGCGTGCGCGTGCGCGGCCGCCGCTCCACACCTGGCCGTTATTTCCAGGTGGCGGAACCGGGCCGTGGCTGGGGCGGCACCAATGTCGACGATCCCTTAAGCATCATCGACAACATCGACCGCAAGCGGGCTTGGCCCGGCCTGCGCCTGCTGATGGTCAGCACCACCGGTGAGCACGCCGCCTGGTTCGAGCTGAACGAGGATCTGCGGCCGGTCGAAAAGCCTATGCCCGACGAGATCGCCAAGGTTGTCGAGCGCATCGGCGAGAATTGCGAGCCGGCGCTCTGCTCCGTCCTGTTCATGGCCGGCGCCGGTGGCAGCCTGCGCGCCGGAGCGACGGAAAACCCGGTGCGCCTTACGCGCTCGATCAAGAACGCCCTGACCCGCGTGACCCTGGGCGGTGCCCCCGCCTACGTTTGGCCCGGCGGTGGCATTACCGTCATGGTGGATGTGGCAACCCTGCCCGATAACGCCTTCGGCTACGTGCCGACACCGGCCATCGTCGGCCCCATCGAGTTCACCATGCCATTGCCGGTCTACGAGGAACTGGGCGGCCACATGTCGCAGGTACGGCCCTTAAGCTCGCTAACCTCGGAAAATCATGTGCGTTTCACCACGCACAAAGCGGATCACCCGTGGCCGGCCGCGCCCCAGAAAAAAGGACCGCCGCAATGACATTCGAACGTGCCAGCGCGCGCCTGCTGCCGGATGGGCGCCGCCTGTATCTCAGCGACGGGCCCATCGATCTGGTTGTCGAGGCTTTTGGTGCGCGGGCTGAGGTGCACCGCGCCTATACACAAGCGTGCGAGGTTTTTCCATCCATCTTGCCGGGCCTAGCCGAAGAACTACAGTTGTTGCGCCGACCCATAGATCAAATCACGGAGGCGCCAAAGGACGTTGTGGCCCGGCGTATGGTGGCCGCCTGTCAGCCACACGCCTCGGCTTTCGTCACGCCCATGGCCGCCGTGGCCGGCGCTGTGGCGGAGTATGTGTTGGAACATATGATCGCCGGTTGCGATCTCTCGCGTGCCTACGTGAACAACGGCGGCGACATCGCCGTTCACCTAGGCGTGGGCCAGAGTTTCACCTGCGGTCTGGTCCCCGATCTGCATCTGCCGGCTCTCTGCGGCCAGGTAAGTTTGCGTGCCGAGAGTACAGCGCGCGGCATCGCTACCTCCGGGCGCGCCTGCAGCGGTCAGGGCGGGCGCAGCTTCTCCCTTGGCATCGCCGATGCGGTCACCGTGCTGGCGGACACCGCGGCGGCGGCGGATGTGGCGGCGACCTTGATCGCCAACGCGGTCGATCTGCCGGACCATCCCTCGGTCACGCGCGTGCCGGCATTTGAATTGGACCCGGACAGCGATCTGGGCGCGCGGGCGGTGACCATCGATCTTGGACCGCTGACGCTGGACGACATACGGCGCGCCTTACGCCGAGGCGAGCGAGAGGCCGCGCGCTTGCGCCAAGCCGGCCTGATCGAATCGGCGGCATTGGTCCTGCGCAATCGTTATGCTGTGATAGGCCAGCCGTTCATGTTGGCGGCGGCATGACGAAGGGAGGGATCATGCAGGTTGTGGTGCGCAAATTCTGGTCGGTGTTGGAAGAAATCCATCACGAAGGCGGACCGCCGGCGGCGACATCGCGCCGGGTCGGGGCGTTGGCGGCGGTCATCGCCAATCCTTTCGCCGGGCGTTATGTGGATGACATTGCACCTTTCATGGAAACCTTGAAGCCTCTGGGCCTGGAGATGGCGACGCGCCTGATCGCTTTACTCGGCGACGATCGGTCGGCTATCGACGGCTTCGGCAAGGGCGCCATCATCGGCACCGCCGGCGAGTTGGAGCACGGCGCCCTCTGGCATGTGCCCGGTGGCTATGCCATGCGCGAGCTGTTGGGCGGCGCCAAGGCGATCGTGCCGTCCACCAAGAAAGTGGCCGAGGCGGGTGGCCGCATCGATATTCCCATCACCCACATCAACGCTGCTTACGTGCGCAGCCATTTTGATGCCCTGGAGGTGCACGTGCCCGATGCCCCGGCGCCGAACGAGATGGTGCTGATCCTAGTCATGGCCGCAGGCCCGCGGGTGCACGCGCGCGTTGGCGGCTTGCAAGCCGCCGAAATAACCGGAGAGGATGGATTGAGATGATTTCCAAGGTCCGCAAATTCGTCATCCTGGTCGAGGAAACCCATCGCGAGATGAGTAAGGACATCACACCGCCGACCCGCAAGGCCGCGGCCCTGGCGGTGATCGAGAATCCGTGCGCCGGAACCTATGTCGAGGATCTGGAGGTTCTGATGCAGATCGGCGAGGAGCTGGGTGGCATCCTGGGCGAAAAGGCAGTAGCCGCCTTGGGTATCACCCCCGCCGAGGCGCAAAGCTACGGCAAGGCGGCCATCGTTGGGAGCGACGGCGAATTGGAGCACGCGGCGGCCATCTTGCACCCGCGCCTGGGCAAGCCGTTGCGCCAGGCGGTGGAAAAGGGCGCGGCCCTGGTCGCCTCGTCAAAGAAGATGGGGGGTGCCGGGACCGCCATCGATGTGGCCCTGGGCCACAAGGACGCGGCCTATGTGCGCAGCCACTTCGATGCCATGGAAGTGCGCGTGCCCGATGCGCCGCGGCCCGGCGAAATCGTCGTTGCCGTCGCGGTGACCGACAGCGGCCGGCCGCTGCCCCGCGTGGGCGGCCTGACCCACGAACAGGCGGAGGGCAAGGATGGTCTGCGCTAGGAACAATATTGTCATTTTTCGGGTCGCATGATTTTATTTCTATACAAACTTATTTTCCGATCCGTGTAGCTGAGTGGCGGCAACATGGCGCTACAACCAAACTAGAAACGGGGAGCATCGAAAAATGGATCACACCAAGACAGGTTCGAACGGTGTACGTCGCGCCCGGGTTACCCGACGCAACATCATCAAGGGATTGGGCGCCGCCGGCGCATTGACGGCGTCCGGCGTCATGCCGGGTGCTATGCGCTACGTTCAGGCGCAAAGTTCCGCCCCAATCAAGATCGGCTTCCAATGCCATCGCACCGGCATCGGCGCCTCCTATGGCCGTTGGTACCAGCGCACCACGCTGGCCGCGGTGAAGGTGATCAACGATGCCGGCGGTATCGGCGGCCGGCAAATCGAGCTGATTATCGAGGACGACGGCACCGACCCCAAGCGGGGCGCCGAGGTAGTCGAGAAGTTCGCCACCGAGCACAAGGTCGATTTCGTTTTCGGCACCCTATTTTCCCACGTGGTCATCGGCTCGGCGCCGACGGCCGGGCAGTTGAAGATGCCTTATTTCGTGGTCAGCGAAGGTCACCACGTGGCTTCGGGCAAGCTCAACCGCTACGTTTTCCAGCCGGGCATCACCGACGTGCGTTCGCAGGTGACCTCGATGGCACCATGGATCGCCGGCAACCTCGGCAAGAAGGTCACCATGATCTTCCCCGATTTTGCCTTCGGCCATGACCACCGCAACTATTTCTCGGCGGCGATTGCGGCACAGGGTGGTTCGGCTGTCGGGTTGATCCCGATTCCGCCGACCGAGACCTCGTTCACCCGCTACTTCGCGCAGATTCCGGCGGAGACCGAGGTGATTTACCATGTCATGGTTGGCCCCGGCGTGCTCACGTTCGTCAAGGAGATGGGCGAGCACTTCGGCTCCAAACACCCGCAGATCTTCGGCTTCATCGATTCCCTCGAAGCCGTCGACATGGCCAGCCCCGGCCTCGAGTTCCTCGACGGCACCTATTTCTGGGAAGCCTATCCGCGTTATGCGCAGAAGGACCAGAGTGCGTCCGACAAGTTCTATCGCCAGGCAGTCGGCGTGAACGACATGGGTGCGGCCGTGGACGATCCCAAAGACGTCTCGACCTATTCACACATGTTCGGTTGCTGGGAGACGCTGTACGTCATCAAGGCGGCGGTCGAGCAAAGCGGCTATCAGTCGGCGGCGCCTAAGGACAAGGCAGCGCTGATCGAGGCGGTCGAAGCGATGACCGATTTCCCGGAGGGCAACGAGCATCCGCAAGGGGCGAAGAAATTCAGCGGTCAGCTCCATCAGGCCTTCGGCCACCAGAGCATTTCGAAGGTCGAGAACGGCAGGCTCAATGTCGTGCATCGCACCTCGATCGAGGACGGATTGTATGAGCCCGAGGCGGATTACCGGACTCACCCGCTCTGACCGGCGTGGCGCACGCGAACGCTGGGGCGGTTAAGGAAGACCGTCCCGGCTTCGCCAAAGGGCGGTTCCTTGGGGCCGCTGTAACGGGGGGGCCGGCGTGACGTGAGCTTCGGACCTCATCTGCTTCTCGCGCTGCTGGAGGGAACCGTCACCGCCTTTGTGTTGGCGCTGACGGCGCTGGGCCTGTCGCTGGTTTTTGGCGTGATGCGCGTCGTCAATGTGGCGCACGGCGAGTTCTTCATGCTGGGCGCCGTTCTCGCCTGGGCGTTCAGCAATATGGTGCCGGGTATCCCAGCGCTCGGCTTCCTGCTGGCGCTCGTTGGTAGCGCGCTGGTTGTCGGAGGTGTTGCCTTCGCCGCCGACCGCTTGATACTGCGCCGGCTGAACTATGCGCCCGAGGCTACGATCGTCGCCACTATCGGTCTGCTCTACATCATCCAGCAGGTGGTGCTGACCGTCTACGGTCCGAACGCGCATCCGGTGGTGCCGCCGATCAACTTCCGGGTTGTGTTCCCCTGGTTCGGCTATTCCGGCTACAAGCTGGTGGTGATCGGCGCCTCCGCGGCGATGCTTGCCGGCACCTGGTACATGCTGACGCGCACCCGGATCGGCCTGGTCATGCGGGCGACCCAGTTCGACCGCGAAACGGCACAAAGTTTCGGCATCCCGGTTGACCGGGTCTATTCGGCGGTCTTCGCGCTCGGCGCCATGCTTGCCGCGGTTGCCGGCGTCTTGGTCGTGCCGATTCAGCAAGCTCACTATTTGATGGGGCTCGAGCCGCTGCTGCTGTCCTTCATCGTCGTCATCCTGGGCGGGTTGGGTAGCCTGCGCGGCACTTTGGTAGCGGCCTTTGTGATTGGCATCAGCGACGGGGTGATCTCGGTCTTCTACTCGCCGACGCTGGCGAAAATCATCGCCACCTTGTTCGTCGCCCTGGTGCTGGTGTTCCGGAGCGAGGGCTTGTTCGGGGAGAAGCGCCAATGACCGGCGTGACGCCCTGGCGCGACTGGCTGCTGCATCTGGGTGTCATCGCGCTGCTGTTCGGCCTGCAGTTCGTTCTGCCGCCCTATCACTACTCGAACCTCTCCAAGATCATGGTGATGGCGTCGTTTGCCATCGGCTACAACGTTCTGCTCGGCTATTCGGGACTGCTCAGTCTTGGCCACGCCATGTTTTTCGCCGCCGGGCTCTATGGTGCCGGCCTTACCGTCTACCACCTCGGCTTCGATCCGCTTTCGGGTTTCCTGGCGGGGCTGGCGGCGGGACTGTGCCTTTCCATCGTCATCGGAATGGTGGCGCTGCGGACCAGCGGTGTCTCCTTCATGATCGTGACGCTGATGTTCGCTCAGGCAGGCTATCTGCTGATCCTCTATTTCGGCGAATTCACGCGCGGCGACGAAGGTTTCGTGCTCAAGGAAAACCTTCTGCGCGTCGTCATTGGCGACTGGGGCTTCAATCTGATTGAGCCGGTGGCACGCTTCAATTTGGCATTGCTTTTGTTCGCCGTTTGCCTGTTCGGCTCGCTTGTCCTGGTGCGCTCGGCCGTCGGCCGCGTCCTGATCGCCGTGCGCGAGAACGAGCAACGCACCACCATGCTCGGTTACCATGCCTTCCTTTACAAACTGCTGGCCCTGGTGATCTCGGGCACTATGTCGGGCGCGGCGGGTGCTACCTATGCGCTGCTCTTCACGTATGTGGGGGCTACTTTCGGCGCCATTCAGTATTCGATCCTGCCGCTGCTCTGGGTACTGCTCGGCGGCGCGGGCACGACGCTGGGCCCGCTCCTCGGCACGATACTGATGTTCTATCTGGTGGACGTTTCCAGCGGCGAGACCTCGAGCTACATGCTGTTGGTTGGCGCGGCGTTGGTCATCCTCGTCCTCTGGGCGCCGAAGGGTATCCTTGGCACGTTACGCGAGAAGAAGGTTCCGTGGTTGCCATGACGCTTCTGGTCACAAACGAGCTGAGTCGGCGGTTCGGCGGCCTGAATGCGGTCGATCAGGTGAGCCTCGCGCTCGACCGCGGCGAGATCCGGGCGATCATCGGTCCGAACGGCGCCGGCAAGACCACGCTGGTCAGCATGATCTGCGGCCGGATCGCGCCGTCATTGGGCCGGATTGCCTTCGAGGACGAGGACATTACCGGGATGCGCCCCTGGCAGCGGGTCCGGCGCGGCATCGTCTATACCTTCCAAATCACCAGCATATTCGGCAACCTGACTTGCTTCGACAACGTGGCGCTGGCGGCGCAACGTAGCGATTCCTGGGCGTCGGGCCGCTGGTGGCCGCGCGGCCACGGTCATCTGGCCGAGACCGTGCTGGCCGTGCTCGACCGCGTTGGCCTCTCGAGCCGCAACGACGCGGTGGCATCGACGCTTTCCTACGGCCATCAACGGTTGCTGGAGGTAGCGATTGGTCTCGCGCTCAGGCCCAAGCTCCTTATCCTTGATGAGCCGACGCAGGGCCTGGCGGAGGACGAGATCGTGAGTTTCTGCGCACTCGCACGCGACATTGCCCGGGAGGCAACGGTCTTGCTGATCGAGCACAACATGCCGGTGGTAATGGAGATCGCCGATCGCATCACGGTGATGGACAATGGCCGTATCCTGGCGGAAGGGTCGCCGGCCGAGATCAGGGCCGACGCGCAAGTGCAGGGGGCTTATCTCGG
>JAJFGP010000135.1 GCA_021776055.1 Kiloniellaceae bacterium
AGGTCCTTGATGGTGGGATCCTCAATCTCGAGGCTGATCTTCTCGTCGGGATAAAGCGGGGTGAGGTTGTCGAAGTTAATGCGGTGACGCGAATTTTCCGGTGGGTCGAAGTTGATCTTGTTGACCTTCAGCAGGGCAAAATAGCGCTCGCCATCCTTGGGTGACCGGATCTGCCCATCGACCGTATCGCCGGTGCGCAGGCCAAAGCGGCGCACCTGGCTGGGGCTCACATAAATATCCGCCGGTCCGGCCAGGTAGTTGGATTCCGGCGAGCGCAAAAAACCGAAGCCATCCTGCAAAATTTCGAGAACACCCGCGCCGCTGATCGGCACGTCGTTTTCGGCCATTTGCTTGAGGATCGCGAACATCATGTCCTGCTTGCGCAGGGTGCTGGCATTCTCGATCTGCAGCTCCTCGGCAAAACTGAGAAGGTCTGCCGGTGTCTTGGCTTTTAATTCCTGAAGATTCATTGGCATTGCGCCTGGTGTCGATGGGAAGCGAGGGGTGGGATTAAGGGCGGGATAGCGCCGCTGAGCTGTCAACGCCGCGCCGAAAGGCAGAAATCCGTACCGGAAACGGTGGATTGAAGGGCAGCCTAGCGTGGTATCGGTTACCGCTTCATTACTTGGGACGCCCCCGCCGGTCGGCAAGTGGCATAGACCAGCTTTCGATAGCCCATGCCCTTGGGGAAGTCAAGCGGCCCCCGAGACCGTTTGAGAACCTTCTATACCTAGAACATACTGTTCGGATTGGCCGATGTTTCGGGGATCGTCTGCAGGACATCCCAATGCTCAACGATCTTGCCATCGTTGGTCAGCCGAAAGATGTCGATCCCCGCGTAATCCTTATCACCGGGCCAGTGCTGAAAGCAGTGCAGAACCACGTAATTGTCCTCCGCGAGGACGCGCTTGAACTCAACCCGCTTGCCCGGGTGCGCCCGTGCCATGGCCTCGAAATAGGCAATAAATCCATCCTTGCCGGTGGCAACCTCCGGATTGTGCTGAATATATTCGGAACCGACGTATTTCTCGACCGCCTCGGCAGGCCGGCATTGATTGAACATCAGATCGTAAAAAGCGACCACATTTTCCTTATTGCGATCTAGATCCTGCATCTCCGCTTGCCCTCAAAATGGCCGCACCACGACCAGAATCACGATGCCGATCATCAGCACCGTGGGGACCTCGTTCATGATCCGGTAGAAGCGCGCCGTGTGGCGGTTGGCATCGTTGGCGAAGTGCCGGCGCCAGCGGGCGAAGGCTCCATGGATAAGCGACATGGCCAAAACCAGGGCGAACTTGCCATGCATCCACGGCGCCGACCACAGATCCAAATGGGCCACCAGCATGAGGCCGAATATCCAGGTGGCGATCATCGCCGGGTTGATGATGGCGCGGAGCAGGCGCCGTTCCATGACCTTGAAGGTCTCGGATTGCGCCGAGCCGATCTCAGCGGCGCAGTGGTAGATATACAGGCGCGGCAAATACAGCATACCGGCCATCCAGGCGATCACGGCGATGATGTGCAGAGCCTTGACCCAGAGGTAAGCTTCACCAAGAAACCCCGCCATCTCAATCCTTTCCGCCAGAATTGGCTTTTAGTCTACGGGACATGCGCCGGCATCGGACATTGCCCGCAGACGGCAGGGCAAACGCGGCCACCGGCGCCAGAACGCAGCGGAACCTCCCCGTGCCCCATGGTGCGCACCATGTCGGCCAAGCCGCCTATGAAAGCAGTCCCGGCATCGACTGTGGGCGCCCGCTCATAGGCTAGTGCGCCGCTCTCCCGCGCTAGGCGCGCGTATTCGATGTCCAGCTCCACCAGGGTCTCGGAATGCTCCGAGACGAAGGCTACGGGCGCTACCACCAGCGCCCGGCCCTCGCGGCCGGCAAGCGCTATCTCGGCGTCCGTGGCCGGGCCGATCCATTCCAATGGTCCCACCCGGCTTTGATAGCAAACCCGCCAGTCCAGGTCTGCCTCACCCAACCGCGTCACCAGCGCTGCGGCGGTTTGCTCTACCTGCCACTGATAAGGATCGCCGCGCGCGACAATTTGTTTCGGTAGGCCGTGCGCGGAAAGAAGTAAGCGCACCGGCCCTTTCGCCCGCGCCGCCGCGATGTGCGGGCGCAATCGCGCGGCCATTTCGCCGATGAGTCCGTCCTGCTGCGGATAACAGCAGACCGCAGCGCTGGGTACCGTAAGGCCGGCGCGCGCCGCCGCCGCGTGCCAATCGCGCAAGGATGATCCAGTCGTGGTCGAGGAATATTGCGGATAGAGGGGTAGCAAAACGATGCGATCCGGTCGGTACGCTTGTACGGCCGATACCGCCTCTGTCACGCGCGGATGCCAATACCGCATGGCGATAAAGGTTTTGTACCCATCCGCCGTCTCGTTATCTCGATTAAGTTCCGCTTCGAGGGCATTCGCTTGCGCTTGAGTGTTCGGCAGCAGCGGCGAGGCGCCGCCCATCTCGCGGTAGATGGCGCGCGCCGCCGAGGCGCGCCGCCGAGAAATGAATTGCGCCAACAACCAGCGGATCGGTAACGGCGCACCGATGATGGCGGGATCGTTGAACAGACTGAACAGAAACGGCCGCACGGCCGGCAAGCTGTCCGGACCGCCGAGGTTGAAGAGGACGACCGCGGTCTTACCCATGGCTACCAACTCATGTGCGCGATGTTTAGGCCGGCGCCCGCCAGGCGCGCACATGATCGACCAGGGTCTGCACATGGACGATCGGCGTTTCGGGGAGAATACCGTGACCTAAATTGAAAATGAATGGCTTTGCAGCGAGGGTATCCAAGATACGCGCCGTTTCCTCCCGTTGCGCCTCGCCGCCAGCAAGCAAGGCGATAGGATCGAGATTGCCCTGCACGGTTACCTTGGTTTGCACATGATCCCGCGCCCAGACCAGCGGTACGGTGGTATCCAGGCTCAAACCCTCGGCCCCGCTTGTCTCGGCGAAAGTTTCGTAGAGAAGCCCAACACCCCGTGGAAAGGCGATCATCGGCACATCCGGACAAGCAGCGCGCACGCGCTCCCGAATGGCGCGCGCCGGATCGAGACACCAACGGCGTAAGGCACCTTCAGGCCAAACCCCAGCCCAGGAATCGAAAAGCTGGAGAGCTTCGGCGCCGGCCTCCGCCTGGCAAATGAGATGGTCGGCAGTAGTCTCGATCAGAAGATCAATTAAGCGTTGAAAGGACACCGGATCCCGGTAGGCCCAGGCTTTCGCCTTGGCGAAATCCTTGCTGGAGCGCCCTTCGATCATATAGCTTGCCACCGTCCACGGCGCGCCGGCAAATCCGATAAGCGTGGTTTGCGCGGGTAGGTCCGCGCGCAAGCGCCGCACCGCCTCATAGACCGGCGCTAAGCGATCGATAAAGCCACGCACGGCTAGATCGTCAATATCCGATGCCCGCGTCAGCGCCTTAAGGATCGGGCCCGTCCCCTCCTCGAAGCGCACCGATTGGCCGAGGGCGTGTGGTAACACCAAGATATCCGAAAAAAGAATCGCCGCATCGAAGGCAAACCGACGGATCGGTTGCAGGGTGATCTCGACGGCCATCTCGGGGGTTAGGCAAGTGGTCAGAAAATCGCCAGCCTGAGCACGAAGCTCACGATACTCCGGCAGATAGCGGCCTGCCTGGCGCATCAACCAAATCGGCGGCGTAGCGTTCGTCTCACCCCTCAAGGCGCATAGAAATGATTTGTTAGAAGGCGACACGAGTCCTCGTGCGAAAATAGGCGAAACCGTTAGAGGCCCCTCTTACACTAAAATCTAATTATTATAAAAGAATCCTTGTAGTAGTAGTTGGCCCTGCCGGTGTCGGGGATTAATCAGTTTGCCCAAGGTTATCCCGTGGCTAATTCAGGCAAATCGCGGCATGTAAAATTCTGTGGGCAGCTTATCGTATTGTAATCGAAATCCAGCGAATCTTGCGCTTGTGATGCGAGCGGTGGATAAGAAGGATAAGGATGAAAACCGAGCTCGGTCGAGCTACTAGCCCTGACTGTGGACGCATTCGATTATTCCCGGGTAAGTCGCCTAGCCATTTTTCGGTTAGGGTGCATGGAATTTTGGGCCTATCGCGAAAACCCTGACTTATCCCCGGTCACGGTTTTCTATAACGGGTTACGCACAAGATCGAGGGTGGCGGAGGACAGAGATAAGCGATGACGGCCTATCACCTGCACCTGGTCTCGGACGCCACCGGCGAGACGATAAATTCGGTTGCTCGCGCTTGCCTCGTTCAGTTCGAGGGGATCGAGCCAATCGAACATGTCTGGAGCTTGGTGCGTACCCGCGGGCAGATGGAAAAAGCATTGCGAGGAATTGCCGATCATCCTGGGCCGGTGCTCTTCACGCTGGTCAACGATACGTTGCGCGGTTTTTTGGTAGAAGGCTGCCGCGATCTGGATGTGCCCTGCATTCCGGTTCTCGATCCGGTGATCCATCGTTTGGCAAGCTGCTTCGGGGTCGAGATTAGCGGCCAGCCCGGCCTGCAGCACGCCCTTGATGCAGAATACTTCCAGCGTATGGATGCGATGAATTTTGCCCTGGCGCACGACGATGGTCAGCTGCAGGACGGTCTCGCAAAAGCCGATGTGGTGTTGGTCGGTGTCTCGCGCACATCGAAGACGCCGACATGTCTCTATCTCGCAAACCGCGGAATCAAAACCGCTAACGTGCCGGTTGTCCCCGGTTGTCCCTTGCCGCCACAACTTCAAGCGATGCCGAAAACACTCGTTATCGGTCTGACCAAGGACCCGGAACGGTTGGTGCAGGTACGGCGCAATCGTTTACGCATGATCGCCGAGGGTCACGATGATACCGACTATGTCGATTTGGATTCCGTGCGCGAGGAAGTGGCTTTCGCGCGCAAGCTGTGTCGGCAAAATAGCTGGCCCATTATCGATGTAACACGGCGCTCGATCGAAGAGACCGCAGCGACGGTGATGAATCTCTATGCACGCCATCGCGGTGCCGATGAGTTATGAGCGAGAATGGCACACAGATAGGAGCGGTCATCCTCGCCTCGGCCAGCGCGACGCGACGGGACATGTTGCGCGCTGCCGGTGTGCCCTTGCAGGTCGAGCCGGCGTACGTTGACGAAGACGAGGTGAAGACAGCCTTGCATGCGGACCAGGCTAGCGCTCTGCAAGCGGCTGAGACCTTGGCCGAACTGAAGGCGGCCAGAATTTCGGCCAAGCATGGAACGACGCTGGTCATCGGTGCCGATCAAATCCTCGATTGTGACGGACGCTGGTTCGACAAGCCGGCCGACCGGACGATGGCCGCGGCGCATTTGCGCGCCCTATCGGGCAAACGCCATGCCCTGGCGACCAGCGTGTGCGTGATGCGCGGCGGCACCCGCCTGTGGCATCACAATGAGGCCGCGCATCTGACCATGCGCTTGCTCGATGACACGTTCATTGCCGGATACTTGGCAGCCACCGGCGATGATGTGTTGAGCACGGTCGGCGCCTATCGGTTGGAGGGTCAGGGGGCACAGCTTTTCGCGCGCATCGAAGGGGATTTCTTCACGATTCTCGGTCTGCCCCTGCTGCCGCTGCTCGAGAATTTGCGCGCCCACGGAGTGCTGCCGACATGATCCCGTCCGGCGAAGGCAGAATCGCCGGTGTTATGGGTTGGCCAGTGGCCCATTCCCTGTCGCCGCGTCTGCACGGGTTTTGGCTGCGCCAGTACGGTATCGATGGCGCCTATGTGCCACTGCCCGTGCGCCCGGATGCTTTTCCCGACGCGATCCGGGCGCTGGCGCAGATCGGCTTTCGCGGCGTCAATATTACCGTACCGCACAAGCAGGCGGCGCTGAGCGCCTGCGATCAGGTGGATGCGGTGGCGCGGCGCATCGGCGCGGTCAATACCGTGGTCTTCACGGATGGGCGCCTACACGGCAGCAACACCGATGCCTTTGGCTTTCTTGAAAACATGCGTGAGGGTGTGTCGGATTGGCAACCGACGACTGGCCCCGCCGTGATCCTCGGCGCCGGCGGCGCGGCGCGGTCCGTTGTCGCGGCCCTGGTGGATTCGGGGGTGTCGGAGGTGCGCGTCTGCAACCGCAGCGATCAGCGGGCCCAGACCCTATGCCGGGAGATCGGCGGGCCGGTTAAACACTTCCCTTGGACGGACCGGGAGGCGGCGCTGGCGGAAGCGGCGGTGCTGGTCAACGCCACCAGCCTGGGCATGACGGGACAGGCACCGCTGATGCTCGATCTGGCGCGCTTGCCGACCCGTGCCGTGGTAAGCGATCTGGTCTATGTGCCGCTGGAAACACCGCTTCTGGCGGCGGCGCGGGCGCGCGGCAACCGGGTGGTCGACGGGTTGGGTATGCTGTTGCATCAAGCACGGCCCGGCTTTGCCGCCTGGTTCGGTGTCTCGCCAACCGTCACACCCGAATTGCGCGATTTCGTGCTCGCCACCATGGATTCGGCCGGAACGTGAGGGGCCATCACCGATTGTGGCGCGCACCGCCGCTGGTACTCGGCTTGACCGGCTCGATCGGCATGGGGAAATCCACGGCGGGGCGCCTGCTGCGCCAACTTGGTTTGCCGGTACATGATGCGGACGAGGCGGTGCATGCCTTGCTCGGCCCGGGTGGGGCCGCGGTGCCCGCCGTCGTGGCGGCATTTCCCGGAGTTGCCACGAAGGGGGTTATCGACCGGAAAAAACTGGGCACGCGCGTTTTTAACGACGCGGCGGCCTTGCGCCGTTTGGAGGGCATCCTGCACCCGGCGGCGCGAGCCTCGGCAATGCGATTTTTGCAGCGACAAGCGCGGCGACGGCAACCGCTGGCGGTGCTCGATATCCCGCTGTTGTTTGAAACCGGGGGTGAGCGCCTGTGTCATGCGGTCGTCGTCGTCACGGCGCTCGGTGTTGTGCAGCGCTCCCGGGTTCTGGCACGGCCCGATATGACCGCCGCGCGCCTGCGGGCCATTCAGGCGCGGCAAATGCCGGACCGGGAAAAGCGCCGGCGGGCCGACTTTGTCGTGCAAACCGGCTTGGATAAGCGGCACACCTTGCGGCAGTTGGCCACGATTGTCAGACTGCTGCGGCAAACCCGGCGGAGGCGGTATGCGTGAGATCGTGCTCGATACGGAAACCACGGGCCTCGATCCGGCGGCCGGTCATCGGGTGGTCGAGGTGGCCTGTCTCGAGCTCGCGCAGCACATGCCAACGGGCCAAACCTTCCGGCGCTATCTCAATCCGGAACGCGAGATGCCGGAAGAAGCCCGCGCCGTGCACGGCTTGGATGATGCATTCCTGGCGCCGCAGCCGTTGTTTGCCGAGGTGGTCGACGAGTTTCTCACCTTCATCGACGATGCGCCGCTGATCATCCATAATGCCCAGTTCGACCTGAAATTCCTGAACGCCGAGCTGGCGCGTCTCAATCGGCCGCCCCTGATGTCCGACCGGGCGGTGGATACGGTGAGTATGGCTCGGCGGCGCTTCCCCGGTGCTCAGGCTAGTCTCGATGCGCTGTGCCGGCGCTTCGGCATCGACAACACGGCGCGCACGCTGCACGGGGCGCTGCTCGATTGCGAATTGCTTGCCGAGGTTTATCTGGAATTGCGCGGCGGCCGGCAACCCGGCTTTGATCTAGACCCTGCGAAACGAGTTGCCGAGGCGGCCGGTACGCAAATAGCGGCGCAGGCCGCCCGGCCGGCGCGGCCACATGCACCAAGTCCCGAGGAAAACGCCGCACACGAAGCCATGCTCGCGCGCCTGAAGGCACCGATCTGGCGTAATTAGCCCTCCGCCACAGCGGTGGCTTGCAGCGCTTCTTTCTTGTGCCGCGCATAGAATTGCTCGAAATCGATGGGGTTGATAACCAGCGGCGGAAAACCGCCTTCGCGCGTGATTGTCGCCAGAACGTTGCGGGCAAAGGGAAAGAAATACCGCGGCGCCTCGATCATCAGCAGCGGCTCCACTTCAGCCTCCGGTATCGCTTCCGCGACTTGGACCACACCGGCATAGTCTAGCTCAATGAGAAACGTCGTTTGGTCCTGAACCTGGGCCTGGACCCGCAGGAGAAGCACAATCTCGTAGGTGCGCTCGTTCAACTGCCGGGGCTGCACGTCGAGGGTGATATTCAGGGCCGGGGTGTGTTCGCTCATCAGCGCATAGATATCGGGCGCGTTCGGGTTCTCGAACGAAAAATCCTTGATGTACTGAGAGTGAATGGTCAGCGGTCGTTCGGGAGGGGTGTCGGCCATGGTTTTGCTTCCTGCGTCGTGCGGCGGGTTGGCTAACATGGATCGTCCGGCCAGACAACTGCAACCGGGGCGCAGCCGGGAGCTAGGTTCCCTCGGTGTTCTCATCCGGGCGGTAGCGCAGCGTCGCACAGTTCGCTAGCGCTTGGCCGGTCAGACCGCGGATGAAGGCCCAATGAGAGACCACCAGCAGATACGGCCAGTCGCTGCGCTGAGCAATGGCGGTACGGAATTGAGCACAGCGGTGCAGAAGTGCGGCTTCGCTTTCTTCCGGCTCCGGCCACCACCGCTCCGGTAGGGCGCCGAAATCGACATGTGGCCACCGCTCCACCAGCTCTGAGCGCGGCGAACCGATATCGCAGGAAAAGAAAGCGCGCTCGTGCACCAGCGGCTCTACGGTGATGGCGAGGCCGAGCCGCTCGGCGATGAGTGTCGCGGTATGGAGCGTGCGCGAATAAGGGCTGGCGAGCACCGCCCGCACATCCTCGCCGCGCAGCGTCTCACCCGCCTGCTCGGCTTGGCGAATACCTTCTTCGGTCAAGCCGGCATCGACGATACCCGGATCGACGCGCGTGGCGTTGTAGTGGGCGTTGAAATGAGATTGGCCGTGGCGCACGAAGATCATCGCGGTGGAATCCGATTGTGCGGCGACCGGCCCGATGGCGCCGAATCACTGACGTCCCGATAATCGCCGTCGATGACGGGCCCCGGCCCTTTATGGTTGCCACGGTCTTTCATTTCCTCACCGTCCACGAAGACGTGTGTCTCGACGGATGCGGACAAGTGCCGCGCAAGCCGGGTGCGCAGGTAGGCCCGCACGGTCGGGATGAAGAGAAACATGCCGATCGTATCGGTGATAAAACCTGGAGTCAGAAGCAACGCGCCGGCAAACAGAAGGCAGGCACCGTCGAACATCTCACGGGTTGGCAGTTTGCCGGCATCGATCGCGGACCGTGCTCGCGCCAGGGTCGCCAGGCCTTGCGCCCGCAGCTCCCAGGTGCCGATCACCGCCGTTAGAATAACAAGACCCAGCGTTGGCCATAGACCCAGCCAGCCGCCGATCTGTATGAAAACGGCGATTTCCAGCAACGGGACGCCGATAAAGACGGCGAGTATAAGAATGGGCATGCTTGCTCTTTCCCCAGCAGTTCCCTATGTACTTTGGACAAGGGCACGCGTCTACAAGGCCAACGTAGCAAATCCGCCCAGCCGGCTAATTTGGCGCCGGCCGGATAAGCGGCTGCGCGGGGCCGGAATTAGACCCTGTGCGACAGGCGGAGCGCATGAGCGACGGTTTTCAGTTCCTCGACATTATCTTATTTGCGGCGGTTGCCGCCTTTTTCGTATTCCGCTTGCGGGGCGTTCTCGGCAAACGCATGGGGCACGACAAACCCCCATCCGATCCGTTCCGGAAACGTTCTGCCGAGTCGGACGATGATAAAGTTATATCGTTACCCGATCGAAACAAATCAGAGTCCGATGAAGATCTGGCGGAGCCGGCGGATGCCGCCGAGGAACCGGAGGCCCAGGAGGCTTCGGGGGGAACGCCACTGGAAGCTGGTCTCATGCAGATCAAGCTGGCCGATAAGAATTTCGACGATGAGCCGTTCTTGGCGGGTGCCCGGGCAGCTTTCGAGATGATTATCGCGACCTTTGCCAACGGAGATGCCAAGGCGCTTCGGCCGCTGCTTTCCAACGACGTTTATGGCGATTTCTCGGGCGCCATTGCCGAACGCAGCGCTGCCGGGCAGGTTCTGGAGACCACATTGGTCGGCATAAACGAGGCGGAGATCATCGAGGCCGAGCTGCAGGCGCGCACCGCCTTCGTGACCATCAAATTCGTTTCCGAGCAAATCAACGTGGTGCGGGACAAAAAGGGTGAGGTAGTCGAGGGCGATCCAACCGGCGTGACCAAAATCACGGACATCTGGACCTTCGCGCGCAATATGCGCAGCCGCGACCCAAATTGGACTCTGGTCGCGACACGCTCTCCCAGCTAACTTTTTTCTATGGTGCCATTCATGAACCGCGGCCTGGTGATCGTCCTTGCCGCCAGCGCGTTGCTTTTGGCCGCGTGCGAAAAGAAGCCGCCGGTCGAATTGCCGGACCAGCTTCTGCTCATCCCGACCACCTTCCAGGCTGTTCCCGGCTGGAGCGAGGACAATCTTTCCGAGGTCGTACCGGCGCTTACCCGCTCTTGTGCGCGTTTGCTTGGCCAGCCGGATGCGCGGCCCGTGGGCCCTGGCGGCGGCGGTTTGGCGGGCACGGTAGCCGATTGGCGACCGGCCTGTGCTGCCGTCGGCGCGGTGCCGGCCGGCGACGATGCGGCTGCACGGGCGGCCTTGGAGACTTGGTTCGCCCCGTTCAAAGCCACGAATAACGGGCGCGAGAGCGGGTTGTTCACCGGCTATTACGAAGCCGAGTTGCGCGGCGCCTTGGCGCCGAATGAGACGTACCGGGCACCCGTCTACGCTAAGCCCGCAAGTTTGATCAGCGCGCGGCTGTCCAATTTTCGCGCCGATCTTTCCGGTAAAATCTTTGGCCGCGTCGAGGGCGATAACTTGGTGCCCTATTTCACGCGGAAAGAAATCGACGATGGCGCCATCGGCGGGCAGAGTCTCGAATTGCTTTGGGCCGACGATCCGGTGGATGTGTTCTTCCTGCATGTGCAGGGCTCGGGTCTGGTCACTCTGCCCGACGGCACAGTTCGCCGGATCGGCTTCGCCGCCTCGAACGGGCATACGTTTTATCCCATCGGCCGGGCTCTTTTGGACGAAGGCAAGGTTTCGCGCGACAACGCTTCCATGCAGGCCATGCGCACCTGGCTGCGGGCGCATCCGCAAGAAGGCGACGAGATCATGCGGCGCAATGCCCGTTATATCTTCTTTCGCTGGATCGATGGGGATGGGCCTATCGGATCCCAGGGTGTGGCGCTGACCCCCGGGCGTAGCCTGGCGGTCGATCCGGCATTCATGTCCTTGGGCGTGCCTGTCTTCCTGGATACCACCTGGCCGGGCAGCGACCGACCCCTGCGCCGCTTACTGGTGGCCCAGGATACCGGCAGCGCTATCAAAGGCCCCTTGCGCGGCGATTTTTTCTGGGGCGCCGGCGAAGCCGCCCTGGCCGAAGCCGGGCGCATGAAACAAAAGGGCATCATCTACATCCTGCTGCCTAAACCCGTGGCCGAACGGCGCAAGATCACGAACTGACGGGCGCGGCTTGCATTGTCGGCCGCGGCTTGCATTATCGGGGGATTATCCGAGCCGGTCCTGGCTTGGCTTTCCGGAGAAGCGCACGACCATGGCCGAGACCCCAATCCGTGTCGGACTCTTTGTAACCTGCCTGGTCGATTTATTTCGGCCCAGCGTCGGCTTCGCTGCTGTAAAGCTGCTGGAGGACGCCGGGTGTCAGGTGGACGTGCCGGCGGCGCAAACCTGTTGTGGCCAGCCCGCCTATAACAGTGGCGACCGGGCCGATGCCAAGGCCATTGCCGCACAAGTCATCGCGGCCTTCGAAGGCTTCGATTATGTGGTCGCACCCTCGGGATCGTGCGCCGGTATGCTGCGCGAACATTATCCGTTGCTCTTTGCGGGCGATGCCGGAATGGAAGCCCGAGCTCGCGCCCTGGCGGGGCGCACCTATGAACTGGTCTCGTTTCTCACCGATGTGCGGGGAGTGCGTGCGGTCGATGCCAGCTTCCCGGGCCGGGTGACCTATCACGATGGATGTTCCGGCCTGCGCGAATTGGGCATCCGGGCACAGCCGCGGGCCTTGCTCGCCAGCGTCGCCGGGCTGGACCTAACCGAATTGCCCGATAGCGATGTGTGTTGCGGCTTCGGCGGGACGTTCTGTGTGAAGTATCCGGATATCTCCAATGCCATGGTCGGCGCGAAGACGGCGTGCGTGGCCGAAACCGGGGCTAAGACGCTGTTGGCCGGCGATCTCGGGTGTCTTTTGAATATGGCCGGCAAGCTTAGACGCGACGGCGTGGACGTGCGTGTTCGCCACGTGGCCGAGGTGCTGGCGGGTATGACCGCGCAGCCGGCCATTGGCGACGGCGAGCCGGGCTAAGCCCGCCATGTCGGCAGCGGATCGCAGCTTCAGTGAAAACGCCCGCGCGGCGGTCGCTGATCCGCAATTGCGCCGCGCCATGCACCACGTCAAGGAAGGCTTTATCGGCAAACGAGCCAAGGCGGCGGCGCGCTTGCCCGAATTCGAAGTACTGCGCGATGCGGCGCGCGATATCAAGGACCACACCCTGGCGCATCTCGATCTCTATTTGGAGCGCTATGAGGCACAGGTGATCGAGCGCGGTGGGCAGGTGCATTGGTGCGCCGGCCCGGCCGAGGCGCGGGCGGCGATCCTCGACATCTGCCGCCAGGCGGGGGCGCGCACGGTGACCAAGGGCAAATCGATGATCGGCGAGGAGATCGACATCAACGCCCATCTGGAAGCCGCCGGCATTACGCCTGTGGAAACCGACCTGGGCGAATACATCGTGCAAATGCGCCACGAGCGACCGAGTCATATCATCGCCCCGGCGGTGCATCTGACCAAGGATGTGATCGAAGCGGACTTTCGCGCCCAGCACCGGCAATTTCCGGCGGACCGGTCGCTTTCGGAGGTGCCGGAGCTGGTCGACGAGGCGCGCCAGGTTTTGCGCCAACGCTTTCTCGATGCGGATGTGGGGATCACCGGCGCCAACTTCCTGGTGGCCGAGACGGGATCGTCCATCATCGTCACCAACGAGGGCAACGGCGATCTGACGCAAATCCTGCCACGGGTGCACATCGTTATCGCCAGTTTGGAGAAGGTTGTCCCGACGTTGGAGGATGCGGCGACTATCCTGCGCGTTCTGGCGCGCTCGGCGACGGGTCAGGAATTTTCCACCTACACCACGGTCTCCACCGGACCGAAGCGCCCGGACGATGTGGACGGACCGGAGGTCTATCACGTTGTATTGCTGGATAACGGCCGCTCGGATCTGCTCGACGGGCCGTTTCGGGAAATCCTGCGCTGCATTCGCTGCGGCGCCTGCATCAACCACTGCCCGGTCTATCATACCATCGGCGGCCATGCTTATGGCTCGGTCTATCCGGGGCCCATCGGGGCGGTGTTAACACCGGCGTTGGAGGGTATCGAGGCGGCGGCGGATTTGCCCGAGGCCTCGAGCTTTTGCGGCCGCTGCGAAGCGGTTTGTCCCATGCGCATTCCCCTGCCCAAGTTGTTGCGCCATTGGCGCGAGCGCGCCTATGACCAGCGAGTGACACCGGGGAGGTTGCGTGCCGGCATCGGGCTGTGGGCGTTTTTCGCCCGGCGCCCGGCGCTGTATGGATTTGTCACGGGGCTGGCGGCGCGGTTGCTGCGGGCGCTGGGGGGGCGGGGCGGCCGCCTAGCGCGATTGCCGCTGGCCGGCGGGTGGACTCGCTTTCGCGATCTGCCGGCGCCGGAAGGGCGGACATTTCGGAGCCAATGGGCAGCGAAAAAGGGCGCGCGGTCATGAGCGGCGACCGCGAGCGGGTGCTTGGGTCTCTACGCCGCGGACTAGGGCGCGGGCAGGATGCGACCGCCGATACGGCCGCGCGCACGGCGGTGGCACAGCGCATTGATCGTCGCCAGCGCGGTCCCATACCGGCGCGCAGCGACCTGAATCCGGCGGCGCAAGTAGAGCTTTTCGAAACCATGGCGCGCGAACAGGCGGCAACGGTGGTTCACGTGGCAGATCCTGACGGAGTACCGGCGGCGGTGGCCGACTATCTCAAGGCCGCTAACTTGCCGCCGCGGGTGCGCGTGGCCCCGGACCCAGCGCTTGGCGCCCTGCCCTGGGACGGCCAACCGTTGCTTGAGATCAGCACGGGTCGGGCGGCGGCGGAAGACCTGGTTTCCCTGACCGGCGCCTTTGCCGGTATCGCCGAGACGGGGACCCTGATGCTCCGCTCCGGGGCGGAGCATCCGACGACCCTGAATTTTCTGCCCGATGTGCACATCGTCGTGCTGCGCGCCGCCGATGTGGTCGGCCCTTACGAGGATGCGTTGGACCGGCTGCGGTCGCACGAGAGCAATGGGGGTAACGGGGGTAACGGGGCGATGCCGCGCACGGTCAACTTCGTCACCGGACCATCGCGCACCGCCGATATCGAGCAGACCATTCAGCTCGGTGCGCACGGACCCCGGCGCTTGCACATTATCTTGATCGACGAGACGGACTAGACCCGTGAGTGGCAAGGAACGCGGCCGTAAATCCCCGCCGAGCGGTCTCTCGCCGGAGGAAAAATTGCTTTGGGCCGAGACCATGCGCGATGCCAAGGCGTTGCCGCGAGGTCAACGGCCGGCCCCTAAACCGACGCCCAAGACTCCGGTCGCGGCGAAATCCGCGCCGGTCCGGCCGCGTTCGGTCACGCCGCCGGCGCCTGCAAAGATGCGCAAGGCGCCACCACCGCCCCGGCCACCCCTGGCCGCCGGAGCCATGGTGGATGTGGATCGGCGCACGACCGAACGCCTAAAGCGCGGTCAGATGCCGGTGGAGGCGACCCTCGATCTGCATGGCCATACGCGCGCCGAGGCACACGGCGAGTTGGATGCCTTTCTCGCCGCGGCGCACGCAGGCGGCCGGCGCTGCGTTCTCATCGTCACCGGCAAAGGGGCAAGCAAGACCGGCGGCGGCGTCTTGCGCGCCGAGGTACCCAAGTGGTTGAACGAGGCACCGAATCGGGCCCGAATTCTAGCCTTCGCTGGGGCGCGGCCACAGCACGGCGGCGGTGGCGCCCTCTATGTGTTGCTGCGCCGGCGGCGCGGCGAATAGGGCCAGCTTGTTTAAGTCCTGGCTCGTTTAAGTCCTGGCCGGGCGACGAATCATCGCTAAACTCGCATCGAGTTAAGTGGTTACCGTAGCGCGACCATTTTCTTGTGTAATTACGATGCTGAAACAAATAATAAAGATAGTTACGTTTCCGAAACGAGCGCCCTTATGACCCCGTTTGGCCTCCGTCTCCGTGCCTTGCGGGCCGAACGCAACCTAGCGCTCAAGGATATGGCCGCCGGCCTCGGTGTCTCGGCGGCCTACCTCTCGGCCCTGGAGCACGGCCAGCGCGGCCGGCCCAACCGCCGCTTCGTGCATCGGGTCTGCCAGTATTTGGGGGTCATCTGGGACGATGCGGAAGACTTGCAGCGCCAGGCCGATATCTCGCACCCGCGGGTAACCGTCGACACCTCCGGCCTCTCGCCCCGAGCGACCGAGTTTGCCAACCTACTGGCCGAGCGCATCGGCGATCTGCCGGAAGAGGCGATCGAGCGCATGATGGCGGAGGTGACAGAGAAGGGCGGCGGCGCCTAAAGAATAAACTTGCTTAGATCGGTGTCCTTGGCCAATTCGCCGACACGCGTCTGGACGTATTCCGCATCGATCTTGATGATCTCGCCGCCGCGGTCGGTGGCGGTGAAGGAGATTTCCTCCAGGAGTTTCTCCATTACCGTGTGCAGACGCCGGGCGCCGATGTTTTCGACGCTGGCGTTGATTTCGGCGGCCAGGTCGGCCAGGGCATCGATCGCCTCGTCGGCGAAATCGAGGGTAACGGTTTCGGTTCCCAGGAGGGCGATGTACTGACGCACCAGGCTGTTTTCCGGCTCGGTGAGGATGCGGCGAAAGTCATCGCGGCCCAGGGCATGCAACTCCACGCGGATGGGCAAGCGGCCCTGTAGTTCCGGCAGTAAATCCGAAGGTTTGGCCAGGTGGAAGGCGCCGGAGGCGATGAAGAGGACGTGATCGGTCTTCACCGGCCCGTGTTTGGTGGCGACTGTCGTGCCCTCGATTAGGGGCAGGAGATCGCGCTGTACACCCTCGCGCGAGACATCGGCGCCCGCGCGGTCCGAGCGGGCCGTGATCTTGTCGATTTCGTCGAGGAAGACGATGCCGTTCTGTTCGACGGCATTGATCGCCTCGAGGGTGACCGCCTCTTGATCGAGCAGCTTGTCACTCTCCTCGCTGGTGAGCAGAATCAAGGCATCGGCGACCCGCAGGTTACGTTTCTTGGTGCGGCCGCCCATCGCCTTGCCGAAGATTTCGTTGAGATTGACCATGCCCATGCTAGCACCCGGCATGCCGGGAATGTCCATGGTCGGGAGTTGCAGGCCACCGGTATCGGCCGCCTCCACCTCCACCTCGCGCTCGTCCAGATCGCCGGTACGCAGCATGCGGCGAAACTTGGCTCGGGTCTCGGCCCCGGCGTTTTCCCCCACCAGAGCATCGAGCAGGCGTTCCTCGGCGTTCAGTTCGGCCTTGGCCTTGACCGCGCGGCTTGAACGCTCGCGCGTCATGGCGATGGCGATTTCCACCAGATCGCGCACGATCTGCTCCACATCACGCCCGACATAGCCGACTTCCGTGAACTTGGTCGCCTCGACTTTGAGGAACGGGGCTTGGGCCAGCTTGGCCAGACGGCGGGCAATCTCGGTCTTGCCGACACCGGTGGGGCCGATCATCAAGATATTCTTGGGCAAGACCTCCTCGCGCAGTTCTTCGGGGAGCTGCTGCCGGCGCCAGCGGTTGCGCAGGGCAATGGCAACGGCGCGCTTGGCGTCGTTCTGGCCGACGATGTACCGGTCCAGCTCGGAGACGATCTCTCGCGGGCTGAAGGCCGTGGCCGGGGCAGCGTCGCCAGATCGGCGCGCGCTATTCGGCTGTGATGCTTTCGACGATGACACGGTCATTGGTGTAAACACATATTCCAGCTGCAATTTCCATGGATTTTCGGGCGATAGCCTCGGCATCAAGGCCCTTCTGATCGATCAGCGCGCGGGCTGCTGCCAGGGCGTAATTGCCGCCCGAGCCGATGCCGATCAAGCCGTCTTCCGGCTCCAGCACGTCGCCGGTACCGGTGAGAACCAGGGACACGGAGGCATCGGCGACCGCCATCATGGCCTCCAGCCGGCGCAGGTACCGGTCGGTACGCCAATCCTTGGCCAGTTCGACGCACGCGCGGGTGAGTTGCGCCGGATAGGTCTCCAATTTGGCCTCAAGGCGCTCGAAGAGAGTGAACGCATCGGCGGTTGCCCCGGCGAAACCGGCAATCACGCCGCCCTTGCCCAGGCGGCGCACCTTGCGCGCGTTCGATTTGATGATCGAATCGCCCAGGCTGACCTGGCCGTCGCCGGCGATAACCACCTGTTTGCCCTTGCGCACGCACAAGATGGTGGTGCCGCGCCATTGGCTGCTTCGATTTTCGGCCATGATCAGACAGATGGCGTGGATACCCGGCCGGGTCAAGCGCCACGAGTGAGAAGGGGCGCCCCCAACCGCGATGCTGGCGGTAGCGAAGCCGACCTGCTACAAGAGCGCCGGCTTTCCGTACCCTAAGAGACCGTTCCCTGGAGGTCGCGATGCGCCAGGCTAAAATCACGCGCAAAACCAAGGAAACCCAGATCTCCACCAGCATCGATCTGGACGGAACCGGATCGTATGATGTTGCGACCGGGATCGGCTTCCTCGATCACATGCTCGAGCAGCTATCGCGCCATAGCCTCATGGATATCACGCTCAAGGCCACGGGCGATCTGCACATCGATTTCCACCACACCACCGAAGACACCGGCATCGTTCTGGGCCAGGCGGTCGCCAAGGCGCTGGGGGATCGCGCCGGCATTCGCCGCTATGGCGAAGCCCTCATCCCCATGGACGAGACCCTGACCCGCGTGGCTCTGGATGCTTCCAACCGGCCCTATCTGATCTGGAAGGTTGCCTTTCCACGCGACAAGCTGGGCGAAATGGACAACGAGTTGTTCAAGGAATGGTTCCAGGCCTTTGCCCAGCACGCCGGCTTGACCCTGCATGTCGAAAATCTTTATGGCGAGAATTCCCATCACATCGTGGAATCTTGCTACAAGGGTTTGGCGCGGGCGTTGCGCCAAGCAATCGAGATCGATCCGCGCCAATCGAAAGCGGTGCCGTCTACCAAGGGCCGCCTGTAGCCGCGCTATTCGAAAAGATATAGAGACGTAAAGCTTCATGATGGACGTGGCGATCATCGACTATGGCTCGGGCAACCTACGCTCGGCCGCCAAGGCGATTGAGCGCGCCGCAGTGGAGACGCATGTCTCGGCGCGCGTGAGCGTGACCGGCGCGGCCGAGGCCATCGCCGCCGCCGATCGCATCGTTTTGCCGGGTGTGGGCGCCTTTGCCGATTGCATGCGCGGTCTGGCGGGGCTTCCGGGCATGATCGAGGCGCTCGAGGAGGCGGTTATGCGCCGCGCCCGGCCATTTCTCGGCATTTGCGTGGGCATGCAGCTTATGGCGACCACCGGGCGCGAGCATGGCGATCATCCGGGCCTGGGCTGGATCCCCGGCGATGTGGTGGCCCTCGAGCCGGGGAACGGGGCGCTTAAGGTGCCGCATATGGGTTGGAACGGACTAACCATCGATGTCGCAGGACATCCGGTGCTGGCGGGGCTGGTGGATGATACCCATGTGTGTTTCGTGCACAGCTATCATCTGCGGCCCGAGAATACGCGGCACGTTCTGGCCAGCGTCGAGTATGGCGGTTCGCTTGCCGCGGTTGTCGGTCGCGACAATCTGTTGGGAACCCAGTTCCATCCGGAAAAAAGTCAGAGCGCCGGCTTGCGCCTGCTGGGTAATTTTTTGAGGTGGCAGCCATGACGATTTCCACCGATACGACCGACTCGACGGGCGGTAGCCCGGCTGCGGCGGTGGACAATATGACGGAGTTTGCCGGTACCGACCTGCACGATCTGTGCGATGCCGCCGAGGCGGCAATCACCGCCGGCGGCGGCTTTGGTTGGTTGACCGTGCCGCCGCGCCAGGTCATGGAGGCGTATTGGAAGGGTGTGCTTCTGGTTCCCGAGCGGGAGCTTTTCGTTGCCCGTCTGGACCGAACCATCGGTGGCTCGGCGCAGTTGCAGCGGGCGCCGCGCAACAACGAAGCGCAGGCGTTGTCGGGGAATCTGACCACATCATTCATGGCCCCCTGGGCGCGGGGCCACGGGCTGGCGCGCATGCTGGTTTTGGCGGTGGAGGTGGCGGCGCGCGCGGCGGGATTGCGGGTCCTCAACCTGGATGTGCGCGAAAGCCAAGATGCAGCGATCAAACTCTATGAATCGCTTGGCTATCAATTATGGGGTCGCCACCCGCACTATGCCCACATCGACGAGCACTGGGTGACCGGTCTCTACTATTTCAAGGACCTGCGCGCCCACGATGCTGCTGGGGCCGGGCCCGAGAGCGGCTAGCGGCTTATCGGGCGGCGCAATCGTGATTCTCTATCCGGCAATTGACCTGAAAGACGGTCAAGCGGTGCGCTTGGTGCACGGCGACATGGCAACGGCAACCGTCTTCAATGACGACCCGGCTGCTCAGGCGCGCACTTTCGCCGCTGCCGGGTTTGCTTGGCTGCATCTTGTCGACCTGAACGGCGCCTTTGCCGGTCGCCCGGTCAATCGGGCGGCGGTGGAGGCGATCCTGGCGACGGTTGACTGCCCGGTGCAACTGGGCGGTGGGATCCGCGATCGCGAGACGATCAAGGGTTGGCTGGATGCTGGTGTTTCCCGAATCATTCTGGGCACGGCGGCGGTGAAGGATCCGGATTTGGTGCACGCGGCCTGCCGCGCCCATCCCGGACAAATCGCGGTGGGGATCGATGCGCGTGACGGCATGGTCGCCGTGGAAGGCTGGGCCGAGGACGGCGGTATCGCCGCAACCGATTTGGCGAAACGTTTTGCCGATGCGGGGGTGGCGGCGATCATCTACACCGACATTGGCCGCGATGGGGCGCTTGCCGGGGTGAATGTGGCGGCAACAGCCGCCTTGGCGCGTGACGTGCGCATCCCGGTGATAGCCTCCGGCGGGGTGGCCGCGCTGGACGATATATCCGCTTTGCTGGCGGTGGAGAACGAGGGTGTGGCCGGCGCCATTCTAGGCCGCGCGCTCTATGACGGCCGTATCGACCCGGCCGAGGCGCTGGCCCTGACCCAAGGCACGGCGTAATGCTCAAGGCACGCATCATCCCCTGCCTCGATGTTAAGGACGGGCGCGTGGTCAAGGGCGTCAACTTCGTGGATCTGCGCGATGCCGGCGATCCGGTAGCCCAAGCCCGCGTTTACGACGAAGCCGAGGCAGATGAGTTGTGCTTTCTCGATATCACTGCCAGTCACGAAGATCGGCCGATCATCCTGGATGTGGTGGGGCGAACCGCCGAGCAATGTTTCATGCCCTTGACCGTCGGCGGCGGTGTGCGCCGGCTGGAAGATATCCGCGCTCTGTTGTTGGCTGGTGCCGATAAGGTGGCGATCAACACGGCCGCGGTGGCCACGCCCGAACTGGTTCAGGCGGCGGCGGAAAAATTTGGCAACCAGTGCGTGGTGGTGGCCATTGATGCCAGGCGCGATGCGGCCGGGCGCTTCGAGGTGGTCACCCACGGCGGGCGAACGCCGACCGGGCTGGACGCCATCGATTGGGCACAGCAAGTGACGGCGCTCGGTGCCGGTGAGATTCTGCTGACCTCCATGGACCGGGACGGCACCAAGCAGGGCTATGACATAACCCTAACCCGCGCGGTGGCCGATGCGGTTAGCGTGCCGGTCATCGCCTCCGGTGGTGCGGGGGCGCTGGATCATCTGGTTGCCGCGGTGCGCGATGGTCACGCCTCGGCGGTGCTCGCCGCCTCGATCTTTCATTTCGGCGAATTCTCGGTGGCCGAGGCGAAAACTCATATGGCCAAAGCCGGGGTGCCAGTCCGCCCGCCCGGGCGCTAAGGACGGTTGGGCTGACACGGAGGCCAAATCCTGATACCGATGGCCGGCGGGATACCAACGAGGATCAAGTGATGAGCAACAGCGAGGATGCTACGGATGGCGGCACGGACCATGTCCTCGATCGCCTGTTTGCCGTCATAGAAAGCCGCCGCGGCGCCGATAAGAACAGCTCGAATACGGCGAAACTGTTTCACAAAGGGACCGGCAAGATCGCCCAAAAGCTGGGCGAGGAAGCCGTCGAGACCGTAATCGAGGCCGTGGCCGGTAACGACGAGGCCGTTATCGCCGAAAGCGCTGATCTGCTTTACCACTTGCTGGTGCTCTGGGCCGCGCGTGGGATCGACCCGCGGCTGGTTTGGGCGGCGCTGGAGGCACGGCGCGGTGAATCCGGTATCGCCGAAAAGGCGCGCCGAGGGGAGGACTAGACGCGTATGGCCTACGATCCGAATAATATTTTCGCCAAGATCCTGCGCGGCGAAATCCCCTGCTCCAAGGTCTACGAGGACGAGCATGTACTCGCCTTCAACGACATCAATCCGCAGACCGCCAAGCACGTGCTGGTCATCCCCAAGGGCGCCTACGTTTCCTTCGACGATTTTTCGCAAGACGCCAGCGAAGCCGAGATCGCAGCCCTCATGCGCGCCACTGGCCAGATCGCCCGCGACCTAGGTGTTGCCGAGACCGGCTATCGGACCGTGTCGAATACGGGCGAGGACGCCTTGCAAGAGGTGCCGCACTTCCACCTGCACATCTTCGCCGGCCAGCCCCTGGGCCGCATGATCAAGCCGCCGCATAAATAGCGGTTTGTCTCAACCCCGTCCCGGCGACAGACGGCGGTAGGTAAGTGCTTCGGCGATATGCAGGCGGCGGACGGTTTCGCTGCCGGCGAGATCGGCGAGGGTTCGTGCGACGCGTAAGACCCGGTGATAACCGCGGGCGGTGAGTTTCATGTGCTCGGCGGCCTCGGTTAGTAAAGCGCGGCCGTCGGTATCGGGGGCGGCTACTTCTTCCAGCAACGTGCCGTCCGCTTCCGCGTTGGTGCGCGGAGCCGTGCCGTTGCCGAGTTTGGCGTAACGCGCCTGTTGGCGGCTGCGTGCGGCGGCAACGCGGGCGGCTATGTGCACGGAGCCCTCCGCTGGCGGCGGCAAGGAGAGATCGGCGGCGGCGACCGCCGGTACCTCTACATGCAGATCGATGCGATCGAACAGCGGGCCGGAGATGCGCGATTGATAATCGAGGGCGCAGCGCGGCGCCCGCGGACAGGCCAGCGCCGGATCGTCCAGATGACCGCAGCGGCACGGGTTCATGGCGGCGACAAGTTGCACCCGTGCCGGATAGGTGACATGGGAATTGGCCCGGGCAATGGCGACGCGGCCGGTCTCCAGCGGTTGGCGCAGGGCCTCCAGGGTGGGCCGGGCAAACTCCGGCAGCTCGTCGAGGAAAAGGACGCCCAGGTGGGCGAGCGAAATCTCTCCCGGTCGGGCGCGCAGGCCCCCGCCGGTCAGCGCCGGCAGAGAGGCCGAGTGGTGTGGATCGCGAAACGGCCGCTGGCGCAGCAACTTGCCGCCCTCGAGCTGGCCGGCGACCGAATGAATCATGGAAACCTCCAGCGCCTCGGCCGGTGACAGAGGCGGCAGGATGCCGGGCAGGCGCAGGGCCAGCATGGATTTGCCGGCCCCGGGCGGGCCGATCATCAGCAGGTTGTGGCCGCCGGCGGCCGTGACTTCGAGCGCCCGTTTGGCGCTCTCCTGCCCCTTGATATCCATAAGATCGGCGGCCGCCGGTGCCGCCTCGGCCATGGCCGGCTCGGGCGGGCTGAGAACCTGCGTGCCCTTGAAATGATTGATGAGGCCGAGAAGCGAGTCCGCCGCCAGGACTTCGATGCCGCCGGCCCAAGCCGCCTCGCCACCTTGTGCCGCCGGACAGATAAGACCGCGGTCGGTGGCGTGCGCGTGCAAGGCCGCCGGCAGAACCCCGGCCACCGGGCTTAGGCGACCGTCGAGGGCAAGCTCTCCCAACGCGACATAACCGGCGGTTTCGTCCTGCGGGACGACACCCATGGCGGCGAGCAAACCCAGGGCGATGGGTAAATCGAAATGACTGCCCTCTTTCAGCAAATCGGCGGGGGCGAGATTGACGGTGATCCGTTTGGGCGGTAGCGCCAGGCCCAAGGCGCCAAGGGCGGCACGCACCCGCTCGCGGCTTTCCGCCACGGCTTTATCCGGCAGACCGACCACGGTGAAGCTGGGCAAACCGGTGGACATCTGCACTTGGGCATCGACATGGACCACGTCGACGCCCATGAAGGCGACCGTATTCACCCGCGCGACCATCGCGGCCCCCCTTATGCGGCCAACGTACGGCCGTTGAACATAGTCTAGGGGGAAGCGGGGCGGGGCGCCAGTTGTGAGGGCGCGCGGTTTGCCGTAGCGTTGTGAGCATCGCAGGACGAGCGTTACACGAAAGGACAGGGAGTCATGAAAGCAAAAACAGGAATTTTTCTTACCGGCATGTTGAGTTGGGTGGTTTTTGCCGGCCCGGCGCTGGCGCACGACGGCACCGAGGTGACCATCTACCGGGGAGCGCAGGCGGAAACGGTCCATCTTAACGAAAGCACAGGTGTGGCCGTCATGCGCGGTCAGCCTGTGTCGGAATTGCCCGCGCAGACGGCACGGTATACGCACAAGCCCGTCGCGCACATGGATGCGGGCAATACTTTATGGATCGTGGATTCTGAAAGCGATCGGCTGTTTGCGTGCGAATTGCGCAACACCACGCAAGTTGGCGGGCGCAAAATTCGCTGCAGGTCCAGGCGTCTCCCGGCCGCTCTGCGCTAACTCAGCAGGCAGCTTTGGTCGCGGGTGAAGCCTCGATCACGCGCACATGATCGGCGCGCCAGGCGCCGGGCCATACTTCCGCCTTGCCGCAGCGCAACTCGCGCACCTGGCCGACGGGTATGTCGCGGGCGACGAGCATGGGACCTGGCCCCTCGGTTCGGTCAGATGCCGGAAGATCGGCGAACACCCCGGTATGGCCGAGGGCTTCCTCGCACGGCAGATAGACCGCGGCGCCGGAGGTGTTGGACAAACGTGGCTTGCTCGCCGCCGCCTTGCCCAGGCAGCCGACGGCGCAGACGGTGCTCATCAACTCCACCGCCCGCGCCTTGGCACAGGAGAAAACGCGGGAATAGCCGGAAAGTTTCTCCGTCATGGATGGCACCAGGATAAGATCTAGATCGCACGGCGCGAGAAGGGTTGCCAAGGCCGCATCTCGATATCCAGACAAATCACCACCGCCAGGCGTAACCCGCGCCACTCGATAATTTCGATCCGATCGCCGGTGGCTAGGTTCCAGCCGGCCGGATTCTGCTCGCCGGGGGTCAGGCACAGCTTGTCTTGGGCGATGGCGCGCCCGTCGGGCAGTAGCAGCCAGGCGCGATTGACGTGCGGCGGCGTATCAGGTGCCGGGTGCTCGCGGCGCATCGGCATGGTACCGGCGAGGAGGGCGAGAGCATGTTTGCGCGGTAACGACGCGAGCTGGGCTAGGGCCACCGGCGCCTGTTCGGCCATCCAGGCAATCTCTGCCGCTGGTGGCAAATCGGCGGGAGCAAAGGAGAGCCACTGCTCCGCGGCGTATTCCGGCATGACGAGCAAATCCGCGCCTTGCGCCTTGGCCGCCGCCATCTGTCGGTCGACGGCGGCACCCCACGCCTCGATGCCGGTCAGCGGCGCGGATAGGTTGCAGGCCCACAGGGCAACCGAGAGCGTATCATTCATCGCTGTCTTCAAGCTCGTCGTCGCCGGCGGCGCGACGGGCTTCGATGGCATCCCAGATTTGCGCTTCCAGGACCACATCGTCGAAGCGGTCGATCTCCTGAATGCCGGTGGGCGAGGTGACGTTGATCTCGGTCATGTAGTTGCCGATGATGTCGATGCCGACGAAAATGAGACCGCGCTGGCGCAGGGCTGGACCGATGGCATGGCAGATCTCTCGGTCGCGATCACTCAGCGGCGCTTTTTCGGCGCGGCCGCCCACGTGCAAGTTGGAGCGTGCCTCGCCGGCCGGGGGGACTCGGTTGATGGCGCCGGCGGCCTCGCCGTCGATCAGGATAATGCGTTTATCGCCTTGGCGTATCTCAGGCAGATAGCGTTGCACGATGATCGGCTCGCGGTAGAGGCTGGTGAACATTTCGAGCAGGGCGTTTAGATTCTCATCGTCCGGCGTGATGTGAAAGACGCCGGCACCACCGTTGCCGAACAAGGGTTTGACGATGATGTCTTTGTGGGTGGCACGGAAGGCGTTGATTTCCTGTCGGTCGCTGCTGATCAGTGTCGGCGGCATGAGATCGGGGAAATGAGTGACGAACAGCTTCTCCGGGGCGTTGCGCACATGCGCCGGGTCGTTGACCACCAAAGTGTGTGGGTGCACGTGCTCGAGCAGATGGGTGGCCGTGATGTAGGACATATCGAACGGCGGATCCTGGCGCATAAGCACCACGTCCATGGTCGCCAGATCGATGAGTTGCGCAGGCCCATAGCGGGCAGGCGCCGCGGCATCGCGCTGCGGCTCGAACGGACGCACCCGCGCATAGACGCGCCCATCGCGTAAGGAGAGTTGCTGCGGCAGGTAGTGGTAGAGGCCGTGACCGCGGCGGTGCGCTTCCATCGCCAAGGCGAAGGTGCTATCGGCGGTAATGTCGATTCCCTCGAAGGGATCCATTTGGATGGCAACGGCCAGGCTCATCGGTGCACGCGCCCCTTGTTACCGCGCCATACATTGGGCCCGGCTGGCGAAACTATAGCGGCAAGCCCGCCCCTGTTACAGGCCCCGTTAGGCGCCCTTGACGCGCATGTAATTGACCACCCGGCGTACGTAGGAAATGTTCTTGGCATGGCCGACCACCCGGTCAAGCTCGGCTTGGCTTTGCGCGACGCCCATCAAATAGACGACCTGGTTGACCGTCTCGATCGAATAATTGATCGAGGAAACCTCTGAATCGACCAGAATTTTGGCCTTGAGCTGTGTGACGATCCAAACGTCTTGTGCCGAATCGGTCAATGAGCTCTTGTCTTTCACCTCGATCTCGTTGATGACCTCTTGCACGCCGTGGGCTTGCCAAGCCAGACGCACGGCGTTCAACCGGGTCTCCGGATCGGGCACGTTGCCGGTGAGCAGGACTTTCCCCTCCTGTACCTGCAGGTTGACCTTGCTGTAGAGCGAGACGCTTTCCTGGAACCAAAGATCGTTGATCTGCAGGCGGATCTCGGTGTCGTTCATGGCGCCTTTGAAGCCGCGGTCCTGCGATGCGGCGACCCCCGCCCCGGCGCCGACACCGACGACGACACCCAGAGGCGTGCAGCCCGCCAACCCCAAGCTAAGGGTGGCGACGAACAGACCGACGACGGGCGAAAAAACTAGACCAACGGGTTTCAGCATGATCCCCCCAAGAAATTGCGCGCAAAAAGGGCCGCGTGTAAGAGCTGCCTATAAGATAGGTATGCCACCCGCGCCATACAAAGTCCCGCTTTAGCGCCAGGCATCGGTGAGATGGCGTGGCCGCCGACCGGGGGCAAGCAGCACCACGTCAAAGCGGATATCGCACCGGGCAAGTGCCGGGTACCGTTGCAGGAAGCTGGCCGCGGCACGCTCGATCCGGCGGCGCTGCCGGGCGCCGATCGCGGCCTGCGCCGTTGCCAAATCGGCGCGCGCTTTGACCTCCACGAGGGCGACGGTCCGGCCGCGCCGCGCGACCAGATCGATCTCGCCGACGGGCACGCGAAAGCCGTGCGCGAGAATGCGGTAGCCCTTCAAGCGCAGCCACCAGGCAGCGATCAACTCCGCCCGACGGCCTCGGCCATAGGCAAGACGCCGCCGTTCCTTGTTGAAGGCCATGAGACTCCTATTGCCCGAGCAAATCCTCGATCAGGGCATTGACCTGCGTCGCGGCCTCCATGTGCGCCATGTGGCCGGCGTCGTCCAGGACATGCATCGGAACGTTTGCGGGCAGGCCATCGCCCTGCGCTACCGGCAGGATCCGGTCTTGCCGGCCCCAAATCACCTGTGCCGGCATGCGCAGATCGCCCAGGCATGATTTCAAATCGCGGCTCTGTCGGCCATCGGGAAAGGCGTCACCGGCGATGGCGGCGAGCGCCGCGGCGACACCGTCCAGACGCTTGTACTTCAAGATCTCGTCGACCATGTCCCGGCTGACCAGCGCCGGATCGGCGAAGAGCATACCGAGGACGGCGCGCATTTCCTTGCGCCGGCCGGTGGCGATGAAGCCTTCGATGTAGTCGGCATTGATCTCACCGCCCAGGGCTGCCGGCGCGATTAGGGTCAGGCTGGCCACGCGCTCCGGCTGCCGCACGGCTAGATCGAGGACGATGGCACCGCCCAGGGAGTGGCCAACCAAATGCACTTGCTCCAGGCGCAGGGCATCAAGAAAGGCGGTGAGCGTGCGCGCAAAGGCCGTGATTTCGCCACTGCCCACATCCTTGCCGGAGCGGCCATGGCCCGGCAGATCAAGGGCGTAGGTGGCCCGGCTGGCGGCCAGCACCGGCTGGTTGAACAGCCAGTTATTGAGATCGCCGCCAAAGCCGTGCACCAGCACCAGGGGCGGGCTGCCCTCGCCCATGCGCTGGTAGGAGATTCGGTTGCCCGCCACCTCCATCATTTCCGGTTCCGGGGGACCGGTTTCCGCGGCTGCGGCTGCGGCCACCACGAAGTCGGCGTTGAAGCGCACGACAAAAGCGTCGATCTCAGCATCCGGCAGGCTGGCATCGGCGACCACACCGAGAAGAGCGCCGACCGGGACGCAGGCACCCTCGTCCACCACGCGCCGGCGTAAGTTCCCACCGGCCGTGCTTTCCATGACGTTGGTGATTTTTGTCGTCTCGATATCGACGAGATCGTCACCGGGGCGCACCGGCGCGCCTTCCGGCACGTGCCAGGCGACCAGGGTGCCCTCCTCCATCGCCAGGCCCCACTTGGGCATGGTGACGGCCTTGATGGCGTCGCTCACCTGGCATACCCCGCGACCGCCCGCACCGCAGTCTCGATCTGTGCCGGATTGGGAACGTAAAGATCCTCCAGTTGCGGCGCGAAGGGCACCGGCGTGTGCGGGGGTGTTACCATGCGGATCGGTGCCTTGAGGGCGGCGAAGGCATGTTGTGCTACCGCCGCCGAGATGTCGGTGGCCATGTTGCAGCGCGGGCTGGCCTCGTCGACGACCACCAGGCGGCCCGTCTCCTCCACGCTCTCCAGAATGGTGTCCATATCCAGAGGCGAGGTGGTACGCGGGTCGATCACGGAACAGTTGATGCCATCCTTCGCCAAGGTATCGGCGACCTCGTTAGCAAACTGCACCATGCGGCCGATGGCAACGATGGTCACGTCTTCGCCCTCGCGCGTTAAGTTGGCCTCGCCGAAGGGGATGGTATAGGCCTCGTCCGGCACCTCTTCCTCGATGTCGTACATGACCTTGTGCTCGAAGAATATGACCGGATCGTCGTCGCGGATGGCTTGAATCATCAACCCCTTGGCGTCATAGGGCGATGATGGGACCACGACCTTCAGGCCCGGAATGTGGGTGAACATCGGATAGAGGGTCTGGCTATGTTGGCTGGCGGCGCGGAAGCCGGCGCCGTACATGGTGCGGATGACCACCGGGGTTACGGCGTTGCCGCCGAACATATACTTGAACTTGGCCGCCTGGTTGAAAATTTGGTCGAAGCAAACACCCATGAAATCGACGAACATCAGCTCGGCCACCGGACGCAAGCCCGTGGCCGCCGCCCCGACGGCGGCGCCGATGAAAGCGCTTTCGCTGATCGGTGTATCGAGCACGCGCTCGCGCCCAAACTCGGGCATTAGGCCCATGGTGACACCGAGAACGCCGCCCCAGGCATCGTCGGCGCCCGGCGCGCCCATGCCGCCGGCATTGTCCTCACCCATAACGATGACCGTGGGATCGCGGCGCATCTCCAGTGCCAGTGCCTCGTTGATCGCCTGGCGGTATGATTTCTTGGCCATGGCTCCAGCCCTCCCCTAATAAGAGACGTAGACATCGGTGAGCAGATCATCGCCGGTCGGCGGCGGCGCGGCCTCTGCCTCCGCCACTGCCTCGTCGATGAATGCCGCGATGTCCGTGTCGATCTCGTTGAGCTGGCCGGCCTCTAGAAGCCCCGCTTCGGTAACCCGTTTGCGGAAGATCTTCAGGGCATCGTGGTCGCGGCGCAGCGCCTCGACCTCGCCGTCGGCACGATAGGTCATCGCGTCGCCCTCGAAGTGGCCGAAATAACGGCTGAGCTTGACGTGCAACAGGCTCGGGCCGCGTCCGGCGCGGGCGCGCTCGATCGCTTCTTGTGCCGCCTCGTGGATGGCGAAGACGTCATTCCCGTCCACCTTCGTGCCGGGCATACCGAAGGCTTCCGCGCGTTTGGTCTGGCTGCCGCCGACCGACCATTCGCTGGCGGTGGATTCGGCATAGCCATTGTCCTCGATGACGAAGATCACCGGCAGGTTCCAAACCTTGGCCAGGTTGTATGACTCCAGGGTGGTGCCCTGGTTCGAGCCGCCATCGCCGACAAAGGCCACCGCCACGCCGCCGGTCTTTAGGGTCTTGGCGGTCAGTGCCGCCCCGCAGACGAGCGGCGGTCCGCCACCGACAATACCGTTCGCGCCCATCATGCCCTTGGACAAATCGGCGATGTGCATAGAGCCGCCCTTGCCGCCGCAAAGGCCGCCCTTTCGACCGTAGATTTCCTTCATCATCGCCTTGACGTCACAGCCCTTGGCGATGCAATGGCCGTGGCCGCGATGGGTGCTGCCGATATGGTCCTTGTCGCCAAGGTGCATGCACACGCCAACCGCGGAGGCTTCTTCGCCGGCGTACAGATGGACAAAGCCGGGAATGGTGCCGCCGGCAAACTCCGTGTGCACCCGCTCCTCGAACTCGCGGATGGTGCGCATCTGGGTATAGGCCTTAAGCAGGTCCTGCCGATTCGATTGCAACATCGGTTCGTATCCTCCCGTTGTGCTCGCTAGCTGAGCTTAGGGAATCGGAACTCGCGCGAGCAATGCGGGGCCCGGGCGGACCGCACCCCGGACGATTACTTTAAACCTGGTCGGCGGCGAAAGTATCGCCCCAATTCAAAAACTTTAGTCCGAACCGGTTTGGACCTTTTGCAATTCGAGCGCGCGGGCATAGACCCGTTGGCGCGGTAGGCCGGTGGTGGCGGTGACCGCGACAACCGCGTCGCGCAGGCTGCTCGTCCTCAAGGCCGCGTGCAATCGCGCGTCGAGATCATCGGTATCAACCTCGGCGGTCTTTTCCGCCGGTGGGTTGACGACGATGACGATCTCGCCGCGCGGCGGCCCGGCCGCGTGGTAGTGCGCGGCCAGGGTATCGAGGTGTGCGCGGCGTGTCTCCTCATGCAACTTCGTCAACTCGCGCGCCACCGCTGCTGGGCGTGGTCCCAGGGTGGTGGACATATCGGCAAGGGTGGCGGCTAGGCGCCGCGCCGACTCGAAAAAAATCAGGGTCGCGGGAACCGCCGCCAACTCCTGCAAGGCTTTGCGCCGCGCCGCCGCCTTGGCCGGCAGGAAACCGGCGAAGAAAAACCGGTCGCTGGGCAGGCCGGAGACAAGCAGCGCCGCCAAGGCCGCCGAGGCACCGGGCACGGTGGTGACCGGCAGGCCGGCGGCGGCGGTCTCCTCCACCAGCTTGTATCCGGGATCGGAAATAAGCGGTGTACCGGCATCGGCCACCAACGCCACGGATTCGCCACACTTCATCCGTTCAATAAGCCTTGGCCGCACCCGCTCGGCGCTGTGCTCGTGGTAGGCGGTCAGGCGCGCGCGCAGGCCATGCGCGCTCAGCAGTCGGCGGGTCACCCGGGTGTCTTCGCAGGCGATGACATCGGCCTTGCTCAAGTGGTCGAGCGCGCGCAAGGTGATGTCCGCTAGGTTGCCGATGGGGGTGGCAATCAGGTAGAGCCCCGGAGCGAGCCTGGTTGTGGTTGGTTTACTTCGAGGTGCCGGACGGCTAGGGTCGGTGCGCGTTGAGGACGACGGATTCGCTGGTGATTTCTGAGACATTGTTACCGCGCCGCCGCCGGCCCGCTCACTGCGGGCCGATCGCCCTGGCATTGGGCGTGTTGTTGGTGCTTGCCGCCTGCCAAGCGCCCAACCTACCGAAAAGCATTCCCCCGGCGCAACCTGCACCCGACCCATCGCAGGCACCAGCCCAGATATTGGGCGGCCCCTTGCGCGCTGAAACGGCGGAGCCGCCAGCCGGTGCCGGCGGTGCTATTGTTACCCAGACCGATCTCGATTCGCGTATTCGCGTTGGCTTGCTGTTGCCGTTGAGTGGGCCGCAGGCGCGCCTGGGTCAGGCTTTGCTCAATGCCGCGCAATTGGCTCTTTTCGATGTGGGTAGCGACGGCTTTGCTCTGGTGGTCGGGGATACGGGCGGCACGCCAGCGGGGGCGGTCGCGGCGACCCAAGAGGTGTTGGCCAAGGGCGCGGAACTGATCCTCGGGCCGCTTTTCGCCACTTCGGTCGAGGCGATGACGGCAACGGCGCGCACCGCCAATGTCAACGTGGTCGCTTTTTCGAACGACCGTGCGGTTGCCGGCGACGGGGTTTTCGTGGTCGGCCTTGGACCGCGGCCGCAGATCAAGCGCCTGGTCGGCTATGCCGTTAGTCAAGCGCTGACGCGGCTGGCGGTGCTGGCGCCCGATACACCGTACGGCGCCGCCGTTGTCGAGGCGGCGCGGGAGACGGCGGCCGATTCCGGCGCCGAGCTGTCGCGGGTGGTGCTCTACAATGTCGATGCGGCGGATCGCAGCCCCGAGGCGCGGTTGCTGGCGGACTACGATGCGCGGCATCAGGAGCTGTTGAAGCAGCGGCAAATTCTCGCCGCGAGCGATGACGAAGCCTCGAAGCTGGCGCTCAAGCGGCTCGATGGCCTGGAGACCTTGGGGCCGCCGGACTTTCAGGCGGTGATCTTGCCCGACGGCGGGACGCGCCTGCAGGCGATCGCCCCGTTGCTGGCCTACTTCGATGTGGACCCGGCGGAGATCCGCTTCCTGGGCACGGCCCTGTGGGATGACCCGGAACTGGGCAGCGAACCGGCGTTGCAGAACGGCTGGTTCACGGCGCCGCCGCCGATCTTGTGGACGACGTTCCGCGAGCGCTATCAAAAAACTTTTGGCGATGCGCCGCCCCGTTTGGCGACGCTGGCCTATGATACCGCGGCGCTGGCCGCGGTGCTGGCGCGCAGTGCCCTGGAAAGTGGACAGGAACCGGATTTCAGCCAGATCGCCTTAACCCAGCCAAGCGGTTTTGCCGGCATCGACGGGGTGTTCCGCTTCCTGCCCACCGGCGAGGTTGAGCGGGCTCTCGCCATCCTCGAAATGCGCCGCGATGGCTTCAAGGTTATCGACGAGGCGCCCCGGAACTTCCAGCAGCTCGTCAATTAGGACGTAACCCCATAGACAGGAGGTAGGTCGGCTCGGAGTGCCCAGCTTGATCGGCGGCCAGACCTATTGCGCGGCCGGGCGAGCAACCAGCATCTTATTTGAGAGTTTTTTCATAGCGTTAACATAACGGCGCTGTGACCAACCGCATTCGCGGGTGAGTTGCTCCCAAGTTTGCACCGATAGCAATGACCAAAGGATGTCCGTCGCCTCCTTAACCGAGTGCTCGGTTGTCAGTAGGCCATCGTTCTTTAACGCGTCGACCGCTGCTTTGCAGCCAGCCCGAACGGCCGCCATCCGATCGGCCCAAGCGAGCTTTGCGGCTTCGTCGGTGTCTTTCATCACGAGAAGGGCCTTGGCGACGCCGTACACCTCCGGAATATAGTTTCCCCAGGCCTCAACGAAGGCCTCCAGCCGTTCCAATCCGGTGGCGGCATTGCGGCTGGCCGCGAGCCGCGCGTCGACGTTTTTTACCTCATCCAAGTAGCGGGTTGTCGCGATGAGCAATTCCGTGCGGTTGGGAAAGTGCAGATAAACCGCCTGACGGCTGATCCGCGCGGTCTTCGCGATGTCGCTCATTCGGACGCCGCTGCCCTCGTCGGCCTCAAGCAGTTTCCAGGCAGCGTTCAGAATCCGAGTTCGCGTTTCGATGTTTTTTCTTGACATGGTGTCAAGATACGCATATTTGACATTATGTCAATTGACGCGGTGTCAAGTAATTTGCTTGAAACCTACAGCATTTAGGGAGAGAACGATGAGCGAACTTAAAAACGTAAAACCGGTGCTCGTACTTGGCGGCAAAGGTAAGACGGGCCGACGCGTGGTTGAGCGCCTCCGAACTCTTGGCAAGGAGGTAATCGTCGCGTCCCGCTCAACAGTCCCGAGTTTTGATTGGAACGCCCCGGCTACCTGGGCGGATGTGCTGCAGGGCGTAGGCTCTGTCTACATTACTTATCAACCGGACCTCGCGGTGCCCGGCGCGGTAGAGGCGGTCGGTCGCTTCACCAAGCTGGCATTGGAGGCAGGTATTCGCCGACTGGTGTTGTTGTCGGGGCGTGGGGAAGAAGAAGCGCAGCGCGCCGAACAAATGCTGAAAGACAGCGGTGCCGACTGGACGATCGTCCGCGCGGGCTGGTTTGCCCAGAATTTCAGCGAGAACTTCCTGATGGATGGCGTGCTTAGCGGTCGGGTCGTGCTACCGGCAAGCACCACGAAGGAGCCGTTCGTCGATGCGGATGATATTGCGGATGTCGTTGTCGAGGCCCTGATGGACGATCGTCATATCGGCCAGCTCTATGAGGTAACGGGTCCGCGGTTGATGACCTTCGCCGATGCGGTCCATGAGATCGGTGCGGCCTGCGGCCGGGACATTCAGTTCGTCGAAGTCTCCGCTAGCGACTACGAAACGCTCCTAAAGCAACACCAACTTCCCGACGATTTCGTTTGGTTGGTCATGTATCTGTTCACGACCGTGCTGGACGGACGCAACGAACATCTGAACGATGGCGTCCAGCGCGCCTTGGGGCGCGCGCCAAAGGATTTCAGCGACTATGCCCACGATGTTGCGGC
>JAJFGP010000136.1 GCA_021776055.1 Kiloniellaceae bacterium
ATGTCGCGGAACGCTTTACGCTTGGTCGAGAGGGAAAACGTGGACAAACAGAAGGCATTGGAGGCGGCGCTGGGCCAGATCGAGCGCGCTTTCGGTAAAGGTTCGATCATGCGCCTGGGCGATGACCGGGTGGTGGATACCGAGGTGGTCTCGACCGGCTCCCTCGGCCTCGATATCGCCCTGGGCATCGGTGGTTTGCCGCGTGGCCGGGTGGTGGAGATCTATGGCCCGGAAAGCTCCGGCAAGACGACCCTGGCCCTGCACGTCGTTGCCGAGGCCCAGAAGAACGGCGGCACCTGTGCCTTCGTCGATGCCGAGCACGCCCTCGACCCGGCCTATGCCGGCAAGCTTGGGGTGAACGTTGGTGAACTCCTCATTTCCCAACCCGATACGGGCGAACAAGGCCTCGAAATCGCCGATACCCTGGTTCGCTCGGGCGCCATCGACGTGCTGGTCATCGATTCGGTGGCCGCCCTGGTGCCGCGGGCCGAGTTGGAGGGGGAGATGGGTGACCAATTGCCCGGTCTGCACGCCCGGTTGATGAGCCAGGCCCTGCGCAAGCTGACCAGCTCCATCGCCCGCTCGCGCACCATGGTTTTGTTCATCAACCAGTTGCGTATGAAGATCGGCGTGATGTACGGCAATCCGGAGACCACCACCGGCGGTAACGCCCTGAAATTCTACGCCTCGGTCCGCCTGGACATCCGCCGCATCGGCGCCATCAAGGATCGGGACCTGATTGTCGGCAATCAGACCAAGGTCAAGGTGGTGAAGAACAAGATGGCGCCGCCCTTCCGCGTGGTCGAGTTTGACATCATGTACGGCCAAGGTATTTCCAAGACCGGCGAATTGCTGGATCTGGGAGTGCAGGCCGGTATCGTCGAGAAATCCGGCGCCTGGTTCTCCTGCGCCGGCCAGCGGATCGGCCAGGGCCGCGAGAACGCTAAGACCTTCCTCAAGGAACATCCGGAGATCAGTGCAACCATCGAGGCCAAGGTTCGTGAAAATGCCGGATTAGTTGCGACGGCCATGCTGCTCGAGGGCGGCAATGACAAAGCCGGCAAAAATGAAGGCAGCGGACCTGAGGAAGATAGCGCGGTGGCCGAGGGCTAATCCGCCCCATGTATCCGTAGCTGGGTATCCGTAGCTGGGCGGTGGTAAATATCAACCAGATTAGAGCGTTACGGCAATTTTCCAAGGCCGGCTGTAAAGCCTTTGAGGGAGAAAGTGACGCCTACCGCCTGTCCCGCGGCATCCTCGAAAGTGACTTCGCCGCCGTTGCCGGCCTTGAAGGAAGATAGCAGGGGTTCGGCAAGGAGTATCTGGGCCTGGCAGCCTTTGGTGGTGCAGCGCTCAAGCGGTAGTTTTTGGGCTTCGTTCTGATCGATCTTCAGGACGAGCCCCGGTGGCAGGCGAATACCCAGCGGGACAAAAAACAAAGCCCCGAGAACGCCATCCGCCCCGAAATGACCAACGACGACCTGGAGAATTCTCTGGTTGTTTTCGGTGCGAAAGACATCGTGGATAAGAAAGCACGTTCGCGGCTTGTCCGCCTGCGCCTTCGTGCACTGCAGCCCCCAATCCTGAATACGCTCGACTTCGCGCTCCGAGGCTGCCGGTGCCTGCGATTGGGCCAAGACCGGCAAGGAAGAGCCGAGAAGCGTGGCAATGGCAAACAGCGCATGGGGTAGGCGGGCGGTTATCCATGCCGGATGGAATCCGGCGCCGGGACGCTGCCATGGGTTGGTTTGATGCTTAAACATGGCGGGACATTAGACCAGGCGGTCGCCATCAGCCACCCTGTTTTGTGGCCGAGGCGACCGCTGGGCCGTTGCTGTACGGCCTTTGAATTGATTGCCGCTGGCACGCCGGGGTCGGCCGCCAAGCCGGCTGGCCGTCGCTGGACAGCCCAACGGCCCCGCGCTACAACGCATTCTCCGGGCCGGTTGCTTTTCCGCTGTGAATTCCACCCGGTAGATGGTCGTGACCTTCGCCCGGTGGGCGGGGGAATTGGGCCGTTTCCCTGAAACCTTCTAGAACCCGCGCGAAGGGCCGGATGCCCGGACACAAGACCAAGACGCGCCAGGACCAGATATGAAACAAGCCGCGACTGGCAACGAGGTGCGCAGCACCTTTCTGGAGTATTTCGCCAAGCATGATCATCAGATCGTGCCGTCGTCGCCGTTGGTGCCGCGCAACGATCCGACCTTGATGTTCACCGCGGCCGGTATGGTGCAGTTCAAGAACGTCTTTACCGGCCAGGAGACCCGGCCCTATCAGCGCGCCGTGACATCGCAGAAATGCGTGCGCGCCGGGGGCAAGCATAACGACCTGGAGAACGTCGGCTATACGACCCGGCATCACACCTTTTTTGAGATGTTGGGCAACTTCTCCTTCGGTGACTATTTCAAGGATGTAGCGATCGAGCTGGCCTGGAATCTGGTCACCAAGGAGTACGGCCTGCCGGCGGATCGATTGCTGATCACGGTTTATGCCGATGACGAAGACGCCGCCGCCCTGTGGCGCAAGATCGCCGGATTGCCGGACGACCGGATCTTGCGCATCGCCACGTCCGACAATTTCTGGCAGATGGGCGATACCGGCCCGTGCGGTCCATGTTCCGAGATCTTTTTCGATCACGGTCCCGGCATTCCGGGTGGCCCACCGGGTAGCCCCGATGAGGATGGTGACCGGTTCGTCGAGATCTGGAACCTGGTCTTCATGCAATTCGACCAGCCTGAGCCGGGCGAGCGGGTGCCGCTGCCCAAGCCGTCCATCGATACGGGCAGGGGACTGGAGCGAATGACCGCCGTCCTTGCCGGCACACACGACATTTACGACACCGATCTCTCGCGCGCTCTGATTGAGGCCTCCGCCGAGGCCTCGAAGACGTCGCCGGATGGTGAGCACGCGGTGTCGCACCGGGTTATCGCCGATCATCTGCGGGCGACATCGTTTCTCATTGCCGATGGTGTTCTGCCGTCCAACGAGGGCCGCGGTTACGTGCTGCGGCGAATCATGCGCCGCGCCATGCGGCACGTCCATCGCCTCGGTGTTAAGGAACCCATGATCTGGCGTTTGGTCCCGGACCTCACGGCAATGATGGGCCAGGCGTACCCAGAATTAGTGCGCGCCCAGGCCCTCATCGAGGAAACGCTGAAGCTGGAGGAAGGCCGCTTTAGCCAGACCCTGGACCGAGGCATCAAGCTTCTGGAGGACGAGACCGGCAAACTCGGCGGCGGCGAAACGTTGTCCGGAGAGGTCGCCTTCAAGCTGTACGATACCTTCGGCTTCCCCCTCGATCTAACCCAGGACATTTTGCGCCGCCAAGACCGGGCGGTCGACCAGGCCGGCTTCGACGCTGCCATGGCGCGGCAGCGCGCGGCGGCGCGCAAGGCTTGGTCCGGCTCCGGCGAGGCGGCCACGGAAAGCCTGTGGTTCGATCTGCGCGACCGCCTCGGTGCCACGGAATTCCTGGGCTACGACACCGAGTCGGCGGAAGGCCAAGTCGCTGCCATTGTCGCCGACGGCCACGTCGTCGATGCGGCCAAGGCGGGCGACGAGGTCCAGATCTTGGTCAACCAGACCCCCTTTTATGGCGAGTCGGGCGGCCAGGTCGGCGACACGGGCCTGCTGTTCACCGCCGATGGTGGCGAAATCGAAGTTCAGGATACCCAGAAGAAACTGGGCGTCCTGCATGTCCATGTGGGGCGTATTCGCCACGGTGCGATCAAAGTCGGCGATGCAGTCGAGATGAAGGTGGATGGCGTGCGCCGCGCCGCCCTACGGGCACATCATTCCGCTACGCATCTCTTGCACGAGGCGTTGCGCCGCCGCCTGGGCGCGCATGTCACCCAGAAAGGCTCGTTGGTGGCCCCCGACCGTCTGCGCTTCGACGTCAGCCATCCGAAGCCCATGACCGCCGAAGACATCCGTGCGGTCGAAGCGGAGGTGAACGAGCGTATTCGTCTGAATGCCTCGGTCGAGACTCATTTCATGACTCCGGACGAGGCGATCGAGGCTGGTGCTCTAGCGCTGTTCGGTGAGAAATACGGCGATGAGGTGCGTGTGGTCTCTATGGGTGGCCCAAGTGACGGGGCACATCATGTCAATGCATTCTCAACCGAACTATGCGGCGGCACCCATGTGCATCGTGCCGGCGACATCGGCTTCTTCAAGATCATCGGTGAAAGCGCCCTTGCCGCCGGGGTGCGCCGCATCGAAGCCTTGGCAGGCGCCGCCGCATTGGACCATGTGGTGCGCCAGGAAACGTTGCTGGCACAAGCCGCCGAGGCGATCAAAGCGGCCCCGAGCCAACTTCCCGAGCGTATCGCCAGCCTTCTGGATGAGCGCCGGCGTCTGGAGCGCGAATTGACCGATGTCCGTCGCAAGCTGGCAACCGGCGGCGGAGGCGGTGACGGAGCTGCACCCGCCGTGCGTGAGATTGCCGGCGTTCACTTCGCCGCCCGGGTTTTGTCCGATGTCCCGGCAAAGGATCTAAAGCCCATGGCCGACGATCTGAAAAAGCAGGTCGGCAGCGGCGTGGTCGCCCTGGTCGCCGTTGCCGAGGGCAAAGCGTCCCTGGTGGTCGGCGTCACCGCCGATCTGACCGACCGATTGAGCGCTGTCGATCTGGTGCGTGTGGGCTCGCAGGCTCTGGGCGGCAAGGGTGGCGGTGGCCGCCCGGATATGGCGCAGGCCGGCGGCCCGGACGGTGCCGCGGCAGAGGCCGCGGTGGCCGCTATCGAGGCGGCGCTGGCGAAAGTCCCGGCGGCCTGATTCTTAGTTACGTCTTTTTCGTCTCGTACAAATGCACGTCCCGTTGCGGGAAGGGGATGCTGATGCCGGCGGCGTCCAGACGCAGCTTCGCGGATTTCGTGGTATCGAACAGCAGCGTCCAATAGTCATCCGCCTTGGTCCAACAGCGCAGGTTGAGATTGACCGCGCTATCTCCCAATTTGCTGACCAAGACCTGTGGTTCCGGCTCGGCCAACACGCGCGTATCCTCGCGCAAGAGATCCAGCAGAATGGTTTGCGCGGTATCTATGTCGTCGCCGTAGCCGATGCCGACAACGATATCCAGGCGCCGGGTAGGAAGCCGCGAAAAGTTCTTGATCGTACGGTTCCACAGTTGCGAGTTCGGAACCTCCTGATACACACCATCGAACGTGTGCATGGCAGTCGTGAACAAGCCGACCTCGTCCACCGTCCCGGCAATGCCCTCGGCGTCGATGTAGTCGTTGACTCGAAACGGGCGCAGGAACAGCAGCATGATTCCCGCTGCAATGTTTTGCAGGGTGCCCTGCATGGCCAAGCCGATGGCTAGGCCGGCGGCGCCGAGTACCGCGATAATGCTGGCGGTCTGCACACCAAACTGGGCCAGCACCGCGACAATGACGAGGGTGAGGATCGCATAGCGCGTGGTCTGCGCGACAATCGGCTTGAGCGTTGCATCCAGATGCGGCGTGCGGCCCAGCACGCGCGCGACATTGCGCCCGGCCCAGCCGGCGATCATCCAGCCGCCGATGAGCAGAATCACGGCGCCGAGAAGGTCGAGGCCGTATTGAATCACCAGGCCGCTAACCTGGTTGAAGAACTCCAGGAATTTGTCGCTCGTCATGCTGCCTTCAAACTATGTAGTTTTACCAGCGCGGCTCACTCCTTGACGTCGGCCATCACCTGCATGCGTATGATCTTGTCGGGATCGTCGACCATGCCGCTCTGGCTTCCTGGCGGCGCTTTCTTGATGCCATCGACGTGCTCCATGCCTTCGACCACGCGGCCCCAGACCGTGTATTCCTTGTCCAGAAAGCGGGCTGGCGCGAAGGTGATGAAGAACTGGCTGTCGGCACTATCCGGGCTTTGCGCCCGCGCCATACCGGCGGTGCCGCGCAAAAACGGCTCGTCCGAGAATTCCGCCTTTAGATTCTGCCCGGAGCCACCGGTGCCGGTGCCCGTCGGATCGCCGGTCTGGGCCATGAAACCGTCCATGACGCGGTGAAAGACGATGCCATCATAGAACCCCTGGCGGGTCAGTTCCTTGATCCGGGCGACGTGCCCGGGCGCTACATCGGGGAGCAACTCGATGACGACACGGCCGCCCTCGATCTCCATGACCAGAGCGTTCTCTGGATCCGGCGCGGCGCCGGCTTCGGCCGTTGAAGTTGCCATAATCAATCCTATCAGTGAGAATAATTTCAATGCGTTACGGATCATTTCTGTCTCGCTATCCTAGTGTCCTGGAACTGAAGTTGATGGCCTATAGGATCGCTTATCCCGTCCTCTGGGTAGGAAGGCCCGCGCTGCCGATGTGTGGGGCATCGTCGAGCGGGCCTGACGCCCGCCAGAGGACGGGATAAGCGACCGGAAGGCGGACATGCAGGTTTCTCGGTCGTCGTCGTGCGCCCCTTGTGATGCGACAGCATCACGGCGCGACGCACTCCTAGCCGAGAAACCTGCATGTCCGTCCTATAGGTCATCAACTTCAGTTCCAGGACACTAATTAAGAGCACGGCCCAGGTTGGTGCCCAGCGCATCCATGAACTCTTCGGTTGTCAGCCATTTCTGTTTGGCGCCGATGAGCAGCGCCAGGTCTTTTGTCATCTGCCCACCTTCAACCGTATCGACGCAAACCTTCTCCAACGTATCGGCGAAGGCCGTCACCTCGGGCGTTCCGTCGAACGTGCCGCGGTAGTGTAAGCCGCGCGTCCAGGCATAGATCGAGGCGATGGGGTTTGTCGATGTCGGTTTGCCTTGTTGGTGCAGGCGATAGTGGCGGGTCACGGTGCCGTGCGCGGCCTCGGCTTCGACCGTCTTGCCGTCCGGGGTCGTCAGGACCGAGGTCATCAGGCCAAGCGAGCCGAAACCTTGCGCCACCGTGTCCGACTGCACATCGCCGTCGTAATTCTTGCAGGCCCAGACGAAATTGCCGGACCATTTCATGGCTGCGGCAACCATGTCGTCGATCAGGCGATGTTCGTAGGTGATGCCTTTGGCGGCGAATTTGTCCTTGAATTCGGCATCGAAGATCTCCTGGAACAAGTCCTTGAAGCGCCCGTCGTAGACCTTGAGGATAGTGTTCTTGGTCGACAGGTAGACCGGCCAGCCCGAGCTCAGGCCGTAATTCAGGCAGGCGCGCGCAAATCCGCGAATTGACTCGTCCAGATTGTACATACCCATCGCCACGCCGCCCGATGGGAAATCGAATATCTTGTAGGTGGTGGCTTCGCTGCCGTCGGCCGGTTGGAACGTCATGTTCAACGTACCCGGCTTCGTGACAAGGATGTCCGTGGCCTTGTACTGGTCGCCGAAGGCATGGCGCCCGATGACGATGGGATTGGTCCAACCCGGCACTAGGCGCGGCACGTTCTGCATGATGATCGGCTGGCGAAACACGGTACCACCAAGGATGTTACGGATCGTGCCGTTGGGCGAAAGCCACATCTTCTTGAGCTTGAATTCCTCAACCCGCGCTTCGTCCGGGGTGATTGTCGCGCACTTGACGCCAACCCCATGGCGCTTGATGGCATTGGCGGAATCCACCGTCACCTGGTCGTCCGTGGCGTCGCGATTTTCAATCGATAGGTCGTAATATTCCAGGTCCACATCGAGAAACGGCAGGATCAATTTTTCCTTGATCATCGCCCAGATGATTCGCGTCATCTCGTCGCCGTCGATCTCGACCACCGGGTTTTGAACCTTGATCTTCGCCATAGACATCTCCCGCACGCGTTAGCGCGCCTGCATTTGCCGGTGCGCGGCGGCAACATAGCAGCCTTTCGCGGCGGGGCAAGCGGCGGAATTCAGCGGTTGTCGGGGTTGCCGACGTGGGCGGTGCGGGGCCTAAAGATGCTTGGTATCGCTTGGCACGCAGGGGTGTGGTGCCGCCTCGATGGCCTCAAAGACGTCCTCGATCCGGGTTACCACCTGCCACATTCGGGTATGGCGCGGGCTGGCGTAGTTGGCCGCGACGAGATGGTCGAGCAAGCGCACCAAGGGATCCCAGTAGCCGTCCAGGTTTAGCAAGACCACCGGCTTGTCATGGAGTTCTAGCTGCTTCCAGGTGAGAATTTCGAAGGTCTCATCCAGCGTGCCCAGGCCGCCAGGCAAAATGCAAAATGCGTCGGAAAGCTCGACCATGCGCTGTTTTCGGACATGCATGGAATCGACCACGACGATTTCCGTGACATCGCGGTGCTCGACTTCCCGGGCCATCAGGATTTCTGGAATGACCCCGGTCACGCGCCCTCCGGCGGCCAGCGCCCCGTCTGCGACGGCACCCATCAGGCCCACGCGGCCGCCGCCGAAGACAATACCGACACCACGCTCCGCCGCTTGCCGGCCTAGGGCCGCCGCGCTCTCCAGGTGACGCGGATCGCCGCGCCCCGAGGCACCGCAATAGACACAGAGCGCACGAAGCTTGGCCATGGGCAGCAATCCTTCACTCTTGCGTGAATCGGGCTTCACCAGCGTTGAGTAATTCG
>JAJFGP010000137.1 GCA_021776055.1 Kiloniellaceae bacterium
CTCGTCCCGCATGATTACGTGGCGCAAGGCTTTACCGGCGAAGACGATGCCGGCGAAGCAAACGAAGCCGAACAGGCCGTAGGCAACGGGGAATGCCTCGAAGTCGAAGACCGTGTGCCGGTGATAGACCACCTCGATCAGACCCAATAGGGCGCAGAGCAGAACCAGGCCCCAGAAGGCGCCGTCGATGGTCCGCCGGCGGAAGATCCAGTGGCCGTTACTCTCAGGCGGGGGTGTGCGGGGCTCACTCACGTCGATGACCTCTAGGGTAGCGCAATCGGTTCGAGAAGTCGGTAGAGCGGGTCGGCAAAAAAGAACAGCATCAGGCAGCCGAAGGCGGTCAGGAACAACGGCACCACGCATAGTAGCGGTGCCTCCTCAATGCCGCCCCGCGCGGGGGCCGCTGCCGCGCCCACCGAGGCCGGCTGGGGTGCCGGAAGGAAGAAGCCGCGCGCGACCACCGGAAGCAAATAGGCGACATTCAAAAGCGAGCTGAGCATCAAGATGGCAATCATCAGAATCTCGCCGGTCTCGGCCGCGCCGAGCATCAGATACCACTTGCTCCATGCGCCGCCCAGCGGCGGCAACCCAATGATGCTCAAGGATCCGATCAGGAAGGCGCCAAAGGTAAACGGCATCGCCCGGCCTAACCCGGCCATGTCGCTGATCTCGGTCTTGCGGGTGGCGGTATAGATGGCCCCGGCGCAGAAGAACAAGGTGATCTTGCCCATGGCATGCATGGCGATCTGCATGCTGCCGCCGATCACGCCCCAGCTGGTCGCCAGGGCGGCGCCGAGCACCACATAGGCGAGTTGGCTGATGGTTGAATAGGCCAGCCGTGCCTTCAGGTTATCCTTTGTCAGGGCCACCAGCGAGGCGATCAGCAACGTTGCCGCGGCGATGTACATCAGCCATTGATTCTGCCCACTGTCGCGCAGGAAATCGATACCGAAGATGTAGACGACGACCTTCATGACGGTGAAGACGCCGGCCTTGACCACGGCGACCGCGTGCAACAAGGCACTCACCGGTGTGGGGGCTACCATGGCCGCCGGCAACCAGCGGTGCAGGGGCATCAGCGCCGCTTTGCCGATGCCGTACATGTAAAGCAGCAGCAGCACCCCGACGATGGGCCCTGACGCCTTGCCGGACAGGATGCCGCCGGCGGTAAAATCGAGGGTTCCGGCGATCTGCCAGGTCCACAGGATGGCCAGCAACTGCAGGCCGATGGAGGTGCCCAATAGAATACCCAGATAGGTGCGCCCGGCGCGCATGGCTTCCGGGGTGCCCTTGTGGGTGACCAGCGGATAGGTGGTCAGGGTCAGCGCCTCGTAAAACACGAACAAGGTCATCATGTTGCCGGCGAAGGCGATGCCCATGGTGCTGGCCAGGGCCAAGGCGAAGCAGACGTAGAAGCGAGTCTGATTGGCCTCGTTGTTGCCGCGCATGTAGCCGATGGAATAGATCGAGTTGGCGATCCACAGGCCGGAGGCGACCAAGGCGAAGAGCATGCCCAACGGCTCCACCTCGAAATAGATGGGCAGGCCCGGCAGCATCTCGATGAGCGTCGCCTCGGGGCGCCCGCCGGCCATGACCGTAGGGACGAGGGAGGCGACGGCCAGGAACAGCACGGTGGCGGTAACCAGGGTCACCCCCTCGCGCACATTCGGCCAGCGGCCGCTGAGCGAAATCAGCACTGCCCCGGCCAACGGGACGAACAGCGACAGCAGGATCGCCGGCGCCGGGGTCATGGGGCGCCGCCTAACAGCATCACGGCGGCCTTATTGGCGACGCCGACGGTGAGCGACGTATCGACGCCGAAGTAGATGCTGGCACCAATCAGGACCCAAGTGGGGATCAGCATGGACAACGGCGCCTCCCGCACGGCGGCAGCGCCGGCCGGCGGCGGGCGCAAGTAGGCCACCTCGACCACCCGCCAGACATAGATGATCGCCAGTAGCGAGCCGGCCAGCACCAGGGCGGCCAGCAGCCAGGAGTCTTGCTCCAGGGCCGCTTGTACCAAATACCATTTGCTGATGAAGCCGACGGTGAGCGGCACGCCGATTAAACTCAGGCCGCCCAGGACGAAGGCGAACATGGTCCATGGCATGGTCCGGCCCAGGCCTTGCATCGATTCAAGCCGCACGGACCCGACGCGCAAGAAGATGCAACCCAGGGCCAGGAACAAACCGCCCTTCGTCATGGCGTGGTTGAACAGGTGCACGATGCCCGCGGTTAGACCGGTGGGCGAGGCCATACCGATGCCCAGGACGATGTAGCCGATCTGCGCCAGGCTGGAATAGGCCAGCATGCGTTTGATGTTGTCCTGGAAGATGGCCACCGTCGAGCAAACCAGGATGGCGATAACGGCCAACGGCACCAGCAGGTGCTGCAAGGTCAATGTCTCGATGGCGAATTCGGGGCCGAAGATCGTGAAGAAGAAGCGCAGCAAGATGTAGACGGCCACCTTGGTCGCGGTGGCCGCCAGGAATCCGGTGACCGCCGAGGGCGCGTAGGTGTAGGCGTTGGGCAGCCAGTAATGCAGCGGGAAGAGGGCCAGCTTCAGGCTTGCCCCGATGGTCAGGAAGGCAAAGGCGACCACCACCGTCCGGTTCTGCCCCAGAGGCGGCAGGCGCTGCGCCAAATCGGCCATGTTCAGGGTGCCGGTGACCATATAAAGCAGGCCGATGCCAATGACGATGAAGGTGGCGCCAATGGTGCCCATCACCAGGTATTGGAACGCCGCCGTTAGCGCCCGCCGGTCGCGCCCCAGGGCGATCAACACATAGGATGAGAGCGACGAGATCTCGAGGAAGACGAACAAGTTGAAGGCATCGCCGGTGATCGCCACGCCAAGCAGGCCGGTCAGGCACAACAGGAAGGCCGTGTAAAAGGCGCTGTGTTGTTCCGCCGGAATTTCGTGCGCCACGCTGCGCCGCGCGTAGGGCAGGATCACGGCGCCGACCGCCGAGACGATCAGTAGGACGAAGGCATTGATCGAATCGACCCGGTACTCGATCCCCCACGGCGCCGCCCAATCGCCCAGGGCATAGGATACAGGGCCGTCGCTCAGCACCTGGGAGAGCAGCAGGACCGACATGGCGAGGGCCGCCCAACTGGCCAACAACGCCAGCCCCCAAGCCAAGGCACCCCGGCGCAACAGCAAACACAACGGCGCCGCGATCAGCGGCACCACGATCTGCAGGACGGGCAGGTGGGCGGCGATCACGTGTCGTCCCGCTGCTGCAGGATTTCGCTTTCCTCAACCGTGCCGAAGGCTTCCTTGATGCGCACGATGAGGGTCAGGCCAAGCGCCGTGGTCGCCACGCCGACGACGATGGCGGTGAGAATAAGGACATGCGGCAAGGGATTGGAATAGACAGTGACACCGGGGGCGACGATGGGCGCCGTGCCGCCGATGATCTTACCCATGCTGATGTACAGGATGAAGACCGAGGTCTGAAAGATATTCAGACCAACCACTTTCTTGATCAGGTTGCCACGCGAGATGACCACATAGAAGCCGGTCATCATCAGCACGATGACGATCCAGTAGTTGTACAGGCCAAGCACGTCCATCGTCTAACCCTCGTCCCGCCCGCGCGCGGCGAAGGCAAAAAAGACGGTGATCATGGTCGCCGCCACGGTGACGCCAACCCCCAATTCTACCAACAGAATGCCCAGATGCTGGCCGCTCACGGGGTCGCTGGCGAGGACGTTGTAATCGAGGAATTTGCCGCCGAGAAAGAGGCCGGCGAAACCGACGCCGATATAAAGCAACAGGCCGGCGGCGATGAGCACGCGGATCACATAGTCGGGCGCGACCAGGCGGGCGTTCTTAATGCCATAGACGAGGGCGTAGAGAATGAACCCGGCGCCAAAGATAACCCCGGCCTGAAAACCGCCGCCGGGGCCGAAATCGCCATGAAATTGCACATAGAGTGCAAAAAGCAAGATGAACGGCATCAAAAGCTTGGTGGTGACGCGCAGAACCAGGTGCCGCTGCATGGGGGCTAGTCCTTGCGCCGCCGGCTGCCGGCGCCAAGCAGCAACATGACCCCGATGCCGGCGGTGAAGATCACCGTCAGCTCGCCCATGGTGTCATAGCTACGATAGCTGGCCAGCACGGCGGTAACGATGTTCGGCACGCCTGTGGCGCCGGGCCCCTCGGCGACATAGCGATCCGCGACATGCAGGTGGATCGGCGCTTGCGGATCGCCAAAGCTGGGCATGTCCAGGGTGCCGTAAATCAGCGCCGCCCCGGTGATGAAGACGGCGAGTAGGGGCCAGATTTGCAGGTTCGCCAGCGGTTCCTTTTCCTTATCCGTGGTCAGGGCCAGGGTAGCCAACATCAGCACGGTGGAGATGCCGCCGCCCACCGCCGCCTCGGTAAAGGCCACGTCCACGGCGTCCATGGTTACGAACAAGCCGGCGGAGATCAGGCTGTAGATGCCGCTGAGCATAACCACGGCGAACAGGTTGCGCAGGCGCAGGATACCAACCGCCATGACCGCCAGGAAAGACAGCAGGACGATGTCTACGAGGATTTCGATGACCCGTCCTCCTTCTTGCCGAGCCATGGCTGCAATCCGCCGGTATAAGCGGAATTGGCCAGCGCATAACTGGAGGTTGGGCTGGTATAGAGCAGAAAGACCAAGATCAAGAGCAGCTTAACGGTCGCCAGCGTGAAGCCGGCCTGCACCGCCAAGCCGGCCAGGATTAGGCCGGCACCAAGCGTATCGGTGATGCCGGCACCATGCATGCGCGTATAGAAATCCGGCAGGCGGATCATACCGACGCCGCCAATGATCGCGAACGCTGAGCCGGTGAGAATGAGGACCCAGCTTACGATATCAACCACGATGCCGATCAATCGTCTGCCTCCGAATTCTCTGAGCCAGGGGTGCCTAGATCGCCGAACTTGAGAAACTTGAGCACGGCGATGGTGCCGATGAAATTTATGAGGGCATAGACTAGGCTGATATCAAGGAAATCCGGCCGGCCGGTCAGGAATCCCAGCACGGCGATCAACAACACGGTCTTGGTGCCGAAGGCGTTCACTGCCAGCACCCGGTCATAAATAGTCGGCCCCAGTAGGGCCCGCGTAAGGGCAAGTGCCATGGTAATCAAAATGGCCAGGGTCGCGGCGACAAACATCAGTCGGGCCCACCGCATTTCAGGGCGCTGACCCGCCGGTCCATGTCGCCTTGCGCGATCCCTGCTGCCGACTCTGCGCTCAGGGCGTGTACTAGAACGGAGCCATCGGCAACCCGCACCGAGATCGTGCCGGGGGTCAGGGTGATCGAGTTGGCGTAGATAACCTGACCCAACTCGCTTTGCTGACTGGCCTTCGTCCAGAACAGGGTCGGCTTGATCGGCAACCTGGGATCGATGATGCGTTTCGCGACATCAATGTTGGATTTGACGATCTCGCCGATCAGCCACAGCCAATAGACGAAAATCCGTGGCCCCAGATGTATGGGATGACCTTCATGGTCCACCAGGTCCATGCGGCGAGCAATCCAGACCACGATCACGCAGGTGGCGACGCCGAAGGTAATCAGTAACGGCTCGAAAAAACCCGAAAGTAGGAGCCAGGTCGCGAAGAGGACCAGCCCCAAACTGATCGCATGTAGCACGGCAGCCACCCCTGTCGTTTTTCCTCTTCGCCGGCGCCACGGCTACAGCGCAACGCGCCGGAGTTGTATCAGATGATCCGCGGGCAGGCCAAGCCGATCCGCAGCGCCCCCCGCGTCACGATGGCGGCGGAAGATCGGGTGGAATCTCATACGGCGGCGGCGGTGGGCCAGGCGGTCGACCGGGCGGCATTCGCTTGGGCACGGGCTTGTCGCCGTTCGGACCGGGCACCGGTTCCTCCGGCGGGTCGGGCGGCGGTTTTGGAATCTGTGCGAAAAGACCCATTTTGGAAATATACCACAAAAGCCACCGCAGGCGTTACTCGGCGATTTTGTCTTGCTGCTCTTGCAGGTGTTTCTCCTTGGCGCGCTGGATTTGCTCGGCAAACTCCGCGCACGGATCATTTTCGTCGACGCGGGGCGTGAACCAAACGAAATCGAAGGGCAGGTGATCGGCGTCGAAACGCGTCCTATATGCCTTCGGGTCGGTGATATCCGCCGTGACCTCGACGATGCCTACACTGACGATGCGATCACCGCGTGCCGCCCGCCGCAGATACCAGGGCACGCCGAGATCGTTGCGGGCGTGACCCGCGCCGGTGATCAGGACGGCGCCGTTCCGGCGGCCGGTGATTCCACTGCCGTGGCGCATGGCATCGGCCATCTGCGCATCCTTGGCGGTCTGCGCCGCCGCCATCGGACCGACCATGGTCTCGGGTAGCTGGCTGCAATGGCTCTCGACGATATCCTGGCGCAGGCGGGTGGCAAGCTCCGGTTCCAGGGCGTGGTCGAGGCCCAAGGCGGCGACTCGCTCGGCGCCGAGGCTCGCAATTCCCTCGCGGGCGATGGCGCGTATGTTCGGCCGCGACAGGTTGCCGGCCAGAATGGGCCCACCGGCAGCCAGGGCGGCCGTGGCGATGGGCTCATACAGCGACCAGTCGGGCCAGCCGGTCTTTGCCCAGCCGACCGCCGCGCCAATGCCCGCCGCATCGCCGGGACGGGCCGTCAGATGATCGGCCAGGGCCGTCACTTGGTCCTCGGCCAGCATCTCGAAGACCACGGCTGGTGCCCGGTCGCGGTGCACCATGGCCTCGACGATCCAAGCTTGGATACGATGATGGTCGGGATTATCGTGTTTCTCGCCCAGCAGCACATAGGGCGCCTCGGCGATGGCATCGAGAAGCGCCGCCGGCTCGACAAAGCCGGCCGCTGTCGGCTGCCAAATGCGGCCCGCCAGCGGGTGCTCGGCCAAGACCTGAGACGCCCAGGGCGCGCCCGCATCGGCAATAGGCACCGAGCGCGGGGCGCAGGCGGCGACAAGCACCAGCAAAAGCAGTGGTGCCAAGAGTGCGGTTTTCGCTCTGACCAGATTTTCAGTCGTGTTCATGATTTTCCGTGCATGGGAGAGAATAAGACGAGGCTACCGCCGACCCAGTTCCAATGTTGGTGCCCGCTGCCGGACTCGAACCGGCACGGCCTTTCGGCCTCAGGATTTTAAGTCCTGTATGTCTACCAGTTCCATCAAGCGGGCGCCGGGGTGGCCGGGTTCCTTTTTCTCTCATTTGGCGGCGCGGGGCAACGGCTGCGGTGCTGGCCTAGCCTGGGGTAGGGCGGCATACTGGACCATAGGGCAAAAATCCAGGGAGGAACCTGTGGCGTATCGGTTGAAGGGTAAGGTGGCGATTGTGGTGGGCGCGGGGGCCGTCGGGCCCGGCTGGGGTAACGGTAAGGCAACGGCCGTGCTGTTTGCCCGCGAGGGGGCGAACGTCTTGTGCGTCGATATAAACGAGGCGGCAGCGGCGGAAACCGCGGCCATTATCGCCGACGAGGGCGGCGAAGCCATGGCGTTTCAGGCGGATGTGACCCAATCCGCACAGACCGAGGCCATGGCCAAACGCTGTCTCGAGCTGTGGGGCGGGGTCGATATCCTGCACAACAATGTCGGTATCGTCGAGGTCGGCGGTCCGGTGGAGACCAGCGAGGAGAGCTGGGACCGGGTCATGGCGGTCAACCTCAAGTCGATGTTCCTGACCTGCAAGGCGGTGCTGCCGATCATGGAGAAGGCGGGCAGCGGGGCCATCGTCAACATCGGCTCGGTCGCCGGGATTCGCTGGCTCGGCGTGCCGTACACTTCGTATGCGGCGAGCAAGGGAGGCGTGCTGCAATTCACCAAGTCGGTCGCCTTGCAATACGCGGGTAAGGGCGTCCGCGCCAATGTCATCCTGCCCGGCCTGATGGATACCCCAATGATCGTCGAGCCGTTAAAGGATGCCTACGGCGAGGGTGGGTTGGAGAAAATGATCGCGGCGCGTAGCGAGCAATGCCCGCTGGGGCGTATGGGCGATGCCTGGGATGTGGCCTACGCCGCTCTGTTCCTGGCCTCCGACGAGGCAAAATATGTCACGGCCGCGGAACTGGTGGTCGATGGCGGACTAACCGCCAAGGTCTCTTAGATGGGATTTCAGCAAGATTTGTCAAACCGGCTTGTGTTTATCTCTTGCCGGGTGATCGATGACTGATATCAGGACGAAATACGAAGAACGCCTGAGCCGCGTGACGGCCTATATCTACGATCATCTCGACGATGACATAGATCTCAATAAACTCGCCGACGTCGCCTGTCTGTCACCCTATCACTGGCACCGAATCTATCGGGCCATTCACGCGGAAACGATTGCCGCGACCGTCAAACGTCTGCGCCTGCACCGCGCGGCCGGGCATTTGGCGAACACCGCCATGCCGATCGAGGAAATTGCCCGGAGGTCGGGGTACAAGAACCAGCAGTCCTTTACCCGCGCTTTCGGTGCCGTCTTCGGCATGCCTCCCGCGCAATACCGGCATGAGGGCAGTCACACCAAGTTTCAGCCGTCGCGGCAGAACGGAGAGCCGGCTACGTACGACATCGCGATCAAAACCGTGCCGAAGATCACTGCCGTGACCATCGAACACATCGGATCGTACATGGAAATCGGCAGGGCCTTCGAGGAGCTCTTCGTCCGGCTGGGCGCCGCCAACCTGGTTGGGATCGAAACGCGGTCGATTGGCATTTACTATGACGATCCTGACGCCGTCCCGGAGGATAAGTTGCGCGCGCGGGCCGGTGTCGTCGTGGACGAGAGTAGGCCCATCGATGCGTCGCTGGGGCAGCCATTGGAGTGGACCGAGATTCAGGGCGGCCCACACGCCGTTCTCAGGCACACGGGCCCCTACGCGGACATGGATGCGGCCTATCAGTGGCTTTATGGCGCGTGGCTGCTGCAATCCGGCCGGGAGGCGGCTGATGCGCCGGTCTACGAGGAATACATCAACAACCCACGCGATACCCCGCCGACTGAGTTGGTGACTGAAATATCTCTGCCGTTGCTCTAGAGGGAGGTCCGCCAGAGTTTTCGCGTACAAATCGCTATTGCGATTCGTGCTAATCCTTAGCCTGTGTTTATCCGACCTTTCGATCGTCTCGATACCGGACAAATCGTACGCCTCTTTCGCGAGACGGTTCGGTCCGTCAATCGTCGTGACTATACGGAAAACCAGGTGGCGGCATGGGCGCCGGATATGATTGACCACGAGGTGTGGCTGGACAGGCTTCTAGCCAACCAGACCGTGGTCGCAGTGGATGACGGCGTAATCGTCGGATTTGCCGAGTTGGAGGCAGCTGGACGTATCCACACCCTCTACGTCCATAAGGCTCACCAAAGGCGCGGGGTCGCGTCCGCCCTTCTCCAGGAGCTTGAATCTCGCGCTAAATACCGCAACCTGGATCACTTGCACACGGAGGCAAGCATCACGGCGCGGTCATTCTTCCAATGTCGCGGTTATGCCGTTGTCCGGCAGCAAACCGTGCAACTTCGCGGCCAGAGCTTCATCAATTACTGGATGGAAAAGCGACTTGCGACTGGCCCCAAATCGACCTAGTAGGCGTTGTCGTCTTTCAGGATGACGAGGAATGTCTTGAGAAGAATTTGGATGTCGAACCAGATAGACCAGTTGTCGATGTAGAACAGGTCGTACTCGACACGCTTCTGGATCTTTTCCACCGTATCGGTTTCGCCGCGCCAGCCGTTGACCTGTGCCCAGCCGGTAATTCCGGGCCTCACCCGATGCCGGGCCGCGTAGCGGTCGACGATGTCGGTGAAGAGAGACCCTTCGGCCTTGGTCGACAGAGCATGCGGCCGCGGACCGACCAGCGACATGGAGCCGAGGAGCACGTTGAAGAGCTGCGGTAGCTCGTCCAGGCTGGATCGGCGCAAGAACTGACCGACTCGAGTGATGCGCGGGTCGTTCTTGCTGGTCTGCACCTCACATTGTGCGTCCGCCATCTCCGTGTACATGGTACGGAACTTCCATACCCGGATGAGCGTGTTGTTGAACCCGTAGCGCACCTGCTTGAAGAACACGGGCCCCCGGGAATCAAGCTTGATGGCCAAGGCTATCAACAGCAACAGCGGCCCGGTAAACAGGAGCAGCAGGCCGGCAAGCAACCGATCCTCGATGGTCTTCGTCACATAGGACCAGCCCGAGATGGGACGCTCAAAGACTTGCAGCATCGGCACGTGGCCAACGCGCATGAAGCCATGGTCCGGATAATCGAAGCACACCGATTCTGGCGCCAGGCAAATGCGTACAGGCGTTACGGAGAGCTGATGAATGAGCTCGCGGACCCGCTGCGCCGCGCTCCACGGCAGGGCGACGAAAACCTGATCGACCATGTCCCGCCGGATAAGCTCGATGAGATGGCTGGTATCGCCGAGCACTTCGTATCCGTTGGAGCTGGCCGGCACTCGGGACTGGCGGTCGTCGACGAAACCGACGATGCGGGTATAGAGATCGCCTTGTTCGTTTAGATGCGCGGCCAGCCGTTGGCCTTGCTCGCTGGCACCGAGGATGACCGTCCGCTCGGCGAACCGGCCCTCACGGGCAAGCTGGGAAATCCAGTGTCCGATCACCAACCGGCCACCGGTCAGCAGGCCGGCCGTGCCGACAAACCAAACGCCGGCCCAAAGGCGCGAATACGACTCGGTAATCTTCAGGGCAACGGCGACGGTCAGCAGGACGGCAAACGTAATCGCCCAGGCGGACAGCGCGCGGTCAATGGGAAACCGCTTCAGGAACATGTAACTGGTATCGTAGACACCGCACCACTGGAAGACGGCGCTGCCAAGTATAGCGGCAAGTAGGATCGCCGTTACATAGCGGCTACTTAGGCCAAAGCCCGTAACCACATAGAACCAATAAACACCGATACCGACGGCTAAAATAATCAGTAGGTCAATTAACCGGACGACCCCACTGACAAACGTCGGTGAATACTGCTTTGCATGGTGCCGTCGTGTGCCGGCCCGTGCCCCCAGTTCCGCTAGCATCCTGCTATACCCTTTTATCTGCGAACTTGCCTAAAGCGATAAACTCGCCCGTGCCCGGTCTATGCAATCCTGTTCGCTAAACGCCAGTTTTTCACGAGTCTATTGGTTAACGCAAGCTTAACTCTCGTAAATGGCGCCTCTTTCCGGGCTGCCGCGGCATGTTTGCCACGAGAGAGCACCGGCTATTTTTGTCAGGGTCAATCCGCGTCAAAACCATCCAAACGTACCTCCGGCCAAACTATGCGGTGGTACTTTCCCCGTTTGCAGATGGTCGTGGCGACTTGAAATGAAGATTGCCCCTGCCAGTCCTTCAACCAAGTCTTAATGTAACATAAAGAAAGTATGAAGTGAAGATTAAAATAATACGTTGATCTATATTAAGGTTAACTGTAGCCATTTTTCATAAACCATAGATTCGGCAGGAAAATACTGAACTGGCGGGGCACAGGTAATTTGGTTGTGTCGCGACCGGAATCGATGGTTCCTGTTCGCCACGATATGCTTGCCGTTTGGGCTTGGGACAACGTCACTACTCGTAGCGCATGATGCCGATACACCCCATCACAGACTCGACCGGCTCCGCAGGCCCGCTGGCGGGCGACGTGGCATCCGAGCGCCAGGGGCTTCTTCTGGTGGCTCTGGCGGCGGTACTATGGAGCACGGGCGGTCTGATCGTGCGCTCTCTGGAATCCACCGACGTGTGGACCACGGTTCTTTGGCGATCCGTCTTTGCCGCCGGATTTCTCATTGTTTTCATTGCCGTGCGCGATCGGGGTCGGACCATTCAGATGTTCCGGACCATGGGATCGCCGGGCCTGATTGTCGCTGCTTGCTTTGCGACCGCATCCATCAGCTTCGTGGTCGCGCTCCATCTGACGAGTGTCGCCAATACGCTGATTATTTTGAGCACCTCGCCCCTTCTCGCGGCGCTGTTGGGCCGGGTGATTCTAGGCGAACGGGTCCGCGGGCGGAGTTGGCTGGCCATGGCCGCCGCGGTTATCGGTGTTGCCATCATGGTATCGGACTCCTTCGGCCAGGGGGCTCTGATCGGGGACATGGTGGCCTTTGTTATTGCTGTCTGCTTGGCGGTGGCCACGGTTACGATCCGCAGGCACCGTCACGTCCGCATGACCCCGGCCACGTGCCTGGGCGCCGTGCTTGCGGCCATGATCGCCGCCCCATGGGCCCAGCCCCTGGCGGTCACCGGCGGTGATTTCGGCCTGCTTGTTGTCTTCGGCGCATTTCAATTTGGCGCGGGGCTGGCGCTCTTTTCGACGGGTGCCCGGCTGGCGCCCGCCGCGGAGGTTGCCCTCATTTCGGTTCTGGAGCCGATTCTGGGGCCAATTTGGGTCTGGGTCTTTCTAGACGACCACCCGGGAACCGCGGCGCTGATCGGGGGTAGTATTGTCCTGGTAGCCTTGGCGGCTCACACATTGCTGGACAAGCGGAAAGCGCGCGCCATACCGCCAGCGATTTAGGACGGCCTTTGGAGGCCGCATACTGGGAGAAAGTCCGTTTGAGCCGGTGCTACCGGCCGACCGGCGCTAAACGACGAACCAGGCCGCGGTGGCGATGGCTGTCCAAAGCAGAGTACTGCTCGCGGCCACGAAGAAGACCGTCCTGCGAGCCGACCACTTCAAGGCCCGGCCACGCACGCGGAAGGCCATGCTTCCCATAGCCAGGGAGCCCTGATGGTCCTGCATTCCGTCAACTACCTGCATGGTTTCTAGGCTCACTCTCTAAATTTTGGCGCGAATTCGCTTAGTGTGGGCCGGCATCCCTTTACGATTCGTTAACGACCCGATTGCTAGCAGTTTGGCGTCCGGCCATCGACACGCGGCGTACGGCACAAGCAAAATCCGCGCGGGACAAAGAAATTCTTAAACGACCGACGGCAGTCGGACGTATGTCAATTTTGTGGCATGGGTCGATTTCATGGGTCCGAGCAAGTGGTCGGAGCCGGAGTCCTAGGGTTTTTCGCGGCACGATTGCACAACAACTAGTACGATGAGGGCGAATTCTTGCACGGTTTTGATCCGCGTGAGATGCCAGCTCGCTCGTCTTCACGATCCGTTGATCGGCAAGAGAGGAATCCCTTGGCCGGCAGGTGCTACCTATGGGGTAGGGGGGTGTTGCGGCTTTGCTCAGCCGCCGGGCGAAGCCTCAGATGAGGCCGCGTTGCCGTGCCTGACGCACCAGAATGTACTGGCGCATGGTCTGATGCTGGAAGCAGTACTTAGTGGTGCCACTGGGCGTGCGCTGCTTCTCAAGGACCGCCCCATTTTGCGGTAGTGTCAGGCTGGTCAAAGACTTGTGCAGCGTTAGCTCACGCAATTTGCGACTGTCCGTGTCCAGCGAGACGTCGGCCGCGTCGGCGGCCGTGAAGGCCCCAAATCGATCGAACCGGCAGCGGGCGGCTGCAAACATAACGTCTGTCATAAAGCTATTGCGCTCGCCCTGCGTTGCCATGTCGTACATGGCGACCGTAACCGGGTCCGCCTCGTTGAGGACTTGAGCCATGGCCTCGCGCAGGTCTTGCATTTCGACGTCGGAAGAGCCGCGCTGCAAGGCGTGCCGGCCGGAATAGAGGCACATGAGCTGGGCGTAGTAGGGTAGTCCCTTGGCAAACGAAACCACCGAGTCACGCGTGGTATCATCGAAGTGCATCCCCGAGGCCGACTCACCGACTTCGATCAGAGCCGTGAGCTCCGGCGCTTCCATCAGCGGCAGGTGTACGGCCACTAAGTGGCGTTGGATCGAGGGATGTTTGCCGAGGAGCTCGTCCAGGTTCTGGGCGATGCCAACGACGATAAAGGTGATGCGGGCCGATATGTCGGACAGATTCTTGATTGTTTCGGCCAGCTGATTCTTGAGATTCTCGCTATTGATCCGATCGAACTCATCGACAATCAGAATGACATGCTCGAGCTTGAGATAGCTGAGCGCGACGGTCAATTCGGTCGGTCCAAAAGACCCGCGCGGCAGCAGTTGCTCGAAATGCTCGACGGCGGGGTTCTTCGCCCGGGCCGAGCGATCCATGAACTCGCTGGGCAGGTTGCGCAGGAAGCCGCGGAAGATCTCCTCGAAGGTGATATCGGCGCTGCACGGGCAGCGTAGAACCTGATACTCAACCTGGCTGGCGCTCTCGGCGAGGACATTGGCCAATGAGGTCTTGCCGATGCCCCGGGCGCCGAAGATCACGACGTGGGCCTGCTCCTCCTCGATCGCCGTGATTACCCGCTGGATGGCCCAGCGGCGGCCGGCGAAGTAGCGGCTCCATCGCTTGGGCTTGGTCGGTGTAAAGGCTTCCCACAGCTTTGCCTGACTGTCGCCGTCGAGGGAGCCGCTCGGACGCTCCCGGCGCGCAGAAGGGTCTAGCGGCGGTGTCTTGAACTGGGGCAGCGCGTCGCCACTCTCGGCTTTCGCCGCTGAGACTGGTGCCAGCTTCGCAATTTGGCGGGGCTGTCGATCACTCGCGTCATCGAGCTTGATCCGTTTCCGAGCGCTTTTTGGAGCGGCGCCATTGGTCGCCTTTGGGCTCGGCTTGCGAAGTGTTTCTGGGCGGTCCTTTTTGGACGCGCGAGCGCCCGATATGACCGGCTCCATGAGCTCTGGATCGATATCCGCGAGGCGGGCAACCAACGGAATGTCTTCGTCGGAATCGTCGGATTGGCTGTCGATTCTACCTACGGCAAGTCTCGAAAACGTAGGTTCTTCTGCAACCCGCGCGTCGTCCGGGTCGTCAGACCTATGTGCTTTGTTCTTTTTAAAAATATTGATCATGATTTTAGCTACGAACCCACCATACTCTTAAGCGCGCAAGTTGAACACCTAACACAAGGAGATAATCCGACAGAGTCGAAGTTGAGACCGCTACAAAATTTCTGTCTCCCAATGCAATCGTGCAGCTGCCGTATCGTCGGATGTCATACCATGCTGCAACATCAGAGGTCTTCACAGAGGAGTTGCTCCGGCCCGCGAGACGAGCGCAGGATGGCAGCGAAACCGTTAAAAAAGCACGTGTTATTCACCAATTAGGTGCAAAATTGGTGGCGCCGCTACCGCGACTTCGGCCGTGCCCGCGCGGTGGCCGTGGATCTGACGGTGGCGGGGGTACCGAGTAGAGATACACACATGTGGCACATAGCGACCTACAGGCCGGCTTAAGGCTGTTTTCATACGATTTAGGGCGTTTTAGTTTGTTTGAATAGAGTTTGCGCTGATTCTTTATTTGCGACTCGGATGGAGTGGGCACGGTTCGGCTGCTGCTGAGGTATAGGAAAAATTTGTGAGCACTACAACGATACGCTGGATCATGATTGCCTGGCTCTTGGTGGTCGCTGCCGTCGTCGTAGCATCGTTGCTTCCGGCCGCCGCACCGCCTGGTGCTTGGGGATTCGACAAGATCGTGCATTTTGCGGTGTTTCTGGTCCTCGCCACGATTCCGGCCGCGATTTTGTCCCGTTTGCCCCCATGGTTGGCGATGTTATGGGCTGGGGGGTTCTTACTTGCCGTTGGCTTGGGAATCGAAATTGCCCAAACGTTTGTGCCAGGGCGTGTTGGCTCGGCCGGTGATTTGCTCGCAGATGCGCTTGGCGTTTTGGCCGGGGTGGCCGCCGGGCGCCAAGTGGCGCGGCGCCTACGCTTGGCTACGTAGACAGGAAACGCCGGTCTTGGCCCTCGAGGACAAGGCAAGTAAGCACATTTGTGGCATAGGCGCCGGTGTCGACGCCGATTCGATATGGCAGCGATTCCGGCCGGTGCGAGGCCGAGTGGCCATGCACGATAACTTTGTTCCATCCTGCCGTCGCCGATAGAAACTCTTCCCGGATCCAAAGCAAGTCCTCGGCGCTTTGTTGATCCAGCGCCACCCCAGGGCGCACGCCGGCGTGAACGAACATGTAGTCACCCGCCGCGTAAGTCAGTGGCAGGTTTGAGAGAAAGGATATATGCGCCGCCGGAACGCGTTGGTGCATCTCGCGCCAGACATGGTCGAAACGGGCCTTTTGGGACAACCCTTTCGGCAAGCCAACACCATAACTATAGGCGGTGGCATCGCCGCCCATGGCGAACCAGGCGGGCCCTATCGTGGGATCGGCGAGAAAGCGGAGCATCGCTTCCTCGTGATTGCCCCTGAGACCTACCGTGGCGAGGTCTGCTGGCAGGGTCGCCATCACCAGGTCGATGACGGCTTTGCTCTCTAGGCCCCGATCCACATAATCACCCAGATAAACGACTGTCTTTTCTACATTTTCTGGCGCGCTGGCCGCGTCATCGACGATCTGGGATTGGAGCCGGCGCAACAGGTCGGCACGCCCGTGGATGTCACCGATGGCATAGAGGCGATGCCCGACCGGCGCGGCGGGTGAGTCCGGAACGGTAGCCCAGTTCGCCTGCTCTTGCGCCCGCCTGCCAAACAGTCCCTGAGCCCAACGAGCCAACATGCAGCCTCAATCCCGGATATCAAAGCCAAATAAGGGCCGAAGGCCTTGAATCTTTAGCCCAGAAAGCGCAGTCATCCGCCGTACCGACGCTTGCCGAAACGACACTTGATGGCTAATGTTAACCTGAGAGTCGTGGCAAAGCGATTCGGTTGCTGCGACCTATCGACTTTACGACGAGCGGCCGCTCCCTGACTGGTGGTGGGTAGGGGCGTTGATCTTAGCAGGGGGGCGTTGAGCCAAATGAACAAGCGACTCGTACACAGCATCTTGCCGGCCGTGCTTTTGGCCTCCGGTATGGTGGCGATTGCCGGCGAGGCAATGGCGCAGTCCGGCATCGAGGTGCCGTCGCGTATTACCGATGTCCGCCGGGGCGAAACCGTGACCAATCGGGAGCGACCGGACTTCGATCCTCTGGGCGCGCGGGCGGGCAGTTTCATTATCCTGCCGCGGCTGAACCTCGACGGCGAGATCAATGATAACATCTTCTCGACGGATACGGGTGAGACGGGCGATTTCATCGCGACGATATCGCCCAACGTGGTCGTGCAGTCGGATTGGTCCAACCACATGCTGCGATTCCAAGGCGGTGCCGACGTCGGTCGCTATGTCGACAACGATAGCGAGGATTTCGAAGACTATGATTTCAGCACCAACGGTCGCTTAGATGTGCTGCGGAGCACCAAGCTCCGCGGCGGCGCACGCTATCGCAGGGAGCATGAAGATCGCTCGTCGCCGGACGATGTCTCGGGCATCGAGCCGACCATATTCGATGTCTTGTCGGCGAACATCGAGGGCAGCCATACATTCAACCGGGTTACGTTGACGCTAGGCGGCGCCTTTGATCAGTTCGACTTCGACGATGTAGGCACCACGGGAGGCGCCTCCATCAATAACGACGACCGTGACCGCGACAACATCGAGGGGTCCGTTGAAATTGCCTACGAGATCGCGCCTGCGTACCAGGCTTTCGTGCGTGGGGCGTACAACATACGCAATTACGATGCCGCAGTGGATGACAACGGCGTCAATCGCGATTCCGACGGTTATGAAGTGGTGGCCGGCGTCTCGCTTGACTTTGGCGGCATAACTTTTGGCGATTTCTTTGTCGGTTATCAAACCCAAGACTATGACGATCCGCTGCTCAGCACGGCGAGCGGCCCGGTGGTTGGTGCCGACGTGACGTGGAACGTGACCCCGCTGACAACCGTCGTTGGCTCGGTTTCGCGGGTCGTCCGGGAGTCCACCAGTCGGGATGCGGTTACAGGCTCATTTGCCTCTGGCCGGTTCTTCTCAACGGCTGGGGTGAGCGTAGATCACGAACTCATGCGTAATGTTCTTCTCGGCGCCGACGTTAGCGCCAGCCAAGACGACTTCGAAGGTATTAACCGGACGGACGAGATTTATCGGGCGGGTGTCAACGCCAAGTACCTTATCAACAGGTATGCCAACATCGGCGGTTCGTATCGTTTCCGCATGCGTAATTCCGATATCGGAAGCGCCGAGTTCACCGAGAATCTGTTTCTCCTGCGTGTCCAGGTGCAGTACTAGCTGAGTGCAACACTCGAGCAGACGCACGCAAGACGAAGGCTAGGTATGGCGGGTTCGATGGTTCGAATGGCAGGCGGAGATGCCGCCGTCATGCGGGTATGCCGGTCGATACTCAGTATTGCCGGTGTTTGGGCGGTCTTGCTTTTGCTTGCCGTGTCGTCGGTGTCGGCACAGGAGTTGGACTACCGTCTCGGTACCGGCGATCAAGTTCGCGTTACGGTCTTTGGACACGAGGACCTATCGGGCCAATTCGAGGTGGGGAGCGATGGCCGCATTTCCTTGCCTCTTATCGGCGAGGTGCGGGCTGCCCAACTGACCCTCCAGGAGCTTGAAGCGGCGATTACGTCCAAGCTGAAGCCGGATTTTCTGAAAAACCCACAGCTCAGCGTCGACGTCGTTAGTTATCGCCCGTTCTACATCATTGGCGAAGTCAAGAATCCCGGCAGTTATGCGTATGTTGGCGGCATGCGTGTGGTCAACGCGGTTGCTATGGCGGGCGGGTTTACCTACCGAGCCAGGGAGAGCGAACTGTTGATTTCCCGGGCGGCAGGGAGCGGCGAGAAGGAAGTCGCGAATCAGAATACCGTGGTTCTGCCCGGTGACGTCATCGAGGTCCCCGAGCGCTTTTTTTGACGTTCATCTCGGTCTGGCGTAGGGACAAGGCGCTGGGATGAAGTTAATAAACAGTTAGTGACGTACTCTCTATTATTCGCCGGCACCGTACCGAGGCACATCTCCATGGATTTAGCGCGTGATATGAACCGTCCGGCAGTTACGCTGGAAGACATCACCGAAGGCGAGGCACGACGGCCAAGCATGCCCGCCGGCCAGATCGATCCCATCGAGTTTGCCCGGATGCTGTGGCGGCGCAAGTGGGTCATGCTGTACGCGGGCTTTGCGGTCATGTTGATTGCGGTCATGGCCATCGTCGCGTTGACCCCCCGTTACACTGCAACCGCGTATGTCGAAATCAATCCGCGCCAGACCAAGGTAGTGGACTTTGAAGCCGTTCTCTCGGGGCTTCCGGCGGACACCGCAACCATGGAAACGGAGATCCAGATTCTTCGTTCCCGCAAATTGGCGGCGAAGACTGTAGCCAAACTCCACCTCGAACGGAATCCGGAGTTTAACCCGTCGCTGCGGAGCCAAAGCGGCGTCGTTGGTCTAATACGCGGATGGACTGGTAACGACACGGCGGTTGAGCCCGAGGCGGTGGACGGTGTCGAAGCCGCGCCTGGCACGCAATCTTTTCTCGACCGCACCCTGTCGCTCCTTGGGCCAAAGCGAGGACCGGTGGTTGCCGCCGAAGTGGCCGTGCGCGACGAGCGAGAAAAAATCATCGACATATTTCTCAAGCAGCTAAAGGTCCTTCCGGAAGGGCGCTCGCGCGTCATCGCGATCTCCATCGAAGCCGAGAATCCTAGAATTGCAGCGGCCGCCGCCAATACATTGGCCGATTTCTATATCGTCGCCCAATTAGAGGCGAAGTTCGAGGCGACGAAGCGGGCCAGCGCGTGGCTGAGCGAGCGGGTCTTCGAATTGCGCACGGAAGTTAACCGGGCTGAGCGCGAGGTCGAGGCTTATCGCGAGAGATCGGGCCTGATCCAAGGCGGTGCGGACGCCACGCTTGCGGCCGAGCAAGTCTCCGATCTGAATCGGCAGTTTGTGACGGAGGGCGCGAAGCTTGCGGAGGCCAATGCCAGGCTTCGTCAAGTTGAGCGGTTGCTCGGCGAACCCGGTGGAATTGAGAGTATGGCCGAGGTTCTGGACTCTCAGGTCATTCGCGATTTGCGTCGGGAGGAAACACAGATCCAGCGGCTTGTGTCGGAACTGTCGACCGAGTTTGGCGAGAAGCATCCACGCATGATCAACGCCCGTACCGAGTTGAGTGATTTGCGCGCTAAAGTGAAAAGCGAAGTAGATAAAATCGTTCAAGGACTGCGTAACGAGGTTGCCGTGGCGCGCGCGCGGGCATCTTCGATGAATACGTCCTTGGAAACCCTGAAGAGCGAGGTTGGCCGCCTGAACGCTTCGGAAGTACAGCTGCGCGCCTTCGAGCGCGAGGCCGCCGCTTCGCGCTCGCTTTTGGAACAGCTTTTGGCGCGGTCAAAGGAAACCAGCTCGCAGGAAGACTTCCAGCAGGCCGATGCCAGCATAGTCTCGGAAGCCGCCGCACCGGCATTGCCGTCGTTCCCCAAGAAAACACTTCTTTTGCTTGTCTCCTTTGTCCTCGCATCGGTTGCGTCTATTGCCGTGGCGGTGGGGCTTGAGTACCTGGATCTTGGGTTCCGTAGTATGGACCAGATCGAACGCCAACTCGGTGTTGCTCCCCTCGGCCTCGTGCCCGCGCTAAAGGGGATACGCTCTATCGGCAAAAGCCCGCAGGATTATATCCTGGAAAATCCCACATCGGCGTTCGGGGAATCTATCCGCAGCATGCATACGAATTTGCTGCTCTCCGATCTTGTGAAGCGCCCAAAGGTCGTTTTGTTCACCTCGGCACTGCCCAACGAGGGTAAGACATCCATGGCCGTCTCGCTGGGAAGGTTGCAGGCGCAGGTCGGCCAAAAAGTTGTAGTCGTCGATTGCGATGTGCGCAGGCCGAGCGTTCACAAGGCCCTCGATATGGAGCCGGGTCCAGGCCTGGTGCAGTGCTTGCTTGGCGAAGCCGGCGTGGAAGACGTGATTCAACAAGACCCTGACTCAGGCGTTTTTGTCCTGCAGGCGGGCGGCACGCCGCCAAATCCGCCCGACTTGTTCGATTCGATTCCCATGCAAAAATTGCTGACCACGCTGGCGCGGAAGTTTGACTTGGTCATACTGGATTCGGCGCCGTTGCTGGCCGTATCCGACACGTTGTTCCTGGCACGTTTGGCCGACAAGACGGTGCTGATTGTGCGCTGGGTACGCACGCGGCGCGAAACCGCCAAGCTGGCGCTGAACAAGCTATTCGATGCCAAGAGCGATATTGCTGGCGTTCTTCTTTCGATGGTCGACGTCAAGGGGCATGCGCAGTACGGCTTCAGCGATTCCGGGTCGTATCACGGGAAACTGAACAAGTATTACACCAATTGAAACCGCCACGATGACGCCTCGCCGGCCGAGTCGACAAATAGACTTTGCGCATAAAAATACGAGCCTGGCTCCGTCAAACTAACCTACCGAGTACCTTCGTACTGCCGGTCCTCTAGGACTCTTGGATGAAGTCGATTATCGCGCGCATCCGCCGTAGCTCGTTTGTCAGGAATGTGGCCATCCTGGCGTCGGGTACCGCAGTGGGGCAGGCAATCGTCGTCCTTGCGGCGCCGGTTCTATCCCGACTCTACGACCCCACATCGTTTGGCGTGATGAGCGTCGTTTTGGCTGTGTCGGGTCCGATCGCAATAATGTCGAGCTTCAAATACGAGCTTGCAATTGTTCTCGCCAAGAATAACGAGGACGCATCGAACCTCTTTATTCTTGCTGGCGGGTTGGTGCTTGCGACCTCACTCATAACGCTGCTGGCCATTCCGTTTGCTGCCGATTGGTTGGCTTTTGAAATGGACCAGCCAACTGCCGCGCCATTGATGTTGTGGATCCCCGCCCTGGTTCTTTTTCAAGGGCTGTTCAACGTGGTGCTTTTCTGGGCCAACCGACGCAGGGACTACGTTTGGACGTCAGTCACGACGGTCTGCCGGTCAGTCGGCACAGTGACGGTCCAAGTGATTTTGGGCCTCTTGGAGCAAGGGGCGAAGGGACTTATCACTGGCCGTTTATTCGGCATGGTGCTGGCGACGATCATCCTTAGTGTGCAAACGCTCAAGGGCGAATGGCGGTCGGTTCTGCGATCTTTTAGTCTTGCGCGGATGCGGAAGCTTGCCCGCGAGCATGATCATTTTCCGAAATACAATGCCCCGAGGGAAGGTATCGTTACCATCTCGGCCAGCGTTCCGACTTTCTTCCTGGCCCTTCTCTTCTCACCTGCGGCGGCTGGTCTGTACTGGTTTACCGTGCGCCTGCTGGAGGTCCCGACGACGCTAGTAGGGATCGCCGTGCGGCGCGTGTTCTTCGAGCGGGCGACCAGGGCCTTCCACGAAGGCGAACGGATATATCCGTTGCTGGTCCAGGCGACCGCGGTCCTTGCCGCGCTGGGCGTCTTTCCGGTCCTAGTCATTTTCATAGTTGGGCCGGGTCTGTTTGATTTCGCCTTTGGTGACGAATGGCGGGGGGCGGGGGTTTACGCTCGCTGGCTGGCGATATGGTGGTTTTCGTCGTTCTGCAATGTTGCCAGTTCGGCGTTAATCCCGGTCTTCCGCCTGCAACCGCTCTTTCTGGGGATTGAGATCGTTGGTCTAGTCTTGCGCTCCGGTGCTATCGCCTTGGCTGTGTTCTTTGGCGACGATGTGCTGGCTATCGCTTTGTATTCCATTGTCGGTTTTCTGCTCAACGTCTACCGGATCGGTTACGTCATCCGTTTTGCCAAATATCGCCAAGACACGGTAGCAACCTAGGTGGGCATCGGTCCCTCTACTTTCCATGGTTTCACATATATTTAACCGGCGAGGCTCAGTTTCATTCTTGAGCGCCGGCCAATGTCATCCTGCAACGCAAATCTGGACGAGTTTCCGTTATGGCTAAGAAACCACTCTCCGCCGAAATGTTCCCCGGCGTCGGCTTTCGGCTTAAGACTGACGTGCCGCGGGCGAACCGGAAGTTAGTCGATAGCTTTCGCGAGTTTGAGTCTCCGGATATATCCGACCAGCTTAACCGGCTCTATGCCATGGTGCCGGAGATTCGTTGCCTGACCAGACCGGATCACACGCTCGTCGGGCCGGTCTGTACCGTCAAGGTTTATCCGGGCGACAATCTGATGGTGCACAAGGCCCTCGATGTGGCACATCCCGGCGACGTCATCGTCGTAGACGCAAGTGCCTCAACGACAAATGCGGTTATGGGCGGCCTGATCAGCTTGAAGGCCAAAGCGCGCAAGATTGCCGGTTTTATTGTTGACGGATTTATTCGCGATTTGCCTGAAATCCTACCGCTTGACTATCCGGTGTTCGCGCGCGGCGCCACGCCGATCGGACCGCTTCACCGCGGGCCGGGCGAAATCAATTTCCCCATTTGCTGTGGCGGTGTCGTGGTGCATCCCGGCGACATCGTTATTGCGGACCCGGCGGGCGTTGTTGTTGTTCCCCTTGACCATGCGCCCGAGATCCTGACGCGGTTGATCGCCAATCGTAAACGGAACAAGGACTATCTGGCGGACGTGGCGCGCGGAAAGTTCACCAATGACTGGGTGGATGATGTCCTTAAATCGGCCGGATGCGTTGTGAAGAATGGTGCTGGTAAGGCCGTCGCCAAGATGCCAGCCAAGAAAAGCGGTAAGAAGGCGGCCGGCAAAGCTTCATCGACATAGCGACCGCGAAAGAAACGATAGGCTGCTAACCGCAACTAGCGCTTCAGCTTGATCTGCCAGGTCCGCCGCGCGTGGTCGATGGCCGCGATCCAGGTGCCATCACCTAACTCGTAAGCGTCCATGTGATGGATGCGATCCGCAAGAAAGCCGTTTTTTTCACCCTTGAGAATGGGGCCGTCGCCGACTTGTTCCTCGCTGTAGGAACTGGGCGTCAGCGACGTGATTTCAAAAGCGAAAAGCCGCATCCCATAGTCGGGATAGACATCCTGCGTGATCCGATAGACGCGACCGCCGAACTGAAGCATGCGGCCACCGGGCCGGGTGATGTGCGGATTTTTATCCACAACCGGGCTGCGCGGGTGCTCTTGCCACGGGCCCGATAAGTCTTCGGCAAAGTGCAAACGTAACGTGCCCCGGCGATCGCTGCTGGTCTCGCTGAACATCCACCACATGCCGTCGCGGCGAAAGATGGA
>JAJFGP010000138.1 GCA_021776055.1 Kiloniellaceae bacterium
CCGTGGGCGTTACCTTCGTCTGGAACTATTGGGCCTCGGGCCGGTTCGTCTTCCGGAAAACGTAGCCAAAAAAAACTAGAACGGGATTTCGTCGTCCAGATCGGCGCCAGCCGGCGCCGGTGCGCGTCCACCGCCGCCGCCGCTCCCACCAGCGCTATATTCGGCGCCACCGCCGGCGCTACCGCCAAAGTCGCCCGCCCCCTCGCCGCTAGCGCGGCCGTCGAGCATGGTCAGTTCGCCGCGGTAGCGTTGCAGCACAACTTCGGTCGAGTATTTCTCGACGCCACTCTGATCGGTCCATTTGCGCGTCTGCAATTGCCCCTCCAGGTAAATCTTGGAGCCCTTGCGCAGAAACTTCTCGATGATGTCGACCAGCTTGTCGTTGAAGACCACGACCCGATGCCATTCGGTCTTTTCGCGCCGTTCGCCGGAATTCTTATCGCGCCAGGATTCCGAAGTGGCGACCGACAGGTTGGCCACTTTGTTGCCATCCTGCATGGAGCGAATCTCCGGGTCGCGCCCTAAATTACCGACAAGAATCACCTTGTTCACGCTACCCGCCATCGCCCTAGTCCTCCCTGAAACGCTTCAACCCGCTTGAGCCGCACTCTAGCTCCCACGCCCTGTGGACAACAAGGTGCGGGGAGCCCAATTATATCCACCGGCGGCCCACCCTAGGCGGTCGCCGAGGCTGTGACTTTGATCTCGACAATGGCACCCTCGACGGCCAATTCAGTGACGCCGACAGCCGTCCACGCCGGATACGGCGGCACGACATATCGATCTTTTACGCGCCGAAAGAGTTCCAAGTGGCTGCGCAGGCCCACATGATAGCTCGTCATATCCACGATATGCCGAAAATCTAGGCGCGCTTCCGCCAGCACCAACCCAACAGTCTCAAACGCCTGCACGATCTGGGCTTCCGGGTCCGTTGGAAGAACGCCATCCGGCGCGACGCCGGTGAAACCGGAAAGAAACGCGAGGCCATCGCTTTCCATGGCTGGGGAGAAGTGCCACTCTTCGTAGTAGGCACGAAGCAGCGGCGGCGTGATCGATTTCCGTGTCATGTATGTTTCCTGGCGCGTTTCCCTGCCGCGTTGGGGGCGGCAAGCGCTTGCGGTTGAACGCTGTTACCTTGCCCACTGCGTAGACCCGCCTTATATGTTTGCTCGATCCGTTGCATTTCCCTCTCGATTTTCCCCAGGGAATCGACGATAGTAAGTTCAGGTTTTGTTCTTACCCTATCGATATAGTCCCTCGCAATAGAAAGACGCGCTGTCGCCCGCCATGGCTGCCTCTCGCCCGCCTCGAAAATCGGCCTCTAAGTCGCTGCAAAGCCCGATGTCCGGGCCGTTGCTCTCGGTCCGGGGGGCGCGTGAGCATAATCTGAAGAATGTTGACGTGGACTTGCCGCGCGACAAGCTGGTGGTGATTACCGGGCTGTCCGGCTCCGGCAAGTCGTCGCTGGCCTTCGATACCATCTATGCGGAGGGGCAGCGGCGGTATGTGGAATCGTTGTCCGCCTATGCTCGGCAATTCCTGGAATTGATGCAAAAGCCGGACGTGGATTCCATCGAGGGTCTGTCGCCGGCCATTTCCATCGAGCAGAAGACCACCTCGAAGAACCCGCGTTCGACCGTCGGCACGGTTACCGAGATTTACGACTATTTGCGGCTGCTTTATGCGCGCGTCGGCATCCCCTATTCGCCGGCGACCGGCCTACCCATCGAGAGCCAGACGGTCAGCCAGATGGTCGACCGGGTGATGGAGATGGCTGAAGGCACCCGCCTGTACCTGCTGGCCCCCATCGTGCGCGGCCGCAAGGGGGAGTATCGCAAGGAACTGGCGGATTTGCGCAAGCGCGGCTTTCAGCGCGCCAAGATCGATGGGGAGATCGTCGAGATCGAGGATGCCCCCGCCCTCAACAAGAAGCGCAAGCACGATATCGAGGTCGTGGTCGATCGCCTGGTCCTGCGGCCGGACCTGGAGACCCGCCTGGCGGACAGTTTCGAGACGGCCCTGCAATTGGCGGATGGCCTGGTCTTTGTCGAGGATGCGGGCACGGGGGAGCGCACCACCTTCTCGGCCCGGTTCGCCTGCCCGGTGTCCGGTTTCACGATTGATGAAATCGAGCCGCGCCTGTTTTCCTTCAACAATCCGTTCGGCGCCTGCCCTGCTTGCGACGGCCTGGGGACGACGCATTTCTTCGATCCCGAGTTGGTGGTACCGGACCCCGAGAAGTCCCTGATCGACGGTGCCGTGGCCCCCTGGGCCAAGTCGACGACGCAGTATTACAAGCAGACCCTCGACAGCCTGGCGCGTCACTACAAGATCTCGGTGCGCACGCCCTGGCGCGAGTTGCCGGAGACGGCGCGGTTGGCCATCCTGGAAGGCTCCGGCGGCGTGGCGATCACCATGCGCTATGACGACGGCCTGCGCACCTATGAGACCAAGAAGCCATTCGAGGGGGTCGTCCCCAACATGGAGCGGCGCTGGCGTGAGACCGACAGCGATTGGATTCGCGAGGAACTGGGCCGCTACCAGGCGGTCCGCGCCTGCGATACGTGCGCCGGTTTCCGCCTGAAGCCCGAGGCCTTGGCGGTCAAGATCACCGGCCTGCACGTCGGCGAGGTGGTGCAGATGGCAGTGGCCGACGCCGCCGACTGGTTCGCCGCCCTCTCGCCGAAGCTGCGGCCGCAGCATCAGGAAATCGCCGCCCGTATTCTCAAGGAAATCAACGAGCGCCTGCGGTTCCTGGTGGATGTCGGTCTGGAATACCTCACCTTATCCCGCGCCTCGGCGACCCTCTCCGGCGGCGAAAGCCAGCGTATTCGCCTCGCTTCGCAGATCGGCTCCGGCCTGACCGGTGTCCTGTATGTCCTGGACGAGCCGTCCATCGGCCTGCATCAGCGCGACAACGCCCGCCTGCTGGAGACCCTGCGGCACCTGCGCGATCTGGGGAATACGGTCATCGTCGTCGAGCACGATGAGGAAGCCATCCGCAGCGCCGATTATCTGGTGGATATGGGCCTGCGTGCCGGTATCCACGGTGGCGAAGTGATCGCGGCCGGCCTGCCCGAGGCGGTCATGCGCAGTACCGAGAGCATAACGGCCCAATACCTCACGGGCGTGCGGCAGATCGACGTCCCGGCCCGCCGCCGGCCAGCCCGAAATGGGCAAAAGATACGTATTGTCGGTGCCATCGAGCACAACTTGCAGAAGGTAACGGCCGAGATTCCGCTGGGAACCTTTACGTGTGTTACAGGCGTATCCGGCAGCGGCAAATCGACCCTGATCATCGATACCCTGTACAAATCCATTGCCCGCCGCTTGCACAATGCCCGTGTGATACCGGGGGCTCACAAGGCCATCGAGGGCTTGGAATTCCTCGATAAAGTGATCGATATCGATCAGTCGCCCATTGGCCGGACGCCGCGCTCCAACCCAGCCACCTATACCGGGGCGTTCACGCCTATCCGGGATTGGTTCGCCGGCCTGCCCGAGTCCAACACCCGCGGCTACAAGCCGGGCCGCTTCTCCTTCAACGTCAAGGGCGGCCGCTGCGAGGCCTGTGAGGGCGATGGCGTCATCAAGATTGAGATGCATTTCCTGCCGGACGTCTATGTCCAATGCGACGTCTGCAAGGGCAAGCGATACAACCGGGAGACGCTGGAAGTTACCTTTAAAAACAAAAGCATTGCCGATGTT
>JAJFGP010000139.1 GCA_021776055.1 Kiloniellaceae bacterium
TGCCCTCGCTCGTCCCACCGCCCCTTCGCCCCCCCCCCCCGGGTGGGGGGGGGGCGGGGGGGGGGGCGACTCGCGCACCTCATCAACGAAACCCGGCTTAACGCCATGACATCGCCGTCGGGGCAGAACCTAGCGGACGGCCTACTCGCCGGCGACCGGCGGGTGCTGGCCCAGGCCATTACCCTGGTCGAATCCACCCGCGACGATCACCGGGCCCAGGCCGAGGAGTTGCTGGAACGGGTCTTGCCGAAAAGCGGCGGGGCCATCCGTCTCGGCATCTCCGGCTCTCCCGGTGTTGGCAAATCCACCTTTATCGAGGCCTTGGGCCTATTCCTGATCGAGGCTGGTCACAAGGTCGCCGTGCTCGCCGTCGATCCCTCCTCGCAGCGCTCCAAGGGCTCGATCCTGGGCGATAAGACCCGCATGCAGGACTTGGCGCGGGCCGAGGCGGCCTTTATCCGCCCCTCGCCGGCCGGCGGCACCCTGGGCGGCGTGGCCCGGCGCACCCGCGAGGCGGTGCTGGTCTGCGAGGCGGCGGGCTTCGACGTGGTCATTGTGGAAACCGTGGGCGTCGGCCAGTCGGAGACGGCGGTTGCCGACATGGTCGATATGTTCCTCCTGCTCCTGCAGCCGGGCGCCGGCGACGAGCTGCAGGGTTTCAAGCGCGGCATCATCGAGCTGGCCGATCTCTTCGTGGTGACCAAGGCCGATGGCGAACTGGCGGACGCGGCGATCCGGGCCGCCGCCGCCTACCAGGGCGCGCTGCAATTCCTGCGCCCGGTCAATCCCCGCTGGCGGCCACCGGTTTTGAGTTGCTCCGCCGTTAGCGGCGCCGGGGTCGCCGAGGTTTGGGCGGCCGTTGTGCGGTATCAAGATACCATGAGCGCGGCCGGCGACTTGGCCGCCAAACGAGCGGCCCAAGCCCGCGCTTGGATGTGGAGCGAGGTCAGCGAGACGGTGCTTGTCGCCCTACGCGCACATCCGGAGGTGGCCCGTCAGCTCGCCGACCTGGAAACCGCCGTTATGGCGGGCCGGACGACCCCGGCCACGGCGGCGCGCAGCCTGCTACACGCTTTTCTCGGAAAAATGGGGCAAAAGTAGACCTGACCTATACACGATCTATACAAAAAAATGGGGCTTTTACCTTGACGAAGTGGGGGCCTTTTCGTACAAACCGGGCCGCGAGAGACCCCACATATCGAGGCGTAGGACCATGGCAAGGCGTTGTGATTTCACCGGAAAAGGCGTTCAGGCAGGCAACAACGTCAGCCACGCCAAGAACAAAACACGCCGCCGTTTCCTGCCAAACCTCCAAGAAAGCTCGCTTTTGAGCGATGTGCTCGGCCAGACCGTGCAGGTTCGCCTGACTACCAATGCGATCCGCACCGTGGAGAAACGCGGCGGGCTCGATGCCTACCTGCTCTCTACCAAGGACGCGGATTTGGGCCGGAAGGCTCTGGTCCTCAAGCGCCGCATCAAGAAAAAATCGGCGGCGCAGCAAAGCGCTTAATTCGGCGGTTTTCTGCTATTCCTCGAAGGCGAACATCAGCAGCAGCGTGCGCTGGATGATGCTGAAATTGTCGTCCGAAAACAGATAAACCAGCGTCTCGCCGCGCTCGTTCTGGACCACGTCGATGGCTTCCATATTGTCGATGGTCAGCGGCGGCAGCAGGCGTGCAACCTCGACAGGTTGTAGTAGGGCGCCGGCGACGACCGCCGCGGCCGGCACGCGGACCAGGCGAATGCCCACCCCTTGCAGTAACGTATAACGGCGCTCGAGTATCAACAGATCGCCGTTCGGCAGGCGCGCCGCACCCGACGGTCGATAGTTGCCGGTGCGCTGGTAGCGGAGTTGTGCCCATGCACCGCCGCGCCACAGAAAGCCTGGAGTGATGGTGTCGGCGTCCTTGCCTTCCGCCAAGGCCAGGATGCTGTCGTCGGCCAAGGTGACGAGGGCTTCAACGCCGCGGTTATTCGACAAATCCTCTAAACCGGCCGGTGCGGGCAGTGGTTTCGCCTTGCTGCGCAGCGGATTTTCGCCGGGCGAATAGCGCCAGATACGGTGGTTGCGCTCATAGGCGACGACGATCGACCCATCCGCCATCTCGGTCATGGCTTCGGCATCTTGATTGAACTTGCCCTTTACCGGCTTACCGTTCGTGCCGCGTAGACGCTTGAATTGCGCATCCGCCAAGCCGGTCAGAAATCCGTTTGCGTCGTGGACAATGGTCGCCGTGAGCCAGAAGCCGCTATCGGTGACCGTGGTCAAGCTGGTGCCGTCCGCGGAGATCAGCAGGCCCGAAATGCCGCCGAATTTTTTGTACGACGACGAAATCTCAATCCCGCCGCGCCATGTCAGGCGGCCGATATGTGTCTGCTCCGGCGCCGTGTGGTTCAACGGGACGGCGTGCGTCGTGAGGTCCAGCTCCTTGGCTTGGGCGCCGATGGTTGGCGCGGCCAGAAGCAGAAGCATGGCCAGAAGCACGGGTAGGATGCGAAGGGGAACGGCGGTTCTTGGATCCATTGACTCATTAGATAGCGCATCGCCAGGGATATGACAGGCGATTCTTCACAATTGCGCGAGAGCCTTTGCCGCCGCCACGGCTTCCGTCACAATTAGAGACGAGGAAAAACGAAATTACGCGCATTGGGAGGACGATCATGAGCGAACTTGCCCGCCGCCAATTGTTGACCGGTTTGGCCGTTTCCACCGTCGCCGGGGTGCCGCTGGCGGCTATCCTGGCCGATCCGCGCCTGGCCCGTGCCGCGGCAGCCGGGCTGGAGGATGTCTCGATCACCACGGCCGGCGGCCACGCGGTGAAGGCAGCGCTGGCGGTGCCGGCGCGTACACCGGCGCCGGCCATCGTTCTGGTCCACGAGTGGTGGGGCCTCAACGACCAAATCAAATCGGTCGCGGCGGCGTTGGCCAAGGAAGGTTATTTCGCCCTGGCGGTCGATCTCTACGGGGGGCAGATGACGGATCAGCCGGACCAGGCGCGCAGTCTTATGCAGGCGGTCGATGCGGCCGTCGCCACTGATACGCTGGTCTCCTGGGTTGACTGGCTGCGCCGGCGCGACGGGGTCAACGGCAAGTTCGGTTCGGTCGGTTGGTGCTTTGGCGGCGGCTGGTCGCTGGAAGCCTCGATCGCTACGCCGGTCGATGCCACGGTCGTTTACTACGGCCGTGTGAACCAGCCGGCGGCGCGGTTAAAGTCGCTCAAGGGCCCAGTGCTCGGCCACTTCGCCAGCCGCGACCAGTGGATCAACCAGGAGATGGTCGGCGGCTTCGAAAAAGCCATGGCGGAGGCCGGCAAAAAATTGACAGCACACTGGTACGAGGCCGATCACGCCTTCGCAAATCCGACCCAGGCGCGTTACGACGAAGCGGATGCACGCCTCGCCTGGGAGCGGACGCAGGCTTTCTTCAAGGCCAATCTCTAGAGTTGATCCGGGCCGATGGGAATTGCCTGAAGGCGAGCCCTCGGCCCGGTATCAGAGCTTCTCTTAATCTTCGCCGGGCTTGGTGCCGCGCAGCTTCTTGGTTGCGCCGCGCCGGGTTTTGTCATCCAGGCGGCGGCGCTTGGCGCCCAGGCCGGGCCGGGTCGGCTTACGCGGGGTCGGGCGATGGGTCGCCTCGCGCAGCAGCTCGACGAGGCGGGCGAGCGCGTCCTCGCGGTTGCGCTCCTGGCTGCGGAAGCGGGCAGCGGTGATGACCAACACGCCGTCCTTGGTCAGGCGCCGGCCGGCCAGGCGCTCGGCCTTGCTGCGGACCGCCTCGGGCAAGGAGGGCGAATGGCGCACATCGAAGCGCAACTGCACCGCGGTCGCGACCTTGTTGACGTTCTGGCCGCCGGGGCCGGGGCTGCGGATGAAGCTCTCGGCGATTTCGCGCGGGTCGATGGCGATGGTTTGGGTGATCTCGATCATGGCGGATTGCCCACCGGGCGCGGCTTGGCACTAGTCCCGGAAGTTCACGTATTGCAACGGCTGGTCGATCTTGAGGCCCTTGATGAGATCGATCGTCGCCTGCAGGTCGTCGCGCTTTTTGCCGGAGACGCGCAACTCATCGCCCTGGATTGCCGCCTGCACCTTCGTCTTTGCGCCCTTGATCTCCTTGACGATCTTCTGCGCCAATTCGCGCTCGATACCCTGCTTGACGATCACCACCTGGCGCAGGGAGTCGCCAGAGGCCTTCTCTGGTTTGCCGAACTCGAGCGCGCTAACCTCGACCTTGCGCCGCGCCATATATCCGCGCAGCAGCTCTTGCATCTGCTTGAGTTTGTAATCGTTGTCGGCCTTCAGCGTTATTTTCTCGTCCGTGCGCTCGAAGGAACAGTTGGAACCCTTGAAATCATACCGTGTCGTGATCTCGCGCCCGGCTCCTTGCACGGCATTATCGACCTCGGCCAGATCGGTGCGGGAAACAATATCGAAAGATGGCATGGCGGTTACTCGCGTTTGGGAAGACTCGGGTTAGGTGCGCTATGATTCCACAGCACAGGGAGCGGTGCCAGGGGAGATGGGGGGTGCCGATGTACAACTTCGGTATGCCAGCCCAATTCAAGGCTTACATCGACAATATTGTGCGCGTTGGGCGGACCTTCGGCTTCGACCGGAACCGGGATGGCGAGCCCTATTGGCCGCTGGTTCCGGATGGGAAATCCCTGGTCATGTTGTCCTCGCGAGGTGACTACGGTTATGACCTGGGCGAGCGCCTGGAGAGGAAGAATTACGTGGAAGCTGGCGTGATGACGCCCTTCGCTTACATCGGTGTCATCGACCTTGATCTTGCAGTAGCTGCGCAGGGCCTCCAGGCCCTTTTCGCGGCCAAAGCCGGATTTCTTGTTGCCGCCGAACGGCGTGCCGTTGGCACGCTCGATCGCTTCGTCGACCGACTCGATGGTCTGGACGGCCAATACGGGCCCGAAGGTTTCTTCCTGAATTATCACGTCGTCGGCCTGCGCCAGAAGTCCCATGGCGCGAAGGTGGGGCACTATGGATACGGCGCCGACGTCTGCCGTGCTGTAATTCTCAGAGGCTAGCTCACGGCTGGTTTTTCCGACGATGCCGCCAATTGGACTCTCAGATACGCGACGTTGGTGATGAGCCCGGGTAGAAGCCACTGGAAGAGCCTGGACATGTGGATTACTTCGTCGAGCGGTGCGTCCTTGGCGGCGGCGGCTCTGAGGGTATCGGCCGAGAGCCCGCCGGGGTTCGGCAGCCGGATGCTCGCTTGCTCCAGGCAACGGTCGTGCAGGGCGCTACAGATTGCCTCGTGCGCGGGCGTGCCGGCGACTTGCCTAAGGTCGCTCCAGGCCGCTGCCCAATAGCTGGGCCAGCGCGCGAAAGCCCGGTAATCCGTATTGACGAAGGGAAGTTCAAGAACCCGCTCGACGTCCTCGTAGACGGCGCGCGTTGGCTCGTCGGCATGATGCGCTTCCATGAGCACGAAGGGCACGGTGACGTCCGGTGCGTGCCGCCCAGCGAAGACCGGCGCCGTGCCGCCACCCGCCATGTCGTTCCCCTCGAGCAGGAACCGGGCCAAGGTCGCGATAATCACGTACGGCTGATTGCCATGCGAGAACACCTCGACTATATCCCGGATATTGCCGATCTCACGCGGTGCGTAGCCCGCTTGCGCAAGGCGTGGCAAGATCGCGGGCGGATTTAGCCCGCGAACCGCGTCCTCGGCGAATGCCCGGTTGGATTGGAAGGCCTCGACGAAGGGCCGGCTTCGAACCAGGGGCCGCAGGCCTCGCCACAATTCGGCAAAGAAGTGAGGGTAGTGAGCATAGGCCATGGTGACGACTCCCATCCATGGCACTTGTAAATCGTCCCGCATTTCCGCGTACCAAACCTTTCGCTGGCCTTCGACCGCGTACTCCGGCACAGGATAGATCGACGGTAGCGGCGTTGGCTTGAGGCGAGGTAAGGTCGTGGTATCGGTCATGGCGGCTTCCTTAGGACATTGCCCAACGCTAGGGTCAACATTTCGACAGCTCAAGCAATTTTCCTCTGGTCACCCCAATCGGGTGGTTCGCCATGGTGGCCGCCGCGCGCGGTGGGTGGTATTGAGGTGTAGCTGATCGATGAAGACCTTCTAATTCACCGGATTTCGGCGGATCGCCTATGGAACTGATTTACTTCGGTATCGCCGCCATCGCTTTGTACGTCTTTTCCGACTTCGTGTTGCGCCGCGCGGAATCCTTTGCTGGCCGCCGATTCGAGCAACGTTCCGTGATTTTCTTTGCCATTTTGCTGGGCTCCGCCCTAATCGTTTTCGCCCTAGTCCGCCAATTTCTGCCCTCCTAGAAGTTAGCGGCATTTGATCTAGGTCAAGGACAGGCCGAGCAAGCTCCCTGACATTGCATATTGGCTGACAAGAGCCGCGACCATGCCCGTTGGCAAGCGGACGTGGTCGTTTCGCAAAGGAGGGGGCTCCATGACGGTAGAAAATTCGCAATCTGGTGAAGGCCAAGCGGTGGCGGGCGGCGGCGCATCACACGGCCGTGTTCCGATGATGCAGCGTGTGCTCGACAATCCCTTTTTGCTGCTCTTCCTCGGTGTCGTGATACCGACGGTCTTTTATCTGATCTGGGGGATCATGGAAATCACCCAGATCCCCATCGCGAAATAGCGGGGGCGACGTCATGGCAATACAGCCCGTAAAGGGTCTCTGGTGGAACGAACCCCTGCATCGCATGGAGCTCATCTGGATCTTCATCGCCTTCCTGTGGGGCGTGGTGATGTTTTCTGCAATGATCTATTGGCACATCGCCGGCCAGCAAAACCTCTCGAACGAGGCCTACCGCATCGATCCCGAGGTCTTCGCGGCAAAGGCCGAGGCGATGACCGAGCAATATCAGATCGGCGAGGAGGGCGATACGGGCGTTCCCGTGGTGCACCCGCCGCCGGGCAGCGATGTTTATATGATCGCCCGTCTATGGGAATGGTGGCCGGTTCTGGAGTTCGAGAAGGGCCAGAGCTATCGGCTGCACCTTTCCTCGATGGATTGGCAGCATGGCTTCTCGTTGCAGCCGGTCAACATCAACGTTCAGGTTCATCCGAACTACGATTTGGTGCTGACCATCACGCCCGATGAAGCGGGCGAGTACACCGTGGTCTGCAACGAATTCTGCGGCATCGGCCATCATACCATGGTCGGAAAAATCCGCGTCGTCGAAAAACAGTAGAGGCGATCATGAGCGCAGGCGCATTGGAAGGCGCTCTGGCACTGCCAGAGGAAAAGTACCGAGTTTGTCCCGACACCGGCTTACGTGTGTATGCCAAGGCCGAAACCTTGATCAAGGCCAACGCCGTGGTTGCCGTCGTGTTCCTGGCGGTTGGCGGGCTATTTGGGCTGTTGGTGGCATTGACCCGGTGGCCGGCCGTGCATCTTCTACCGGCGGAGTGGTTCTACACCGTCCTAACCGCGCACGGCGCGGCGGTGCTGCTGTTCTGGGTTATCTTTTTCGAGATGGCGATCCTCTATTTCGCCTCGGCGGTTCTGCTGAACTGCCGCCTGGCGACCCCGAAGTTCGCCTGGTTCGGGTTCATCCTCATGGTCGTCGGATCGCTCATGGCGACAGTCGCCGTGCTGCAAGGTGAATCAAGCGTCATGTTCACGTCGTACGTGCCCATGAAGGCGGCGCCGCACTTTTATCTCGGCCTGATCCTGTTCGCGGTGGGGGCGTTGGTGGGCTGTATCGTATTCTTCGGCACGCTGGTCATTGCCAAAGAGGAAAAAACCTACGAGGGCTCGGTGCCTTTGGTCACCTTCGGCGCGATTACGGCGGCGATCATCGCCGTCTTCACCATCGCCTCCGGCGCCATCATTCTGGTCCCGACGTTCCTATGGTCGGTCGGCTACATCAGCAACATCGACACCTTGACGTATAAGCTCGTGTGGTGGGCCATGGGTCATTCCTCGCAGCAGATCAACGTCTCGGCCCATGTTGCGGTATGGTATGCCATCGCCGCCCTGGTCCTCGGCGCCAAGCCCTTGTCGGAAAAAGTCAGCCGCACGGCGTTCCTGCTCTATATCCTGTTCCTGCAGTTAGCCAGCGCCCATCACTTGCTGGCCGAGCCGGGCATCAGCTCCGAATGGAAGGTCTTCAACACCAGCTATGCGATCTACCTGGCCGTCCTGGGCAGCATGATCCACGGCATGAGCCTGCCCGGCGCGATCGAGGCGGCACAGCGGCGACGCGGGTTCAACAAGGGTATCTTCGGCTGGTTGCGTCAGGCGCCCTGGGGCAACCCGGCGTTCTCCGGCATGTTCATGTCACTGGTCCTATTCGGCTTCCTGGGTGGCATTTCCGGTGTCGTGCTCGGCACCGAGCAGATCAACCTGCTCATGCACAACACGCTGTACGTACCGGGGCATTTCCACGCCACCGTGGTGGCGGGAACGACACTGGCGTTCATGGCGATCACCTATCTCGTGATCCCGCTGATCTTCCGCCGCGAGGTGATCTGGCCCGCGGTTGCCCGATGGCAGCCGTATATCTTCGGCATCGGCGTTGCCGGTATCTCTTTGTTCATGATGGGTGCCGGGACATTGGGTGTCGCGCGCCGGCATTGGGACATCACCTTTAGCGACTCGATCTTCACCTTCGACTACCCCGGTACCGCATTCCTGATGATGGGGCTGAACGGTATCAGCGCGATTTTGGCGGCCATAGGTGGGCTAATGTACGTTGTCGTTGTGGTCGGCTCGATCCTGTTTGGAAAGGTACGGGACGAGGCCGCGGTCAAGGCCAACCCGATCGTGGCGCCGGGTGGTGCGGTGTCCGCGTATGGCAGTGAAGGCACCTTGAAGCTGCCGGGAACCATCGTTCTGGTCAGTGTCTTTTTCATGGCCTTCGTTCTCTACTACTTCATCAACTGGAAGTTCCTGTCGGAGGTTTGGCCGCTGAGCTAACGGACAGTTCGGCCAGCATCTGAAAGCCCGCGAGGAAACGATGGCAAACACCGCTGCGCAGCTCTGGTCCGTCTTCAAGCTTCGTATCGGCTTGGCGATTATGCTCTGTGCCCTTGGTGGACTAGCGGTGACGCCGGGGCCGGCGGTGGCGGGTTGGAAGATTGCCGTGCTTGCTCTAGCGGTGCTGCTCTCCGCGGCGAGCGCCGGGGCATTCAACCAGTACGTCGAGCGCCATCTGGATGCCCGCATGGCGCGGACCCGCAATCGGCCATTCGTCACCGGCGCGTTCAAGGCCGGGCCGCTTTGGCTGGGTGCAATCCTGAGTATTCTGGCCCTGGCGGTGGCGATGGCGGCCTGGACCTTCAACGCGGCGGTGGCGCTGCATGTTTTCCTCGGCGCCTTTACCTATGGCGTCGTCTATACCATCTGGCTCAAGAATCGGACCTGGCTCAACATCGTACTCGGTGGTCTGGCCGGCAGTTTCGCGGTTCTAGCCGGGGCCTCGGCGGTGGATCCAAATCTGTCCGCGGCGCCTATCGTGCTCGCGGTCGTGCTCTTTCTCTGGACGCCGCCACACTTCTGGAGTCTGGCAACCGCCTTGCACAAGGAGTACGCGGCCGCCGGGGTGCCCATGCTGCCGGTCGTTGCGGGCGATGCCTTGGCAGCCAAAGTCATTCTGGCGCATACGGTGGCCTTGGTTTTGCTTTCATTCGTGCCCGCCGCGCTGGGGATGGGTTGGATCTATCTGGCCGGGGCGGCAATCGGCGGCGGTTATTTCGTCCTGAAGTCGGTCAACCTGGCCAAGAACCCCGGACCCAAAGCGGCGATGACGAATTTCTTCGCGTCGCTGGTTCAGCTTAGCTTGCTCCTGTTCGCAGCGATCATAGACCGAGCGGTTCTGGGGTAGGAGGCGAAGCGGCCCCCATGTCATGCCGACTTCAGATTTTTGGCGCGGTCCTGCTGATCGCCGTAACCACGCGGGCGGCCGCCGATTCAGGGACACACGCGCCAGCGCCATTCGACCAGAATGCCGCCATCGCCTACAGCCAAGCCGCCATCGGCCGTACGCTGGGCGATTTCAGTTTTCTCGATACGCAGCACCGCATCGTCCGGTTATCCGACTACCGGGGAAAGCCCTTGGTGGTGAATATGGTTTTCACGGCCTGTGCTGACTCGTGCCCGATTGTCGTGCAGACCCTTCGCAAAGCGGTGGATGTAGCGCAAGATGCGGTTGGCGAGGATGCCTTCTCTGTCGTTACCATCGGCTTCGATGCGCGCGACGATACGCCTGAAAGAATGCGCGCCTTTGCGCACAGCCAAGGGGTCGATCTATCAAACTGGAATTTTCTAAGCGGCGATGCCGTTGCGATCGAGGGTTTGGTGGAAAACCTGGGGTTTATCTATTATCCGTCACCGCGCGGCTTCGATCATCTGGCGCAGACCACGGTGCTCGATGCCGAAGGCCGTGTCTATCGTCAGGTCTATGGAGCGCAATTCAACGCGCCGGCGCTGGTCGAGCCCTTGATCGATCTGGTCTTCGACCGCCCGACCGAGTCCGGCACGCTGGCGAATCTGGTGAATCGTATTCGTCTATTTTGCACCTATTACGACCCGACCCGCGAGCGCTATCGCTTCGACTATTCCATTTTCATCGCTGTGGCCGTGGGTGCCGGCAGCCTGATTGGCGTCGGCGTGATCCTGGTCCGTGCCTGGTTAAGGGCGCGACCGGATGCGCGCAACGCCTGAGCAAACCTTGCGCGCGCCCACCCGAACCGAAACCCATGGCAACGTGACACGCCGCGCCGATGCTGGCGGCGGACCCGTGGCGTTTGTGCAAGGTTGGCTGCGGTGGGGGTTCGAGATCGTCGAGGCGCTGCTGGACCGAATCTTCGGGCCGGCCTGGAACCCGCTCTATCAACTCGGCGCCTTGGGGTTCTTCTATTACTGGGTGGTCGCGGTCAGCGGCATCTACGTCTACATCCTGTTCGATACCGGTACGACCGAGGCCTACGACTCGGTGCAGTACATGACCGTGGATCAGTGGTACCTGGGCGGTGTCATGCGCAGTCTGCACCGCTATGCCTCTGACGGCATGATTCTAATGATGGTCGTTCATATGTTGCGTGAATTCGCGCTCGATCGGTATCGCGGCGCGCGTTGGTTCACCTGGGTCACCGGCACACCGATCCTCTGGCTGGTTTTTGTCGCCGGCATCACCGGCTAGTGGATGGTATGGGACAAACTGGCGCAATACATCGCCATCGCGACCACCGAATGGCTCGATTGGCTGGGCATCTTTGGCGAGGCGATCGCACGAAACTTCCTCACTCCCAATACGCTGGATGACCGGTTTTTCACGCTTCTCACCTTCATCCATATCGTCGCCCCCCTGTTGCTTCTGCTGGTCTTGTGGATTCATCTACAGCGGGTCACCAAGCCCAGGATCAATCCGAAGCGAGGCCTCGCCGCCGGGACGTTTCTCATGCTGGTGGCATTGTCTTTCGTCAAGCCGGCAGTCAGCCATCCGCCGGCCGACCTGGCGGTTGTCCCGGACGTCCTCAAGCTCGACTGGTTCTACCTTTCGGCCTATCCCCTGATGGATCATTTCTCCAATGGTGCGGTCTGGGCCTTCGGCGGGGTGTTGACCTTTATGCTGTTTGCCCTGCCGTGGTTGCCGCCCGTGCGCCGTCCCGCCGCGGCTGTTGTCGATCTGAACAATTGCAACGGTTGCGAACGCTGTGCCAACGACTGTCCCTTCAATGCGATCGTCATGCGGCAGCGCAGCGACGCTTTGCCTTTCGAGCAGGAAGCCACCGTCGATGCCTCCCTGTGCGTCGGCTGTGGCATTTGCGCCGGGTCGTGCCCGACGTCGACGCCGTTCCGGCGGGCGAGTGAGCTTATTCCCGGGATCGACCTGCCCGACCGGTCGCTACGTGCCGTGCGCGATGAGGTCGAAGCCGCGGCAGCGGGCCTTTCCGGCGAGTCTCGGGTGATCGTCTTCGGCTGCGATCATGCCGTTCCGGCCAGTCGATTGGCGAGCAGCGGCATTGGCACCGTCAGTCTACCCTGTATTGCCGCCCTGCCGCCGTCGTTCATCGATTATGTGCTGAGCCGCGATTTAGCGGACGGTGTGGTTATCACCGGCTGCCGCGACGGCGAATGTTTCAACCGCTATGGCGTGGACTGGACGAAGGCGCGTCTGGCGGGCGAACGCGATCCTTATCTGCGCAAACGGGTGCCGCGCGAACGCATTCTTACCTGCTGGGCGGCAGGCGCCGATCGGGCCGCGCTGGAGAAGCAGGTCGAGGTATTTCGCGCAACTTTGTCGGCCCTGCCGAGCCCCGACGAGGACGGTCCGAATGCGTAATATTGCCAGATACCTGGGCCAAGGCGTCATCTATGCGCTGATCGCGGTGCTGCTCGGTTTCTTCGCGGACACACCGGCCTACCGGCACTTCGATGATGACAAGGCACAGTTGACCCTAAGCTTGGCGCATAGCGGCCAACATGTCGGTGAGTGCCGGCGCCTGACCGCGGCGGAGATTGCGGCTCTGCCGCCGAACATGCGCAAACCCTTGGATTGTCCGCGAGGACGGGTGCCGGTGCTGGTGGAGGTCGAGTTGGACGGCCGGATAATCGTCCGCGAATCCGTGCCGCCCTCGGGTCTGTTTGGCGACGGGCCCTCGCAAATCTATAAGAATTTCGTCATTCCAAGCGGTTCTTACAGTTTGGTGGTACGCCTGCGCGAAAGCGCCAGGGATGAAGGCTTCGACTATCAGCGCGAGGCGCAGGTTGCGATCGCCCCGCGCCAAAGATTCGTCATCGAGTTTCGGGCCGAAGCCGGCGGCATCATCTTCACCGGTGCTGCCAGGCCCACCAAATCGCCAAGCCGGGGATGACTGCGATGACTCTCGTACAGTGGCGGGACGAATATCGAACCGGAATCGCGTCGGTCGACTATGAGCACGAGGCGTTGATCCAAATTCTCAACGATCTCCATGCGCAGCTGGACGGCAGTGCCGAGAAACAGGCTGTTGCGAATTTCCTGGGCGAGATCAACACCAAAATCTCGGCACATTTCGCGCTAGAAGAAAAGATCATGCGCGACTGCGGCTATGACCAATACGCGGACCATAAGGCGGACCACGAGCGCCTTCTGGATGGGATCCGCGACATCATGGACGACTTCGACCGAGACATCTACTTCCGCTATGAAGAGGTCCTCGCGGCGCATCTGCGCGACTGGTTTACCCAGCACTTCAAAACCAGGGATGCGCGCCTGCACAAGATGCTGGGATAATATTGCATAGGTAGGGCGAACACGCCTCGCTGGCGCTCAAGAACGGCCAGACTGGCAGATTCGTGACGGCAGGCTTTTACCCGGCGCCCAATGTGATCGAGGCGGCCGCCGGAACCGGCGTCAGAGCTCTATCGCTCAGCCATGAGCAGATTAGCGGTCGCGGTCATGCGCCCTTGGCTATCGCGTCGAGGCCGCCTTCGTAAACGCCTGCGATGAGAGCTTCCGCGTCGGCGTTTTCGACGCCGTCCGCATCGAAGGCGCCCCGCCATGCTCATGGTGGTGCCTGCCGTCACCTAAAGATTGGCGCGGCTCTTGCGGCCGTTTCCTTTGGACTCATCGCGCCAAAACCCATGTAGATGCCGGGCGTTTTGCTGGTGGGCGGCCTCTTGTTGCTATTGCCCCCCTTTGGGTGAGAGAATCCGAGTCGGCCTGATTTGATCTGCATCAATTCCCAGGCCGGGCGGTGGCTCTAGGATGGCAACAGTAGGTCGACACCTCGGTTGCCGGTTTTGGGGGCCGAGAGGGGGGCTGTTGTCTGTGTTCCGACGTATTTTCCGGATGTTAACATGGCAGAAATGAACGACCACGGCGGGCACACCGTGATGCGTTATCCCGTTGGTGTGGCGCTGGCGGGTGGGGCGTTACTCGGCATCTTTTTCATGGCCCGCGGCGCGAATACGGCCATGGTTTTGCACGGCTTCCTGTTCCTTGCATTCTGCGTTGGCGGCATCTTCCTTCTCATCCGACAGGCTTATGCGGCGCCGACGGATGCTGCCGGTACGACCTATAACGACGCGGTAACCCGGGTCGGGGTCATTATTTCCATGTTTTGGGGCGTGGTCGGTTTTCTAGCCGGCTTGGTGATCGCTCTGCAGCTTGCCTTCCCCGAGCTCAATTTCGATTTGCCCTGGACCAATTTTGGCCGCCTGCGGCCGCTGCACACATCGGCGGTGATTTTCGCCTTTGGCGGTAACGTCCTCATTACGACCTCGTTCCATGTGGTCCAACGCACCTGCCGCGCCCGTCTGGCCGGCGAGATCGCACCTTGGTTCGTGCTTTGGGGATACAACCTGTTCATCGTTATCGCCGCCACCGGCTACTTGCTTGGTGTGACGCAAAGCAAGGAGTACGCCGAGCCGGAGTGGTACGCGGATGTGTGGCTGACCCTCGTCTGGGTGGTCTATCTGCTGGTCTTTCTCGCCACCCTGTGGCGGCGGCGCGAGCCGCATATCTATGTGGCCAATTGGTTCTATCTGGCCTTCATCGTCACCGTGGCCATGCTGCACATCATCAACAACCTGGCGGTGCCGGTCTCTTGGACCGGGACGAAGAGTTACACGCTTTTTGCTGGCGTGCAGGATGCGCTGATCCAGTGGTGGTACGGGCACAACGCAGTGGGCTTCTTCCTGACCGCTGGGTTCCTGGGCATCATGTACTACTTCGTGCCCAAGCAGGCGCAGCGGCCGGTCTATTCATACCGCCTGTCGATCATTCACTTCTGGTCGTTGATCTTTCTTTACATCTGGGCCGGGCCGCATCACCTGCACTACACCGCCTTGCCGCAATGGGCGCAGACCCTGGGTATGACCTTCTCGATCATGCTGTGGATGCCCTCCTGGGGTGGCATGATCAACGGCCTGATGACCCTTTCCGGCGCCTGGGATAAGCTGCGTACCGATCCGGTTTTGCGCATGCTGGTGGTCTCGGTGGCGTTTTACGGCATGAGCACGTTCGAGGGCCCGGTTATGTCCATCCGTGCCGTCAATTCGCTTAGCCACTACACCGACTGGACAATTGGTCACGTACATTCCGGCGCGCTTGGCTGGGTCGCCTTCGTCAGCTTTGGCGCCCTCTATGCGCTAACGCCAATCCTCTGGCGGCGCCAGCGCTTGTATTCGCTGCAACTTGTCTCCGTCCATTTCTGGATCGCCAGCATCGGCATCGTCCTTTACATCACCGCCATGTGGGTCTCGGGCATTTTGCAGGGCTTGATGTGGCGGGCTTACGACAGCCTGGGTTTCCTCGAATATTCCTTCGTCGAGACCGTGGCGGCGATGCATCCCTTCTACGTCATCCGCGCCGCCGGCGGGGCGCTGTTCGTCGTCGGGGCGCTGGTCATGGCCTACAACCTGTGGCGTACGGTCCGTGGCGACTTGCGCAGCGAGGCTTTGCCGGCCGCGCAGCCAAGTCCGGCCGTGGCGCCGGCGGAATGAGGGGACTGTCATGATCCGCCACGCCACCATCGAAAAGAACTCGATCCTCCTGCTGGTGCTGATCCTCATTGTGGTCTCTATCGGCGGCATCGTCCAAATAGCGCCCCTGTTCTATCTGGAAAGCACCATCGAGAAGGTGGAGGGGATGCGCCCATACACGCCGCTGGAATTGGCCGGGCGCAACATCTATGTGCGCGAGGGCTGTTACAACTGCCACAGCCAGATGATCCGCTCCCTGCGCGACGAGGTGGAGCGCTACGGCCCCTACAGCCTGGCGGCGGAGAGCATGTACGACCATCCGTTCCAATGGGGCTCGAAGCGCACCGGGCCGGATTTGGCGCGGGTCGGTGGCCGTTATTCCGATGAGTGGCATGCGGAGCACATGTCCGCGCCGCGCGCCCTGGTGCCGGAATCGGTGATGCCGGGATATCCGTTCCTGGCCGAGACCGCTTTGGATACGACGCAAATCGCCGATGATCTGCGCGCCAACCGTGCCGTCGGGGTGCCTTATACGGACGCGATGATCGGGGCGGCGCTGGCGGATGCCCGCGCCCAGGCGGACCCCGAGGCGGACGGCGCCGAGGATCTGCAGGCGCGCTATCCCAAATCCCAAGTGCGTGATTTTGATGGCAACCCGGCCATGATTTCCGAGCTGGATGCCCTGATCGCGTACCTGCAAATGCTCGGGACGCTGGTCGATTTCGATGTCTACAAGCCCGAAGAGAACCAGCGGTAAGGACGCGCCATGTTGTACGAAGACGCCACCTCGTTCGCCGCCAGCTACGGCCTGATCTATCTCGTCGTGCTTTTTGCCGGGGTGCTGGCCTATGCCTTGTGGCCGGGCAACAAGCGCAAATTCGATCGGGCGGCGCGCCTGCCGCTGAAGGAGGACTGACGTGGCAAGCGGTAAGGAGGTGGACCAGTTCTCGGGCACCGAAACCACGGGCCACGAGTGGGACGGTATCAAGGAACTTAACACGCCGCTGCCGCGCTGGTGGCTGTGGACTTGGTATGCCTGCATAATCTGGGCGGTCGGTTATTGGGTGCTGATGCCGGCCTGGCCACTGGTCAGCAGCTATACCAAGGGCGTGCTCGGTCATTCGCAGCGCGCCGCGGTTGCCGAAAGCATCGCCCAGGCGCGGCAGGCGCAAAGCGGCTATGTGCAACGTATCCTGGACGCCAGTCTGGACGAGATCGAGAGCGATTCGACCTTGCTCGAATTCGCTCTCGCCGGTGGTCGCTCGGCTTTTGCCGTGAACTGCTCACAATGCCACGGCCTGGGTGCGTCCGGATCGCCGGGGTATCCGAATCTCAATGACGATGACTGGGTGTGGGGCGGCAAACTGGGCGAGATCGATCAGAGCATCCGCTTTGGCATCCGCTCCGATCATGATGAAGCGCGGGTCGGCGATATGCCGGCGTTCCTGCGCGACGGTATTCTCGAACAGGTGCAGGTCGAGGACGTGGCCGCCTACGTCCTGTCGCTATCCGGGACGGTCGAGGATGCGGAAGCGGTTGCTCGTGGCGCCGAGGTTTTTGCCGAGCAGTGTGTCGCCTGCCATCAGGAAGACGGCGTTGGTTCGCGCGAATTAGGCGCGCCCAACCTTGTCGACGGCATCTGGCTCTACGGCAGCGATAAGGCTACTGTGAGCCGGACGATCGCCGACGGCCGCGCCGGTGTCATGCCCGCCTGGGTAGACCGGCTGGACGCGGCGACCATCAAGCAGCTTGCCATCTACGTCCACACGCTCGGTGGCGGCGAATAGCCACCGGCGGAGTTGGGCCGGATCGAGGCACCGATGGACATGACGGCGGAGACGCCCCAGGCACCCGCGACGCGCGCCGCCGCGGCAGAGGGAGTCGAGCGCTCGACCGCCGA
>JAJFGP010000140.1 GCA_021776055.1 Kiloniellaceae bacterium
GAATTCGCCGACGAGATGAGCGCGCTGTTCGGGCCCGGCGCGGAAATGGCCGCGCGTTTGTGCGCCGATGGCCGGTGCGTGTTGCGCTTTTCCCAGTACGAGCAGAGCTATGTCTTGCCCTGCCGGGTGCGCGCGCTGGAGGAGACGGACCCGGCGTTCCAGGCCACCTATTGGCACAACGCTTTGTTCAATCCGGAATTGCCGGCGGGTATCCAAATTCTCGGCTTCCAGCCCGAGTGGGAAGACGCCACGGCGGACCCGGCGCCGCTTTAGAGCCGGCGGTAAGTTCTGTTCAGTTTCACCAACGGAGGGAGTTCAGGCACATGTTCCAGCATCTGTTGGTGGAATCAGCATACCGAAACTGATCTTCACTCTTTTTCGTCAAGGCGGAACGTAAACATTACTTCGTCGTTTGGCGCTTCTATACCGCCGCTTGATGAATAAAGCCGCAGGGCTGCAGTGTTGGGGCGATCGGCGAGCACCCAAGCTTCGGCGCAGCCCGTTCTCCGCCCCACCTCCAGTATGGAACGCATCAGGCGTTTACCCAAGCCGCGGCCTTGATGCGTCGTTGCCACACCAACCTCGTTTATCCACAGTTCCGGTCTCCGTTTGTCTGGATGGATGTAATGGACTGCGGACACGAAGCCGACGACCAAGTCATTCTCAACGGCAACTGTGACATGGTGTCGAGGGTCAGCGAGGAACATTCTGGCCATGTGTTCGTCAATCGGATTATCAAAAACATCCGGTGCAACATTCATGAGAACGTTCAAATCATCACGATGTAAGATTTTTATCTCAATTTCCACTTTGCGATGCCATGTTGGTTGCCGGATCGCGCCATGTCGCGAGTCTAATTCACAACTCACCTCAGAACTTGCGGTAGGCCTTGTTTAGCTCCACCAGAGGGTGGCGCTCGGACATTTGGAAGCGGATCAGCAACTCGCGTGCGATCATGTCGCGGTCTTGCTGGTTATCGGGCAGCGTGATATCCGGCGGCACGGTGACCCAACCGTTGATGTTGCGGTCGAAGACCGCCGGGCGGCTTTCCTCGTAACCCATGTGAACGTCTTCCAGCCAGTTCAGATCGTCCCAGCCCATGACCTCCATGTATTCCCGGAGGAACGGCGTCAGACGGTCGTAATCGGGAACCAGGTTGACATCGTAGCGATAGCCGATGTGCTGGCCGATTTCCTTCTCGCGCGCCGTGTCGACCCCGTCGCCCGTAAGGTATTGGTCGATGTCTTTGTCTTGCGTCACGCGTCGTCTCCTAATACCGGGTCATGTCGGGTTGGCCGACGGTATATTGCGAGCCGGCCAGGGGCACCATGGCCAGGGCCGAGGCTTCCATGGTCAACGCCGCCAGGTCCTCCGGCTCCAGGGAATGGACATTGGTCTTGCCGCAGGCGCGGGCTAGCATCTGGCACTCGATGGTCAACGTGTGCAGGAAATTATAAACCCGCTCGGCGGCGGCATCCGGGTCCAGGCGGGCACGCAAGGCCGGGTCCTGGGTGGCCACGCCCACCGGACAGCGGCCGGTGTGGCAGTGATAGCAATAGCCGGCCTCGACTCCTATCTCCTGCTCGTAGTCGGCCTCGGGAATGTCCTTGTTGCAGTTAAGCGCCATCAACGACGAATGGCCGATGGCAATCGCATCGGCGCCCAGGGCCAGGGCCTTGGCCACATCGCCGCCGTTGCGGATACCGCCGGCGTAAATGAGCGAAATCTCGCCCGACTTGCCCACATCGTCCAAGGCTTTGCGCGCCTGGCGAATGGCGGCGATGCCGGGCACCCCGGTTTCCTCGGTGGCCAGATGCGGGCCGGCGCCGGTGCTGCCCTCCATGCCGTCCATGTAGATGCAGTCCGGATCGCACTTGGCCGCCATGCGCACGTCGTCGTAGACGCGCGCCGCGCCCAGCTTCAGTTGGATGGGAATCTCGCCGTTGGTCGCCTCGCGAATTTCCTGAATTTTCAGAGCCAGATCGTCGGGCCCCAGCCAATCCGGATGGCGCGCCGGCGAGCGCTGATCGATACCGGCGGGAAGCGAGCGCATTTCGGCAACCTGGTCGGTGACTTTCTGTCCCATCAGATGCCCACCCAGGCCGACCTTGCAGCCCTGGCCGATAAAGAACTCGCACGCATCGGCAAGACGCAGATGATGCGGGTTGAAGCCATAGCGCGACTGGATGCATTGGTAGAACCATTTCACCGAATAGCGGCGCTCGTCGGGGATCATGCCGCCTTCGCCGGAACAGGTGGCGGTGCCGGCCATGGTCGCGCCGCGGGCCAGGGCCATCTTCGCCTCGTAGGAGAGGGCGCCAAAGCTCATGCCGGTGATATAGACGGGCACGTCGAGCACCAAGGGCCGCTTGGCGCGCGGGCCCAGGACGGTTTTGGTCTCGCACTTCTCCCGGTAGCCCTCGATGACGAAGCGGGTCAAGGTGCCGGGCAGGAAGGTCAAATCATCCCACGACGGGATTTTCTTGAACAGCGAGAGGCCGCGCATGCGATAGCGGCCCAGCTCGGCCTTGATATGAATGTCATCGATGACCTCCGGCGGAAAGATCCGGCTTTGGCCAAGGATACTGGTGTTGCGCTTCGGCCGGCGCGCGGTCGGCTCCACATCGGAGCGGGGTTGGATCGGCTTGTCGATTGTCATGGGACCGGTTGTCTCCTCTCCCGTGTTACCGGGTTAAAGAACGAGCTTCTTTTCCGTCGGCTCGAGGTTGTCATAGTTCCATAGCTGCTTACCGGCGACGACCTTGGTCATGTTCTCGACACCGTTCGGTGTCTCAAGTCCATAGATCGCCAGCTTGCGTTTAAGCCACTGCACGTCCAACTCGGTCATCTCGCCGGTGACCGCATCGACGCCCAGGCTGGCGATCTTGCCGCCCACGTAGATGGTGCCGTCGTACATGGAATCGCCCAAATTATCACCGGCGTCGCCGAGGACGACCAGGCGCCCGCGCTGCATCATGAACCCGGAGAGCACACCGGTGCGGCCGCCGACGATGATGGTGCCGCCCTTCATGTCGATACCGGTGCGCGAGCCCACGTCGCCCTTGCACACCAAATCGCCGCCGCGAATGGCGGCGCCGAATGTCGAGCCGGCGTTCTTTTCCACGATCACCGTGCCGGCCATCATGTTCTCGGCGAACGACCAGCCGACGCGGCCGCTGACGCGCACGTTCGGCCCGTCGATCAAGCCGCAGCCGAAATAGCCCAGGCTGCCTTCGAAATAAAGTTGCAGCCGATTGAGGATGCTCACCCCTAACGAATGCTTGGCGCCGGGATTCTTGACGACGATAGTCCCGTAGCCCTCGCTCATCAGGCGGCGCAATTCCAGATTGATCGCCGTGGCCTCCATGTCCGCGACATCGAGCTCGGTGCGCTTGTTGAAGTCGACGTCGAAGCCGGTCCGGTAGGTGAAGTTGCGCTCCTCGCTGGGCGAGAAGAAGACCTGCTGGGTGCGCCCGGTGAGCTGCTCGGTGTGCATGCCCATGCGGTGGGACTCATGTTCCCGGCCTAGTTCTTCCATACCCGGACCTCCCCTTCATACGGGTCGAAGGTGTCGATCTCGTGCGGGAAGATGCTGCGGATGGCCACCTCTTCCGACGCCAGAGCGATCAAATCGTCGCTTTCGTAGAGGACCATGGGCTTTGCCGCCATCAGGTCCTTGGCCATGCCCAGGCTGTCGGACGTGGCGACCAGATAGGTAAACACCCCGTCCAACTCGCCGATCGATTGCCGCATGGCGCCTTCCAGGTCGTTACCGCGGTCGATCTGATCGGCGATATAAACGGCGATCAGCTCCGAGTCGCAGTTCGACACGAAGCGATGGTCGCGCCGCTCCAGGGCCCGTCGGAACGTCCAATAGTTGGTCAACTGTCCGTTGTGCACCACCGAGACATCGGCGAAAGGATAGGCCCAGTAGGGATGCGCCGAGCGAATATCCACATCCGATTCGGTGGCCATGCGGGTATGGCCGATGGCGTGCGTTCCCTGGAACTCGCCTAGAGCGTATTGCTTGGAGACACCGCCCGCATCGCCCAGATCCTTGATCAGCTCCAAGGCGCGGCCGATGGAGAGGATCTCGACATTCTCGATGTCCTCGAGGTAGTCGGCGAGACGCCGGACGTCGCCCGTGTAGTTGAAAATGGTGCGGTAGGCGTATTCGGTTACCGTATCTTCCTCGATGACCTTGGCCTCGAACTCGGCCATGCGCTCGTCGACCGCGGCCTTGCGCGCGCGGATCTGGCGGTGAATGTCGAAGCCTTTCTTTACGTCCTCTTGCTCGGCTACTTTGAAGCGCATGACATAGCGGTTCGCCGTCGGCGGCCCATAGAGCGCGAATCCGGTTGAATCGGGTCCGCGATGCTTCAGCGCCTGTAGCATCGATGTCATCTCTTGACCGATGTCCGCGGCATTGCCGCGGTGAATCAAACCGGCTATTCCACACATATCTCGCGTTATCCCTCCCGCCTACGGCAGACAGTCCCAATAGGTCTCAAGATCCCAGTTGGTCACCGTGCAATTGAATTTTTCCCATTCGTCGCGCTTGTAGTGCATGTAAACCCTGAACATCTCGTCCGGCAGGGCTTCTTTGATGACCTCGTCTTTTTCCAGCGCATCCAATGCCTGGCCAAGCGACATGGGCAGTCGCTTGACTTCTTTGCCCGCCTCCATCGCCTTGTAGATGTTCCGCTCTTCCGGTTCGCCCGGATCGATGTTTCGATCCATGCCGTCGCCAAAGGCCTTTAGAAGAGCCCCACCCAACAGATAGGGGTTCACCATGGAATCGACCGACCGGTATTCAAATCGGCCGGGCGCCGAGATGCGCAGCGCGCAAGTGCGGTTCTGATAGCCCCAGTCCGCGAAGACCGGCGCCCAGAATCCCGTATCCCACAGGCGCCGGTAGGAGTTCACGGTCGACGAGCCCAGCGCGGTCAAGGCGGCCAGATGCTCCATCACGCCGCCGACGGACTGCAGCCCGATCGGGCCCGGCTTCCGCTTGTCGATTTTCGGATCGGGCATGAAATGGTTCGTGCCGCCCTTGCGATAGGAGAAGGCGCCCGCCAGGCCCGGCAGCGTATCGTTGCCCAGTGAATTGACGCTATCCTCGCCACCGGTCCAGAGCGATAGGTTGTGGTGACAGCCGGAGGCCGAGACGCCCATGAACGGCTTGGACATGAAACAGGCGATCAGCCCATGCTCGCGGGCCACTTGCGCGCAGATCTGGCGATAGGTCGTCAGCCTATCGCTGTTGCGCAGCACGTCGTCGAACATCCAGTTAAGCTCAAGCTGGCCTGGCGCGTCCTCGTGGTCGCCCTGGATCATATCCAGACCCATGGCACGGGAATATTCGATCACCTTCATGAAGACCGGCCGCAACGATTCGAATTGGTCGATGTGATAGCAGTTCGGCTTGGTGAAGCCGCCGTCGGGAAGGCCGTTCTCACCTTTCTTCAGCCACATCATCTCGGGCTCGGTTCCGGCCCGCAAATGCAGCCCGTTGTATTTTTTCTGGAACGCGTCGTGGAGGATGCGCAGGTTGCCGCGGCAATCCGACGTCAAATGGCCGCCCGGGTTCTCCTGTTCCTCGCGGTTCCGAAAGCAGGTGCAGAACACCCGCGCCACGCGCTTGTCCCAGGGAAGCTGGCAGAACGTCTCCGGATCGGGAATGCCGACCAACTCGGACGCTTCTGGGCCGTAGCCGATGTATTGGCTGTGCCGGTCGACGAAGAGATTGGCCGTCGAGCCATAGACCAACTGGAAGCCCCGTTCGGCGATCTGCTCCCAATGGTCCGCCGGAATACCCTTTCCGACGATGCGCCCGGTTACCGAAACGAACTGGTAGTAGATGTAGGTGATCCCCAGCTCGCGAATTTTTTCCCGAACTTCCTGAACCTTTTTATCGCGACCGGATTCGCTGACGTGCCTTTCGAGATCAGTCATCTCTGCGGTCTCTCCCTGCCATGAACACGCTCATTCGGCGTATTCCTGATTCTTTGTGCCGACACTGCTTGCTTGACGCCGATAGCCATAGTCCAGCATATTTCTAACCAGTTTTAAACCAATTTTTTGAAAAGGTCCGTAATGGTTTCGTTTGGGGGTGACCCCGGAGCAGATGCGGAGGCGCGGCCCACCGAGTTGCCGGCGAGCGTCGGCGAGGGCTCGGCCGCTATTGCCGCCCGTTTGCGCCAGGCCATTCTCGATGGCACGTACGCGTTCGGCGCGCGCCTACCGGCGGAGCGCGACATGGCGCGGCACTTCGGCACTTCGCGCAGCACTATCCGCGAGGCGCTGCGCCAGCTCGAGGAGCAGCGCCTGCTCACCCGGCGGATCGGCAGCGGCACATTCGTTAGCCACCGCATCTCGCCGGACGGCGATTACATCGCCGAGGTCACCAGCCCGCTGGAATTGATCGATGTCCGGTTGGCGGTGGAGCCGAACATCGCCCGTTTGGCTGCCGTGAACGCCACTGCGCGCGATCTGGATCGGGTAGGCCAGGTAATGCGCGCGGTCGAAGCCGCGGGCGACGACCGGGAAGCCTTCTCCGCCGCCGATGAACAGTTCCACTTGCTCCTCGCCGAATGCACACGCAATCCGTTGATGGTGTGGCTATACCGACAGATCAACGATGTGCGCGGCCATCGGCAATGGCACAGCATGAAAAACAAAATACTGACCCCCGCGCGCATCCGCGACTACAACGCGCAGCATCGCGAACTCTATGACGCGCTACGCAGCCGCGATGTGGATGGCGCCGTGGCAACGATCGTGCGCCATTTGGAGAAGGCGCGCAGTGACCTTGTCGGCGCCAGCAAAGAGTAGGCGCATCGCCGCGCGTGGTGGCCAAGGCGAAAGCGAGGGGAAAATTTGTTGCCTGACAGGAAACTCGCGTGTACGATCTTAACCATCTTACTGACCAATCGGCCCAATGGTGGCCTATTGGTTTAACCGCAATAAGGTGCGGTTAAAGGCTTTGGCGCCGCCGCAGAGGAAAGACCAAGCGCGTCAGTAACCGGCGAGAAAAGACCGGGGCATGCAAGGCGCCGCGAGAGCGCCCAGATCGAAAACAAGCAATCACACTTTTGGGGGGTGACTAGAGATGGACACGGATATTGGAGCCCTAACGGTCATATTCACCGAGTTCTATTACTGGTTGACCGTAGCGCTCATGTTTCTCATCCACATCGGGTTCTGTATGTACGAGGTGGGTGCATCGCGACAGAAGAACATGATGCACACCTTGATGAAGAACACGATGCTGATCCCGTTGGTAACCGTTAGTTTTTTCTTCTTTGGCTGGTGGATTTATTTCGCCTTTCCCAACGGGCCATTCATTTACAAGGGCATGGGGCTGATCGCGGCACCGAATGCCGTACCGTGGAGCGAACTGATGGGCCCGCATCTGGGCGGGACACCGGCGACGGATGCGGTGACCGCCGATGATACGGCGTTCTGGGCGCGCATCAATGGCGTCTTCTGGGCGGCTTTCCTGCTCTTCTCCTGGACGGCGGCATCGATTGTTTCTGGTGCGGTGATCGAGCGTGTTCGCTCCGGCGCCTTTTGGGTGGTTGCGGTCATGGTCGGGTCGGTGACCTGGATCATCGACGCCGCCTGGGGCTGGCACTGGGATGGCTGGATGGTCAAGCTGCTTGGCTATCACGATGCTTATGCATCCGGGGTCATCCACGCGATCGCGGGTGGTGCGGCGCTTGGCGTGCTCGTGCATCTCGGGCCGCGGATCGGTAAGTTCCGCAAGGATGGCACGGCGCGCGACATCGTGCCGCATAACCCGTGGCTGGTGACCATTGGGCTGTTCCTGATCTACACCGGCTTCTGGGGCTTCTATGTGGCGTGTAACGTGCCGATTATTGCTGCCGGGGATATCGGCTCCGCCGGTGCGACCTTCACCGCCACAACCATCTATCTGACGCCGACGACGCTTTCGGCCATCACGGTGAACTTCCTGATGTCGCTGGCCGGTGGTTTGATGGCGGGCTATACGATCTCCAAGGGCGATGCCTTCTGGACCTATTCTCTGGGCCTGGCTGGTATCATCACCGCCTCGGCGGGGAACGACCTCTACCACCCGATACAGGCGATGTTCGTCGCCGCCATCGGCGCGGTTTGTGTTTACAAACTCCACTTCTGGGTCGAGCGGCGCTTCAAGATCGACGATGCGGTCGGTGCGGTTGCGGTGCACGGCTATGGCGGCTTCATCGGTTTGGTGCTGGCCGGCATCCTGCTCTGGGGTCATCCCTCCTCAGGGTTCGAGGGATATGCGCCGATCACGCCTTGGGGCCAGTTCCTCGGCGCCGTGATCATGTTCTGGGTACTTGGTTTCCTGCCAGCCTGGATACTTTGCGGGATCTTCAAGAAATTGGGCATTCTTAGAATTCCCAAGGAGATCGAACTCGCCGGCCTGGATCTGGGCGACTATCACGGCCGTTACGCGACCGAGACCGAGGTCGCCGCGGCCGAGCTTCAGGAGGCCCGCGAGGCGGGCCTTCTCCGATAACCCGAGAGGATAACCATCATGTCTATGACAAATGTAGATAGCTGGGCGGTGGATCTGACCACGATTGGTCCGATCTATCCGATGGTAGGAACCGAGGGTCTCTTGGTAGTCCTCGGTGTGGTGTTCTGGATCGGCTGGCACATTTGGCAGTTCCGATTCGAAAAGCGCACCTACGACGAAGATATCAAGCTACTGAGCGAACCGGGAAAGCTGGAACAGGCGATGCGTGACCACAAGCTCTGACCAGCATAACCGAATACGGGTGAGGGAGACGGGGGCGCCCGGCCCCACCCGGCGCCCCCCCCGAGAAGTGAGCACGATTAAATAAGGTAAGAT
>JAJFGP010000015.1 GCA_021776055.1 Kiloniellaceae bacterium
CCTTCCGGTTAGGAGCGGGGTGAAGCGCGATGCGGGACATCGGGCAAGCCCCGCGACGCGGCCGGAAGGCCAATACGCCCCATGAAATGGATCAATATTAGGGAGATTTGGTATTACGCAGGTCCGCTGACCCCCGCCTGCGCGAAGGTGGCCATGCCCGTATGGCACGCCGCCGCGGCCTTGAGCAGAAGCAGGGCAACAACCGCCCCCGAGCCCTCGCCGAGGCGCATATCGAGATCCAGAAGCGGCCGCTTGCCCAGCCGCTGCAACAAACGACCATGGCCCGGCTCGACCGAGACATGGGCCACCTGGCAGTGGGCCAGCGCCGACGGATTGAAGGCGTGCAATACCGCCGCCGCCGCCGTGCAGGCATAGCCATCGAGCAAGACCGGCACCCGGGCGCGCCGCGCCGCCAGGATGGCCCCGGCGATGGCGGCCAGCTCCAATCCGCCTAGGTGACGCAAAACCTCGAGAGAATCCGTCATGGCGTCGCGGTGGCGGGCAACAGAAGCGTCGACCAGCGCGACTTTGTGCGCCAAGCGCGTTTCATCGATACCGGTGCCACGCCCGACCCAATCACCCGCCTCATCGCCGAAGAGGGCGTGGCACAGGGCCGCGGCGCTGGTGGTATTGCCGATGCCCATCTCGCCGAGCATCAGCACATCGATGCCATCTTCGACCGCCAGCATGCCGTAGCTCATGGCCCGGGCACAGTCTGCATCGCTCATGGCCGGCGCCTCGCTGAAATCGGCGGTTGGTTCTTCGAGGGCCATCTCGTAGACGCGCAGATCCGAATCGGCGTACCCGCATAATTGGTTCACCGCCGCGCCACCATCGAGGAAGTTCTTGACCATCTGCGCGGTTACCGCCGGCGGATAAGCCGAGACGCCCTGCGCCGCGATCCCGTGATTGCCGGCGAAGACCGCGGTCAAGGGCCGCTCCAGGCGCGGCGGGTGCCGGCCCTGCCAAGTCGCTAGCCAAATGGCCAACTCCTCCAACCGCCCCAAGGCGCCGGCGGGTTTTGTCAATTGTGCCTGATGCGCTTCCGCCGCCGCGCCGGCCGCACCATCCGGGCCGGCTAATTCTTTGAGCAGGCCGCGTATCTCATTCAAATTGGGTTGTGGCGTTGGCGCACCGGGCATCGTTGGTAGTCCTCATACTTGCGTGGCGGAGGTTGTCGTTTGCGGATCGGCGCAACTGTCCTATAACCAGCCTCCGATGACCACAGAATTTGCGCGAGATGCGCGTATGACACCCACCTTCGATGTCGCCCGCTGGCTAGCCGATGTGCGGGCCTGCGTGGGCCTGCTCACCCGCATCCCCATGCCCGACACCGGCGGCGAGGATAGCCCGGAGGCGCGCAGCCAATTGGCAAGCGCCAGTTGGGCATTTCCGGTGGTCGGGGCCCTAATCGGTGTCATCGGCGCGGTGATTTTCGTCTTGGCCAGCGCAATCGGGTTGCCGCCCTGGGTGGCGGCGCTGCTAGCGGTCGCGGCGACGGTTCTGGCCAGCGGCGGTTTGCACGAAGATGGCCTAGCGGATGTGGCCGACGGCTTCGGCGGCGGCTTGGCGCCCGAGGACAAACTAGCGATCATGCGCGATTCCCGCATCGGCACCTACGGGACCCTGGCGCTTATCCTTTCCGTCGCATTGCGCGCCGCCGCCTTGGCCGCCATTGCCGAGCCCCTGACCGCCGCCGCCGCACTTGTCGCCGCCCACGCCGGTGCCCGCGCTTTTCTACCGGCGGTCATGCGCGGCATACCCCTGGCCCGCGCCGACGGCCTTGCCGCCGAGGCCGGCATGCCCGAAGCGGCTACGGTCGGAACGGCACTTGGCCTAGCCGGGCTCGCTGCCCTGGTGATGCTGGGTGTTGGAACCGCGGTGCTCGCGCTCGTTGCCGCCGCGACCGCCGCCGCCGCCATGGCCGCCCTGGCGCGCCGGCAGATCGGCGGTTACAGCGGCGATGTGCTCGGCGCCGTCCAGCAACTCGCCGAGATCGCCATTCTCTTAGCGGTCGTGGCGGCATGAGCACGGTCACACGCTGGTGGTGGGTTCGCCATGCGCCGGTGGTCGGCCACAACGGCCGCATCTACGGACAAGATGATTTCGATTGCGATTGCTCGGACCAAGAGACCTTTCAATTCCTTGCCCGCGCCCTACCCCGTGATGCGATCTGGGTAACCTCACACCTGCGGCGCACACATCGCACCGCCGCCGCAATCTTCGCTGAAATGGAGAGCGGCGCCACCAAGATGGAAGCGGGCGCCGCGGCAACGCCGCTCGTCGAGCAAGATCTGGCGGAGCAACACATGGGCACCTGGCAAGGAATGACGAATGCCGAGCTAACGGCCCAGCGTGACGGTGCCTGGCATCGCTTCTGGCTGGCCCCGGCGGACGAGGCGCCGCCCGGCGGTGAAAGTTTCGCAACCGTCGTCGACCGCGTCTCCGCAACGGTTCGCCGCCTGTCCGCCGCGCATGCCGGCCGCGACATCGTCGCGGTTACCCATGGCGGCACGATTCGGGCCGCTTTGGCGATCGCCCTCAACATCGATCCCGAGCGGGCCCTGGCCTTTTCCGTGGACAATTGCGCGCTGACCCGTCTCGACCACATCGCCGGCGCCGCCGGCAGCCACGCACCGGACGATACCGATGCCTGGAGCGTGCGCCTGGTCAATGCGGTGCCGCGCACGTTGCTTTGACCGGTGTGCGAATCGGTGTAACCGTTCGGCTTGCGTAAATATCTTGCCACCAATGTATGGAGGCCCGCGATGGTCCAGACTATCTCATGTTTGTCGATGTGGCGCCGCGGCGGCCTATTCACCGTCGCCGCGAGCGTCGTTGTTGCCCTCGCCTTTGCGCGCCCGGCCAGTGCCGACGTTAAGACCGAGGAGTTGGTCGAGGAATCCCGTTTCACGGTAGAACGCATGCTCACCGATCCGGACCGGACCGAAATTCGGCCGGTTGTCGAAAAAGCGCGCGGCGTTCTGATCATTCCCGAGCTCATAAAAGGCGGCCTGATCTTCGGGGCCGAAGGTGGCTCGGGCGTACTGTTGGTGCGCGGCGATGACAACTCGTGGAGCTCGCCCGCCTTTTACACGCTCGCCGCCGGCAGCTTCGGTTTGCAGGCCGGGGGGCAAGTTTCGGAGACGATCTTCGCCCTGATGAACAATGGGGCGATCGAAGCGTTCATGAGTAACGAGTTCAAACTTGGCGCCGATGCCAGCGTCGCCGTCGGGCCGCTCGGTGCCGGCATCGAAGCCTCGACGACGACAAATTT
>JAJFGP010000141.1 GCA_021776055.1 Kiloniellaceae bacterium
GACGTCTACAGCTATGGCCGGCAAAACTGGTTCCCTGCTGTAGGCGAGGAGCATCGGGCGGCGCGCGAGGCGGCGGCCCTGTTCGATCAATCGTCGTTTGCCAAGTTTCTCATGGTCGGACCCGATGCCGCCGCCGCGCTGGCCTGGATATGCGCCAACGATATCGACCGGCCGGTGGGATCGTTGATCTACACGCAGATGCTGGATTCAAGCGGTGGCATTCAATGCGATCTGACGGTCGCCCGGCTGCGTGACGATACGTTCTACATCGTCACCGGTACCGGCTTCGCCACGCACGACTTCTCGTGGATCGAGCGCAACATCCCGGACGGACTGCAGGCGGAACTGGTAGACGTAACCTCGGCATTCGCCACCCTGTCGCTGATGGGGCCACGGGCGCGCGACATCCTGTCGCAGATCACGCCCGATGATGTGTCCAATGAGGCCTTCCCCTTCGGCACGTGGCGCGAGATCGCCATCGGCGGCGCCATCGTGCGCGCCTTGCGCATTACCTATGTAGGCGAACTGGGGTGGGAGTTGCACATACCCACGGAGCACGCGCTATCCGTCTATCAACGGCTGTTGGCGGCAGGCAAAGAGCATGGTCTGGCAAATGCGGGATACCGAGCCATCGAGTCCTTGCGCCTTGAGAAGGGATACCGGGCCTGGGGCTCCGACATCGGGCCCGACCATTCGCCGCTGGAAGCGGGCTTGGGCTGGGCCGCGAAGTTGAAGACGAACCAGCCGTTCCTCGGCCGCGAGGCGTTGATGGAGCAGAAGAGCAAACCTCTGCGCAAACGCCTGGCGTGTTTCACCCTGGATGATCCGAACATCGTGCTGCTTGGGCGCGAGACCATCTATCGCAACGGCGAGCGAGTTGGCTGGCTGACCAGCGGTGGTTGGGGGTACACGGTGGAAACCAACATTGGCTACGGCTACGTGCGCAACGGGTCCGGCGTTGACGACGCTTATCTCTACGATGGGGACTACGAATTGGAGGTGGCAACCGAGCGTGTTCCCTGCCGCATCCAACGCGGCGCGCTCTACGACCCGAAAATGCAGCGAATCAAAATATGATCGATGCCGCTGAAATCGTTGTCATCGGCGGTGGTGCCATTGGTTGCTCTATCGCCTACCACTTGGCCAAGCTGGGCAAGCGCGATGTGGTGGTGCTGGAGAAAAGCGGCCTGACGCACGGCGCCACCTGGCATGCCGCCGGGTTGATCGGGCAATTGCGCGGCAAGCGCAACTTGACCCGGATGCTGCAATACAGCGTGGAGCTGTACGGCCGCCTAGAAGCGGAAACCGGTCAGGCAACCGACTGGAAGCCCGTGGGTTCCCTGCGCCTGGCCTCGTCAGCAGAGCGGTGGCGTGAGATCCGGCGCACGGCCACGACGGCGCGCAGCTTTGGCTTCGAGCTGCACCTGCTGTCCGCCGCGGAAGCGAAGGAGCGGTTTCCCCTCATGACCGCGGACGGCGTGGTCGGCGCGGCGTTCATTCCCAGTGACGGTTATATTGATCCCAGCAGCTTAACCCAAGCGCTGGCCAAGGGCGCGCGGACGGGCGGCGTGCGCTTCCTGGAAGGCGTGCAGGTAACCGGCTTCTCTCAAAAAGATCGTCGCGTCGTTGCCGTCGAGACGGACCAGGGATCTATTCGCTGTGAGACTGTTGTCAACGCCGCCGGTATGTGGGCGCGCGAGGTTGGGGCGTTGGCGGGGGTTGCCGTGCCGGTTGCGGCGGTGGAGCACCAATACTTGGTGACCGAGAAAGTCGTGGACGCACCGGCGGGCCTGCCGACCCTACGCGATCCCGACCGTCTGTTTTATTTGAAACCCGAGGTGGGCGGTATCGCGGTGGGTGGATGGGAGGCCGACACGGTGCCTTTTGGTGCCGACGGTATTCCGGCTGGCTTCGGGCGCGAGCTGCTGGCCTCCGACTACGACCGTTTCGAGCAGATCGCGACGAAGGCGGTGGAGCGCATCCCGGTTCTTGGCGAGGTGGGAGTGCGCAACCTCATCAATGGCCCGATCCCGGTCTCGCCGGATGGTGAGCCGATCATGGGATTGGCACCTGAGCTGGATAATTTTTACGTCGCCGCTGGGTTTACCGCCGGAATTGCCGCCTGCGGCGGCGCCGGCAACGCCATGGCCGAGTGGATCATCGGCGGTGAGCCAGGCATGGACCTGTGGGCCTTCGATATTCGCCGGTTCGGCCGGCACCACGTTGCCCGTGGTCACCTGCACGCGCGGGCGGTGGAAAGTTACGGCCGCTACTATGCCATCCACTGGCCGGGCGAGGAGATGCAGAGCGCTCGCGGAGTCCGTTGTTCGCCGTTGTATCCGACTCTCAAGGCGCACGGCGCCGTGTTCGGTTCAAAGTTCGGTTGGGAGCGGCCGAACTGGTTTGCACCGGCCGGCGCCAATGACGAGCCGTCGTTTTCCCGGCCTAACTGGTTCGACGCGGTTGGCCGCGAGCACCAAGCTGTGCGTGAGGGTGTGGCGCTCATCGATGTTAGCTCGTTTGCTAAATTCGACGTGTCTGGGCCCGGTGCCTTCAGTTTTTTGCAACGGCTGGCCGCCAACAACCTGGACAAGCCGCCGGGTTCGGTCGTCTACACCCAACTGTGCAACGAGCGCGGCGGTATCGAAGCGGATTTGACCATCACCCGCCTGACCGAGGATCGCTTTTACATCGTTACCGGCACGGGCTTTGCCGTGCGCGACCGCAATTGGATCGAGCGACACATGCCGCGTGATGGTACGGTTGCCCTGACCGACCTGACGTCGGCGCGAGCGGTCATCAACCTGTGCGGTCCGCGCGCCCGCGACGTGCTTGCGAGCGTAGCGGAGGGCGCGGTGGATAACGCGGCTTTTCCTTTCATGCAGGCGCGTGAGTTGCGTATTGGCCAGGCCCCGGTGCTGGCGTTGCGGGTAAGTTACGTTGGCGAATTGGGCTGGGAGTTACATATTCCCAGCGAGTACGCGGCACATGTCTACGAGACGTTGCGCCAGGCTGGCGAACGATTCGGAATCACGGACGTGGGGTACCGCGCGATCGAATCCCTACGCCTGGAGAAGCGCTACCTCTATTGGGGCGCCGATATTACCCCCGACTATACCCCGTACGAGGCCGGGCTGGGTTTCTGTGTCGCCCTGGGCAAAGGCGATTTCATCGGTGCCGAGGCCCTGACGCGCGCCAAGCAGGATGGCGCCAAGCGCAAGATGTGTTGCTTCACCTTGGATGGGCAGGTTTCGGTCTTCGGCGGCGAGGCCATCCTGCGCGACGGCCGTGTCCTAGGGGTGACGACCAGCGGTGGCTACGGCTATAGCAGTGGGCAGAGCATTGCCCTTGGCTACCTCCCGACAGAGGAAGCCGGCCATCACGACTACGAGATTGAAGCGTTTTGTGACGCATTCCCGGCACAACGGCACGGCAGACCATTGTATGATCCTGAGCGAACGCGACTCCTGATGTGAAAAAAGGGCTGGCCATGCATGAAGTAGAAGCCGCTCTGACCCGCATACCCGATCTAGCCGGCCACCCGCGCGAGGCGGTGACCTGGGAGCGCCTGGGTGGTCTGACCAACCGGGTCTATAAGGTCATGGTGGGCAATGCCGCCTACGTGTTGCGGATCGCCGGCGAGGGGACCGGCGAATACATCGACCGCAATGTGGAAGCGCACAACGCGCGTGTTGCCGCCGCGGCCGGGGTTGGCGCCGAAGTCTTGTTCACGGACGAGACCGACGGCTTGATGCTGACGCGGTATCTGGACAATAGCGTGACCATGAACCCAACATTGTTCCGCGACCGTCCCGGTGCCCCGGCCCGTGCCGCCCAGGTGCTCAAACGCATGCACGATTGTAAGCAGGCGTTCGAATTCCGCTTCGAGCTGTTCGACATGATCGACGAGTATCGCGGTATTCTAAAAAAGCGCGACGCGATGTTACCCTATGGCTACGACGTGGCAGTGATCGAGGCGCAGCAAGCCCGCAAGGCACTCGCCAAATCGCCGCCGCCGCTCGCTCCTTGCCATTGCGACCCCCTATCCGAGAACTTTCTCGATGACGGCACGCGCATGTGGGTTGTGGATTGGGAATATTCCGGCATGAACGATCCGATCTGGG
>JAJFGP010000142.1 GCA_021776055.1 Kiloniellaceae bacterium
CGGCCCAGAGGGAAGAGGCGAGGGCGGGGCCGCCGCGCCTAGCGGCCGAAGAGGGCGTCGAGGGGGTAGGCGTAGTAAACGTTGAGAACCTCGGTGCCCGGATTTTCTTCGCCGATGCTGGCATTGGAGATATGGCTGAAAGCCACCCCGATGCGCGAGCGATTGTCGAAGCGATAAGCCAGCTCGAGCTGCGAGCGGAACTCGATCGTGTGGCCCAAATCCTTGCCGTCGCCCTCGGTATAGGCGCCAACGCCGAAGCTGGGGGTCAATACAATGCGCCGGCCTAGATTGATGTCCGCCAGCAGGCCACCAACACCATAGACGGCGCCGTCACTGGTCCCCTCGACACCGATCCACGGTTTGATGATCCACAAGCCTGTGCCGTGCCGATACTCCAGGCGAAAGTCGATTGCCTGATTATCGTCCTGCACCAGATCGAAGCCGCCGATGCCGCCGACCAGATAGGACGGGTCGTCCTCGCCCGCCCGCGCACCCGGTGTCGCCAATCCAAGCGCCGCCACAAAACCGCCGAGTGCGAAGCCCAGCGCGATGGCCAAACGGTATACCTGCACGATTTTCCCCCGGAGATTGTCCCGCGTGCCCAGCATCATAGAGAAACACCGGCTGCACGCAACGGTCTGATTGCGTGGATCCGTCAGGCATATGTTTTGAAGCGCTGAGTTGCCGCTACCAGAGCGCGGCGAATGCCCGGTTCCATGGCGGAATGGCCGGCATCGGGCACGATTATGTATTCGGCCTCGGGCCAGGCGCGGTGCAAATCCTCGGCGGTGCGAATCGGGCAGACCATGTCGTAGCGGCCCTGCACGATGACGCCGGGAATGCGGCGAATGCGATCCACGCCGCGCAGCAATGCCCCCTGGTCCAGGAAGATATCGTTGACGAAATAGTGCGCCTCGATGCGCGCCAAGCCCAGCGCCATGGTATCGCGGCCGAAATCGGCCACCGTCTCCGGGCTTGGCAGCAAAGTTGAGCAGGCGCCCTCGAACGTGCTCCAGTTGCGCGCCGCCGGCATATGCACGGCCGGATCCGGGTCGATCAAGCGCCGGTGATAGGCCCGCAGCAGATCGTCCCGTTCATCCTCCGGCACGCCGTCGGCGAAACGTTGCCAGGTTTCGGGGAAGACCCAGCGCATACCGTAGAGAAACCAGTCGATCTCCTCCCGGCGGCAGAGAAAAATACCGCGCAGGATCAGGCCGGTGACCCGCTCGGGGTGCGCCTCGGCATAGGCCAGCGCCAAGGTCGACCCCCAGGAGCCGCCAAAGACCAGCCAACGCTCGATGCCCAGGTGCTCACGCAGCGCCTCGGCATCGGCAATCAAATGCGGTGTCGTATTGGCCGAGAGCTCACCCAGCGGTGTCGAGCGGCCGGCGCCGCGCTGATCGAAGATAACGATGCGATAGTGCGCCGGGTCGAAGAACCGCCGGTGCGCGGCCGATGCGCCGGCGCCCGGACCCCCATGCAGGAACAGCACCGGCTGACCGTCCGGATTTCCCGATTGTTCCCAATACAGGCTATGCGGTGCCTCGCGCGGCAACATGCCGTCGGCAAAGGCTTCGATTGGCGGAAAAAGATCGGGCGGTGACTTGGCGTGCTCGGACACAGGGAGGCGCGGCCTTCTTTCGTGGCATCTGGCTTTCGTGACATCCTGCGCTGGATTGCACGCGCGATCCTCCCTATATCGCATTGACGACGGCACTTGCCAATGGCCTGGCGGCGGCGCCAACTGATGCCAGGAGCTGAGATGTATTTTAGCATCCGACGGGTTTTTCTTTGTCTCGCGCTGATCTGGGTGCCGCGTATCGCGACTGCCGAGGTCGCGCCCGATTCTATCGCCGGCCTGGCCGGCTCCGAAATCGCCCGCATCACCGAGATCGTCGACGGCGATACGGTGGTTTTGGCCGATGGCCGGCAGGTCCGCCTGGTTGGCATACAAGCGCCGAAGTTGCCCCTGGGCCGTACAGGTTTCGAGGCCTGGCCGCTGGCGAAAGAGGCGAAGGCGGCGCTCTCGACCTTAAGCCTCGGCCGCGAGGTCCGCTTGGCCTATGGCGGCCGCCGGGGAGATCGGCATGGCCGCGCGCTGGCCCATCTTATCGATGAGTCCTCTCGCGGCTGGGTGCAGGGCGCCCTGCTCGAGGAGGGCATGGCCCGTGTCTATAGCTTCCAGGACAACCGGGCGCTGGTCCCCGAGATGCTGGTACGCGAAGCAGCGGCGCGCGCGAACCGCCGCGGCATCTGGGCGGACCCCTTCTACGCCGTGCGCACGCCCGAAGAGGCGGATCGCTATCTCGGCCGCTTCGAGTTGATCCAGGGTCGGGTGCGCGATGTTGCCATCGTGCGTGGCCGCGTCTATCTCAACTTTGGGGCCGATTGGCGCAGCGACTTTACCGCCAGCCTGGCCTCGAAGGTTCGCCGCCTGTTCGAGTCCGAGCAAATCGATCCGCTATCCTATCGTGGCCGTATCGTGCGCGTGCGCGGTTGGCTAAAATCCCGAAATGGACCGATGGTGGACATAACCCATCCCGAACAAATCGAGGTCATTGTCGAATGATATTGCGCCGAATGATGTTGCCCCGAATGATGTTGCCCCGAATGAGTTTGCGCCCCGTTCAGATCTTCGCCGCCCTTATTGCTCTTGTCGCGCCGGGCCTGCTTGCCGGTTGTACGACCGCGCCGGCCACGGGCCGAACCTTCTTCTCCGGCGGCATGTCGGCCGAGGATGAGGCGCGCCTGGGCCTTCAAGAACACCAAAAGATCGTCCCGCAATTCGGCGGCGTCTATGAGAACGCGGAGCTGAGCGCTTATATCGCGAGCATCGGCAATCTACTGGCCCGGACCTCGGAGATTCCAAACCAGAAGTTCACCTTCACCGTCCTCGACAGTCCCATCGTCAACGCCTTCGCCCTGCCCGGCGGCTATGTCTATGTGACCCGGGGTCTGCTGGTCCTGGCCGAAAGTGAGGCCGAGGTGGCCGGTGTGCTAGCGCACGAAATCGGTCACGTGGCGGCCCGCCATAGCGCCGAACGCTATGGTCAGAACGTGGCCACGAAGATTGCCGGCGTCGGGCTTGGCGTGTTGCTGGGCAGCAAGGCCGTTTCGGATACTTTCACCGCCGCCAGCTCCGTTGCCTTGCGCAGCTTCTCGCGCGAGCAGGAGTATGAGTCGGATCTGTTGGGTGTGCGCTATCTCAGCCGCGCCGGTTTCGATGCCAATGCCATGGCCGGGTTTCTCTCGCGGCTGCAAGCAGACAGCCGCCTGCAGGCCGAGCTGGCGAATCAACCGGGCCGTGCCGACGAATTCAATATCATGCAGACGCACCCACGCACCGCCGACCGCATCCAACGGGCCATCGCCCAGGCGGGTGCGGCGCCCGTCAAGGATCCGATTGTCGGCCGCGGCGTCTTTCTGGGCAAAATCGACGGCATGCTTTATGGCGACAATCCCGACCAAGGATTAATCCGTGGCCGCCAGTTCCTGCATCCGAATTTGCGATTCGCCTTCACGGTCCCCGAAGGCTTCCGTCTGGCGAACAGCAGCCAACGCGTGGTCGCGAGCGGACCGGAGGGTGCCGGCATCATCTTCGATCAGGTCAGCCAACCGGGCGGCGGCACCATGTCTGCCTACCTGACCCAGGTGTGGGCCAAGGGGGCAACGGTGCAAGGCGTCGAGGCGATTACCATCAACGGCATGGCGGCGGCGACCGGGCAGGTCTCGGTCAACGGGCGCAGCGGCCCGCGCGATCTGCGCTTGATCGCCATTCGCTACGACGACAAAACGGTCTATCGCATGCTTTTTGTGACCCCGCCGAAGCTAACCGAGTCTTTGTCGCAACCCTTGCGCGAGACGACCTACAGTTTCCGCAAACTCAGCGCCGCCGAGGCGGCGGCCGTGAAACCCTGGCGTCTAGTGATGCACAAAGTGCGCTCGGGAGAAACGGCAAGCAAGCTGGCAAAGCGCATGCCCTTTCCGGACTTCCAACTGAAGCGGTTCCTGGTCCTCAACGGCTTGGCGGAAAACAACCCGCTGCCGGCGGGGCGCACGGTGAAGCTCGTTGTCGAGTAGCTTTACGCCTCGATGCGATCGACCAGGGCGCCGTCGGGGGTCAGGCAAGCGGCCATAAGGCTGCCGCCAAAGCCGCAGCCGGCATCGAGCGTTGCCGTATAGTCCGTGAGTTTGAAGCCCGCGTGACTGGGATCGAAGCCGCGACAAATGCGGCGAAAAGCACCGTATGGGGCGGCGATGTCGTGAAAGTGGCCGCTGTTCCACCAAAAGCTATCGCTCTGCGCTTCCAGTGGCCGGGTCGGGTCCAGGCCGGTGTTGACGAAGAGCAGCGTCCCGTCATCGGTATAAGCCGCCCGGCGCAACGAGCCCATGAGCTGATAGTGGCCGGGCACCGCCTGCACTGCCTGGCGCAGGCGCCCGGTCCAGCGGGTCAGCGCCACCGTGCCCGCCGCGGCCTCGCGCAGCGCCTCGTCCGGGGAAATCGCGTACGATTGCAGGGTCGCCCCCACGCCCTGCGCGATCATCCAATCGAGCACACCGCGCGCATCGGCGGCGAATTGTAACTGCAAGAGCTTTTGCCACATCTCTTCTTGCCCGCCGCGCAGGTAAATCACGTCCTCCACATCGCTGTGGGGTCGGGCCAAAACGGCAATGCGGAAGTCGAGCAAGGAATCGACGGTTTCACGGCTGGCCGCGCCGCGGCCGATCATATTTCCAAGGTAAACGATGCGATCGCAGGTTTGCAGACGGGACCATAACGCGGCATGCAGGCGGTCAAGCCGATCGACGTCGGCATGCACCGCACCGATCGCCCAAACCCGACGAACCCCGCGTAATACTGCAAATTTTTGCCGATCGGTCATGTCGCCGTCACGCCGTGACGCGAAACGCGTGAAGCCCCGTTACCGGCAAAGAAATTACGCCGCGGTCAGCAGCTCTTCGAGCTTGTTGGCCGCGGCCGTCTCGTCGATCTTTTCCACGGCGGCCAGTTCGCGCGCCAACCGATCGAGGGCGGCCTGATACATCTGCCGCTCGCTGTACGACTGATCCGGCTGATCGGAATTGCGATGCAGATCGCGGACCACCTCGGCGATAGAGACTGGGTCGCCGGAGTTGATCTTGGCCTCGTACTCCTGCGCCCGCCGGCTCCACATGGTCCGCTTCACCCGGCTGCGTCCCTTCAGGGTGGCCAGGGCGGTATCCATCATCTTGCGGCTGGAGAGCTTGCGCAGGCCTGAATCCTCGGCCTTCTCCACCGGAACCCGCAGGGTCATGCGATCCTTCTCGAACTTGATCACAATAAGCCGCAAGGCCTGTCCGGCGATCTCCTGTTTTTCGATCCCTATGACTCGACCAACGCCATGCGTCGGATAAACAACATAGTCGCCTGCACCGAATTCGATCGCCTTTGCCATGATGTGCTCTTTGCTCCGTCTAATCCCGCCTACGGCTGCGTACGCCGGAAGCTGGGGGCCCGGCCTATCTCCCGCCGGCCCCTCTCCCGATCGTCTGCCGACCGCCGCCTGGTTCCGACCCGCCTAATAACGTATGGCCGAGACAAAAGCGCCGCAGTTCCCCCTACGGCACCTCGTTCCGGCTCTCGTCTGCGAATTCGGGTCTGGCCCCAGATCTTCCGAAAACCGCACCGCCGCAGCGGATCCGGCCTTCTTGGCAACCGGCAATCTTAAGATATTATATATACGCTATTTTTCTCGATTAGACAAGTGTTGCAGTGCAATAACCGCGAAGCTTGGTTTGTTGCCAAGCAATATCGTTAAGTCCTGCCCAGGACCGCCTCAGAACCCAGCGGAAAGCTTAACCATTGCTCTGGCCAGGTTTCGGGCTGAAGAACTTCTCGTACTTGCCCTCCATACCCTTGTAGTCTTCCGAATCTGCCGGCGGCTCGCCTTTCCTGGTAATATTCGGCCACTTGTTGTCGCTGTATTCGCGATTCAACTCCAACCAGGCCTCAGCCTTGGGATCGGTATCCGGCAAGATGGCCTCGGGCGGGCATTCCGGCTCGCAGACACCGCAATCGATGCACTCGTCCGGATGGATGACCAGCATATTCTCGCCGACGTAAAAACAATCGACGGGACAGACCTCGATGCAGTCCATGTATTTGCACTTGATGCACGCTTCGGTGACGATGTAGGTCATTGCCTCGTTCTCCTAAATCCAGTGCCCGCCTACCCTAGGCTTGGCCAAGGCGCGCCAAGGCCCGGTTGCGGGCCGCCGTGTTTTCCCGGTCGGGGACGTGTAACAGGCCGGTTAGCCGGCGCATCAAGCTAGCTTCGTGGTCGTGTAGCTCGCCATCGGCGTAAATGACTTCCCAGAGCATCTCCAAAAGCTCGATCCGTTCCGCCTGATCGAAGGACTTGTTCACGACGCGCGTAAATCCGTGCAGTTGGCTCGCCTGCGCCACCCGCTCTTCGGCCGCCGCCAGCAGACTCAGGCTTTCCTCGCCGTTCAGATCGAACCGGTCCGTAACCAGTTCGAGAACCTTGCTCCGTTCGCCCGTATCGAAATCGTCGTCCATCTGCGCGGCTTCGACCAACAGCGCCGCTGCCGCGATCTGCAATTCATCGACGCTATGGCGGCCACCAGGCACGGCCGCGCCACCGCGTCGATCCAGAAACAAGGCCTTAAATCGGTTGATCACGCTGATCCGTATCATGCCGGTGCAACGGCACGCAACCCTATGTCTCGTGCGGGTTTTCGGGCATCCGGCGCCGCTTCCGCGCTTGCTGCAAGATTGTCTGAGGGCTAACCTTTTCGCCATGACCGATCAGCCCGACAGCACCGGCCTCGGCACCAGCGGGGCGCGCCGTTTCGCCCCCGCGGCACAGCGCAACCGGCAAGCGATTCTCGATGTCCTCTCGCGCGTACTGCCACCGCGCGGACTGGTTTTGGAGTTTGCCAGCGGCAGCGGCGAACACGCGGTGCATTTTGCGTGTAGCCTTCCGTCCTGGCGTTGGCAACCAAGCGATCCGGACCCGGACAGCCGACGCAGCATCGACGCCCACGCCGCCGCCGAGGCATGCTCGAACGTGCTCCCGGCCCTCGATCTAGATGTCACGGCACCGGAATGGCCGGTGCTTACCGCCGATGCTATCGCCTGCATCAACATGGTGCATATTTCGCCGTGGGCCGCGAGCGAAGGATTGTTCGCCGGTGCCGGACGGATTTTGCCGTCCGGCGGGGTTCTCTATCTCTACGGTCCGTACAAGCAAAACGGGCGCCACACGGCGCCCTCCAACGAGGCCTTCGACGCCTCTTTGCGCCAACGGAACAGCACTTGGGGCGTACGCAATCTGGAGGATCTGACGGCGCTGGCGACGCAAGCCGGCCTCGCTCTGCGCGAGGTCGTCGAGATGCCCGCTAACAATCTGTCGCTGGTTTTTGCAAAAACCTAGCTGCACCGCCGTTTTGGCGGTGTACCGGGCGGGCTATGCGATTACGCGGCTTTGCGATCCGTCGGCGACTGGGGCCTACCGCGCCCGGTTGCCGTCTGAACCCTTACCAAACTCGAGAGCACGTGCACCATCGAGTCGATGGAAAAAGTAGACACCGCGATTTTCGACCGCCCGCGACCTCGGGCGCGGTCTTTCCGCGCTTGCTTTAGGGTCCGGATCGGTCTCAGCAAATAAGGACTAACCATAGTAGCCTCGAAACACTCTACATCTAAGCGGTCTTTCCCGCACTGCCACGAATCCTAAGTTTGCGATAGTTAACATGGAGTTAACCATAAGTAGATTTTTGCGGCGCACCCGCAACCACCTCAATCCTGATCCTTGAGACGTTGGAGGGCTCGGCGGTCGCGCTTGTTGGGACGGCCACCGGAACGGACCGGATCTGGCGAGGACGGCTGACTGGACGCCGCACCGGGTGGCTTGAGATCTTCATAGAGCAATCGGGCTTCCGGCGCCGGGCCGCGCCGGGTTGCCAGCGCCAGCACCTTGACCACCCGGATGAGCCGAGCCTGGGGAAACGTCAGGACATCGCCGACCTCGATCTTGTGATGTGCCTTGTTGACGACCGTGCCGTCAATGCGCAGGCGCCCGGCGGCACACACGCGGCTTGCGGTGCTGCGGCTTTTGAAGAACCGCGCGTACCATAGCCACTTGTCCAGGCGCAGGGCCGGCTCGCTCATCTGTCCCGATTAAGCTCGCGCAGTTTGGCGAACGGCGACTCCGCAGCCGGCGATGGCCGTCGGCGTCGGGCGCGCGCCTTGCCGCCTGCCTTGCCATTGGCCGATCGGTCGGGGGTAAGAACCTGAGTTCCCTCCGGCAACCGGCGCACCTGATAGCCAAGGGCCGCAAGCACCTCCTCCGCCTCGGTCATACCACCAGCGAGATCCCTGATACGCGGCGGTACGGCGAAGGGGCCTTGGGTTGCCAGCCGCCGCGCCTCTCGCGCCAGCCGCTCCAGGGTATCGGCACGCAATATAGACCCGCCCATCTGGCGATAACCCATTGCCTGATAGTGGGCGAGATCGATCCCGGCCACCGGCGGCATGCGCCGGCCCAGTCGCGGCAGGAGCGGCGGCGTCATCTTGCGGTGCAAGGCCCATAAATGACCCCGTAAGCGCGCCGAGCGCGACGGCAAAAGCGCCGGCAGAAAAATGCTTTCGGCCCCCAACCGCACGCCAAGATCAGCCAGGGCACGCCGGTCGGCGCGGGTCAATCCGCGCACTTGATCCGCAACCCCGCGCCGCGGAACCAGTCCGAACGCTTCGGCCAACTGGAACAACAGCCCGCGCAGATGCCCGCCCAATCCGGGGCGCGCAGCAGCATCGGCCAAGCGATATAACGGCGCTAGTTCGGATTCCAGATAGCGGCGCAGCCAATCCGCAAGCCGCAGGCGCAACCGCTCGCGGCTGCGCCCATCGAGGAACTCGCTGGCCAAGGGATCGATCTCGGGCCGCAGCGCGCTTTCGCCGCGCGTCAGCTTGGCAACGGCCATGCCGCGCCAGGCCAGACGGCCGTCCGCCTCGAGCGTGAAGGCATCGTCCGCATCGCGTTCCAAATCGCGCACACGGCCCGGCATGGTTCCCGTCAACGCCCGACGCGCCGCGGTCAGCAGAGGCTTGGCCTCGGCGCCATCTACGGTCCCATCGGCCCGGAACTGGAAGCCCTCCAACCGACCGACGAATTCGCCCTCCACCAGAACGTCGCCGTTGTTTTTCACGGCCGCCAAAAGATCGCCGCCAGTCCCGAGCCGGCGTACCAGCATGGCCGCCCGGCGGTCGACGAAACGCTGGGTCAGGCGCTCATGCAAGCTGTCGGATAGGCGATCCTCTATCTCCCGCGCCCGCTCTTGCCAGTGACCGGCATCGGTCATCCAATCGGCGCGGTGCGATACGTACGTCCAGGTCCGGATCTGGGTGATGCGGCCAACCAGGGCATCGATGTCCCCATCGATGCGATCGATGCGGGCGACCTGACGAGCCACCCAATCCTCGGGCAAGCGGCCGTCGCCCGGCGCCAGATAGCGATAGATGCGGGCAAGCAGACGGGCGTGCTGATCGGATAACGTCTTCTGGAAATCCGGAACCTGGCATACCTCCCAGAGCAAGCGCACGGCCGCCGGGTGGCGCGCCAAGGCCACGATCTCGGCATCGCGGGCCAGGGCGGCGAGGGCTTGCAGATCCTCTGTCCCCCGGACCCGCATGAGCTGTGGTCCGGGCGGCGGCCGGTCCAAGCTTTTGAGCAGCAGGCGCGGGCTGCGAAAATCCAGATCCCGCGTCCGCCAATAGAGCGTGCGCACGGGATCGAAGCGGTGGTTTTCCACCGCCTCCACCAACTCGGGTGCTAGCGGGCCGGCATCGCCGGTGGTGCCAAAGGTTCCGGCGGCCATATGGCGGCCGGCGCGGCCGGCGATCTGCGCCAGTTCCGATGCGCTAAGCGCCCGCACGGTGTGACCGTCGAACTTCGACAAGCGGGCAAAGGCAACATGATCGAGATCCAGGTTGAGCCCCATGCCGATAGCATCGGTGGCGACCAGGTAATCCACCTCGCCGGATTCGAACATGGCGACCTGGGCGTTGCGCGTGCGCGGGCTCAGTGCCCCAAGGACGACGGCCGTACCGCCGCGCTGCCGGCGTATCAATTCGGCCATGGCATAAACCTCGGCGGCGGAGAAGGCGACCACCGCCGAGCGCGGCGGTAACCGAGTCAGCTTGCGCACACCCGCATAGCTCAAGGTCGAAAATCGCGGCCGCGAAATGTGCTCGGCTTCGGGCACCAGCTTGCGCAGCACCGCGCGAACCGTCTCGGCACCGAGCAACATGGTCTCGTGCCGGCCACGGGCATGGAGCACCCGATCGGTGAAGATGTGCCCCCGCTCGGCATCGGCGCAAAGCTGTACCTCGTCGATGGCGAGAAAATCCACCGGGCGATCCACCGGCATGGACTCGACCGTGCACAGGAAATAGCGGGCGCCGGGCGGGACGATCTTCTCCTCGCCGGTGACCAGGGCCACGTGCGCCGCCCCTTTCAACCGCACCACACGATCGTAGTTCTCGCGCGCCAGCAGACGCAACGGAAAGCCGATCATGCCGCTGCCGTGGCCGAGCATGCGCTCGATCGCCAGATAGGTCTTGCCCGTATTCGTCGGGCCGAGCACGGCGCTAAGGCGGCTCTGGGAAAACTCGGTCATGGGGGCCATGGGAGAAGAATCGGTCCCCTGCGCCGCGCTTGCAAGCCCTCAGGGTCAGATACCGGAGTCCAGTTACCCTTTACCGCCTTCAATCAAGGGTACGAAGGCGACCGGCAGGACCGTGCGCTCGGAGACCTTGCCTTGCGCATCTTTGCTGACCAGCAACAGATCTTGCTGCTGCGCCGTAAAGGGATACTGCGCCGCCGCCTTGGAGCGGTCCACGGGCACCACCAGGCGGCCACCCGGCGCTAACTGCCCGATCAAGGCGGGCGGCACCCGGTGCCAGGCCGCCGCGGTCACGATGATGGCCTCAAAAGGGGCGTGCTCGGGCCAACCAAGGGCGCCGTCGCCGGCCCGGTGGTCAATGTTGCCGTAGCCGAGATCGCGCAGCCGCGCGGCCGCTTGTTTGGCCAGCTCGGGCACCACCTCGATCGTCGCCACGCGTGCCGCCAACTCCGCCAACACCGCCGTCTGGTAGCCGCAGCCGGTGCCGATCTCGAGCACCCGGTCGGTCGGCTCGATCGCCGCCAGATCGGTCATGATCGCCACCATATAGGGTTGCGAGATGGTCTGCCCGTGGCCGATGGGCTGCGGCCGGTTTTCATAGGCGGTGGGCCGGTTGACCGCGGGCACAAAGGCGTGCCGGGCGACCTTGCCTATCGCCGCCATGACACGCGGATCCAGCGCCTCTTTGCCCAGGTGCTTACGCGTGGCGCGCACTTCGACGGCGATCTCCTGGACCATCGCCTGGCGGGCCGCCCGCATGTCGCCGTCGCCTTTGCCCATGCTCCCATCTCCCGCGTCCCATCGGCAAATAGCCCGGCCGGGACTTGCAGTCGCTAGTCTAATAGCACATATCTGCCTCGATTCACCGGTTCAGCAACGCAGATGGAGACCATGGCGAAGAAAAAATCGACGACGCAGACGGCTCCCGAAGAGGAAAAACTCGGCTTCCAGACCGAGGTCAGCCGTCTTCTTGAGATCGTCGCCAGCGCCCTTTATTCGAACAAGGAGATATTTCTGCGGGAGCTGATCTCCAATGCCTCGGATGCCTGTGACCGGCTGCGCTATGCGGCGCTCACCCAGCCGGAGCTAAGCGCAGGCGACACAGATTTTCGGATCGAGCTGGCCTGTGATGCCAAGGCCCGGACCCTGAGCATCAGTGACAACGGCATCGGCATGAACCGTGACGATCTGGTGGAAAACCTGGGCACCATCGCCCGTTCGGGCACCGCCGCCTTCATGCGCCAGTTGGAGCAGAAATCCGACGGAGCGAATTTGATCGGCCAATTCGGCGTCGGTTTCTACGCCGCCTTCATGGTCGCCGATGAAGTTCAGGTCTCCAGCCGCAGGGCCGGTGAGACGCAGGGCTGGCGCTGGACCTCCGACGGCAAGGGCGAGTTTACCGTCGCCCCCACCGAGGAGGCGCCCGCGCGCGGTACACGCATTCAGCTGCGCCTGAAGAAAGGCGAGGACGAGTTTCTCGACTCGACGCGCCTACGGCACATCGTCAAAACCTACTCCGACCACATTGCCATTCCGGTGGTCCTGCGAGCAGGGGACAAGGATGACGACAAGGAAGAAACGCTCAATGCCGCCTCAGCGATCTGGACGCGGCCGAAAAGCGAAATCAGCGACGAGGCCTATACCGAGTTTTACCACCACGTCGCGCATGCCTTCGACGAACCGTGGCTGCGCCTACATTTCAAGGCCGAAGGCGTTTTGGAATACACCGGTCTGCTTTTCATCCCGGCGAGCAAACCCTTCGATCTGTTCCATCCGGAACGCCAGCACGGCGTGAAGCTCTACGTCAAACGGGTCTTCATCAGCGATCAGTGTGACGATCTGGTGCCGGCTTATTTGCGTTTTCTGCGCGGTGTCATCGATACCGAAGATCTGCCGCTGAACATCAGCCGCGAGACGCTGCAGCACAGTCCGTTGCTGGCCAAGATCCGCAAGGCGGTTACCAAACGGGTTCTCGCCGAACTCAAGAAGCGGGCCAAGAAGGTCCCCGACGAATACGACACCTTCTGGGATACCTTCGGCGCCGTCCTGAAAGAGGGCCTCTACGAGGACGCGGACCAGCGCGAGACCTTGCTGGAGCTAACCCGCTTTGCCACCACGCACGGTGTGGGCACGAATGAGTCGGGGCGCGTTTCTCTGGCCGACTACATCGCGCGCATGCCCGCGGGACAGGAAGCGATCTATTATCTCAGCGGCGATGACACCGACGCCTTGCGGCGCAGCCCGCATTTGGAAGGGTTCGCGGCCAAGGGTGTCGAGGTATTGCTGTTCAGCGATCCGGTGGACGAGTTCTGGATTCCGGCGGTGCGCGAATACGCGGGGCGACAGTTCAAATCGGTCACCCGTGGTGCGACCGAGCTGAGCAAGATCGGCGACAAAAAGGACGCCGATGCCGAGGATAAAACTGACAAGCCGGCGGCACCGGGCATCGATGCCCTCGTGGCCTTCGTCAAGCTGACGCTGACGGACGAGGTCAAGGATGTGCGCGTCTCCGAACGCTTAACCGATAGTGCCGTGTGCCTGGTTGCTGACGAGGGGGATATCGACATGCACCTGGAGCGGCTGCTCAAGCAGCACCAGCAACTCGATCAGGCGGCCAAGCGGGTGCTCGAGGTCAATCCCGACCATCCGTTGATCCGGCGCCTGGCCGAGCGCCTGGCCGGGGACGGCGCCGCGAGTGACGAAGCGTTGGCGGATGCGGCACACCTGTTACTCGATCAGGCGCGCATTCTGGAAGGCGAGCCGCTGCCGGACCCGGCGGCGTTTGGCCGCCGCCTGACATCACTCGTCGAGCGGGGTTTAACCTCGGGCGACTAAAAAAACATGCTGTAGTTACTGGGTAGCTACTGGGCTTGCGCGAGGCTGCCTAGCATCATGACCGCGGCACCGATGATCGGGCCGCTGCGACCTTCCTGCACAATCACGGCGCAGCCATAACGGCCGCGCGCCGCCGCATTCGCCAAGTTCAGAGGAATCTCCAGCTCTTCGCCGGTCCAGGTGCCCAAACGCTCAACGCTGCGCACCACGTTCACGTTGCGGATATTGCGCCCGGAATTTTCGCCGCGTTTAACCTCGGTCTCGTGATCGCTGTCGTAAATCGCCTGCCACACCGTGGCCCCGGCCTTGGGTGCCGGCCCGGCGGCAATCACCACCATGCCGCCACCATCCGGACGGAAGCTTACACGCACCGCCTTCTCCCGAACCCGTGCCGCGACAATAGCCGATTCCACCGCGACCCGGTCGGAGCCGACCAGGCTTTGCCGACCGTCGACAATCATCTGCGGCGTAAACACATAGCGTAGCCCCAGCGCACCGGCGTAGCGCCGCTGACGCTCGGTCATCATCGGGCTGCCGTAGGGGTCTTTCCAGCCGATGTAATCCCAGTAATCCACATGCAGGGACAACGCGATCACATCCGGCCGCATGGCCAATTCAGTCAAAAATTCATCCGCCGGCGGGCACGAGGAACAGCCTTGCGAGGTAAACAGCTCGATCACCACCGGCGGACGCTCGTCGGAGGCCGCCTGCGCGGAAGCCGCGGCCAGGAGTCCGAAAAGTCCGATGAGGGCAACGGCGAGACCGGCTAGGTCTCGTACCATCCTTGGGGCGGGGAAGTGCATGGAAGGGACAATACGGACCCCGCCGGTCACGAGCGAATCACGTTCGGGTGAAAGGCGCGTGTCCCAAAAACACCAGATTTTCTGCGGATTCCAAGGCTCTGGGGACCAGATCAACCTTGAGCCAAACGGCCCGATTCGCCATAGTTGTGGCCACACCTCCCCGGTTCGGAATTCCCCATGATCTATCTGCTGCGCCACGGCGAGACCGTTTGGAACCTTGCGAACCGCTGGCAGGGCCACCGCGACTCGCCGCTGAGCCGAACCGGCATCGCCCAGATCGAAGCCATTGGCCATCTCCTGCGCGACAGCATCGACGATCATGGCACTTTTCGCGTCGTGTCGAGTCCGCTGGGCCGGGCTTGGCAAAGTGCTGTTATCGTGGCGGAGAGCCTGGGCCAAGACACCGACAGCATCGCCCTCGAGCCGCGCTTGAAGGAAATGGCATTCGGCGGCTGGGAGGGCATGACCGTCGCCGAGATAGAGCAAGCCGAGCCTGGGGCCTGGGCGCGCCGGGAGTCGGACCACTGGTGCTTTCGCCCGCCTGGTGGAGAAAGCTATGCCGATTTGTCGGCGCGCGTCGCCCCCTGGCTCCAAAGTCTATCGGAAGATGTACGCTTGATCGTCGTCTGCCACGGCGGCACCAGCCGCGTCATTCGCGGCCTCTATGCCAACCTCCCGCCCGAGGCAACCGTTACCCTTTCGGAAGCCCAGGACGAGGTGCACCGTCTGGCGAACGGAAACATCGACACGCTAATCGGCGGCGGCGATACCGCTCCCTAACCCGCCTTCATCAAATTGCGCAGCACATAGTGCAGGATGCCGCCGTGGCGGTAGTATTCCACCTCGTCCGCCGTATCGATGCGGCAGAGGAGTTTGATATCCTCCGTGCCACCGTCCGGGCGGTGGATACGGCAGGCCACGTCCATGCGCGGCTGGATACCGCCAGCGACGCCGGTGATGTCGAACAGCTCGGCACCGGTAAGCTTCAGGGTCGTCCGGTTCTGCCCGTCCTTAAATTGTAGCGGCAGGATGCCCATGCCCACCAAATTCGAACGGTGAATGCGCTCGAAGCTTTCGGTGATGACCGCCTTCACGCCGAGTAGGCGGGTTCCCTTGGCCGCCCAGTCGCGGGACGAACCGGTGCCGTATTCCTTGCCGGCGATAACCACCAGAGGCACGCCTTCGGCTTGATACTTCATGGCGGCGTCATAGATGGACATGACCTCGCCGTCGGGCAGATGCTTGGTAACACCACCCTCGACACCGGGGACCATCTCGTTGCGGATGCGGATGTTGGCGAAGGTGCCACGCATCATCACCTCGTGATTGCCGCGCCGGGAGCCATATGAGTTGAAGTCCTGCGGGCGCACTTGGTACCGCAATAGATACTCACCCGCCGGGCTATCCTTCTTAATCGCCCCGGCCGGAGAGATGTGATCGGTGGTGACCGAATCGGCGAGCAGGGCCAAGACCCGGGCCCCGGATACATCGGCCAATGCCGCCGGCTCGGCGCCCATCCCCTCGAAGAAGGGGGGGAAACGCGCATAGGTGCTTTCATCCACCCAATCGTAGGTCAGGCCGGTGGTGCTTTTGACCTTCTGCCATTGCTCCGGCCCCTCGAAGACATTGGCGTAGCGGTCGCTGTACATCTTGGCGGTCAGCGCCTTTTCGATGGTCTCGCCGATCTCCTTACTCGACGGCCAGATATCGCGCAGATAGACCGGCGCGCCGGACGCGTCTTCGCCCAACGGGTCCTTGACCAGATCGATGGTCATGGACCCAGCCAAGGCATAGGCGACGACCAAGGGCGGCGAGGCCAGATAGTTGGCCCGGCAATGGGGGCTGATGCGGCCTTCGAAATTGCGGTTGCCGGAGAGCACCGAGCAGACCACCAGATCGCCCGATTCGACGGCCCCGGCGATGGGTGCGGGCAGCGGCCCGGAATTGCCGATGCAGGTGGTACAGCCATAGCCCACCAAGTTGAAGCCCAGCGCGTCCAAATCCTTCTGCACCCCGGCCTTCTCCAGATAGTCGGTTACCACCTGCGAGCCAGGCGCGAGCGAGGTCTTCACCCATGGCTTGACCGTCAGCCCCTTGGCCAAAGCGTTGCGGGCGAGCAAACCGGCGCCCAGCATGACGCTGGGATTGGAGGTGTTGGTGCAACTGGTGATCGCGGCGATGACCACATCGCCGTGCGCTAGCTTGTAGTTAGCGCCCTCGACCGTCACGCCGGCGTCACGGCCGCCGCCTTTGCCGTCGGTCTCCTTGGCCAGAAACGTGCCGAACGCGGCCGCGGCGGTGGACAACGCGACTTTGTCCTGGGGCCGCTTGGGGCCGGCCAGGGACGGCTCGACCGTGCCCAAATCCAGGCTCAGGGTATCGCTGAAGACCGGGTCCGGTGTGTCCGCCGTCCACCACAGGCCTTGCGCCTTGGCATAGGCCTCGACCAACGCGATCCGCTTTTCGTCGCGGCCGGTAAAGCGCAGGTAGCGGATGGTCTCCTTGTCGATGGGGAAGAGGCCGCAGGTCGCGCCGTATTCCGGCGCCATGTTGGCGATGGTCGCGCGGTCCGCCAGACCCAGGGCATCCAGGCCGGGGCCGTAAAACTCGACGAACTTGCCGACCACGCCGCGGGTGCGCAGCATTTGGGTGACGGTCAGCACCAGATCGGTGGCCGTCGCCCCTTCGGGCAACTTGCCGGTGAGATTGAAGCCAACCACCTCGGGGATGAGCATGGAGACCGGCTGGCCGAGCATGGCGGCCTCGGCCTCGATACCGCCGACACCCCAGCCGAGCACCGCCAGGCCGTTGACCATGGTGGTATGGCTATCGGTTCCGACCAGGGTATCCGGATAGGCAACGGTGGCGCCGTCATCGGCCTTGGTCCAGACTACCTGGGCCAAGTATTCCAGGTTCACCTGATGGCAGATGCCGGTGCCCGGCGGCACCACCCGGAAGTTGTCGAAAGCACCCTGACCCCAACGCAAGAATTCATAGCGCTCACCGTTACGCTCGAACTCCCGCTCCACGTTCGTCTTGAAGGAATCGGGTCCGCCGAAGGCATCGACCATCACCGAATGGTCGATCACCAGATCCACCGGCGAGAGCGGGTTTATCTTCTTCGCATCCCCGCCCATGGCCTGCATGGCCTCACGCATGGCGGCCAGATCAACCACCGCCGGCACGCCCGTGAAATCCTGCATTAAAACCCGTGCCGGGCGATAGGCGATCTCGCGGTCCGAGCGGCGGTCCTTTAACCAGGCGGCGACCGCCTTGATGTCGTCGGTGGTGACGCTGCGCCCGTCCTCGTGGCGCAACAGGTTTTCCAGCAAAATCTTGAGCGAAACCGGGAGCCGCGAAAGATCGCCGAGGCCAGCTTGCGACGCGGCCTCCAGGCTGTAGTAGTCATAGCTTTCGCCACCGGCTTGCAGCGTACGGCGGGTCTTGAGGCTGTCGATCCCCTGGCTCACGGCGGTAACTCCTCGAGGTCTTTTGCAAAAGGCCGGCGCACGAATCGGGCCCGGCAGCGCTAGTCATACCGCATCAACCGTTACTCAAACCAGTGCAACCCGCACGGGTAAGCCATGCATCCGAGCAAACACTTGACCCTGTGTCCTTATTAGACTTTATCTATGGGATAAGGCTGGCACGGCCCCACCAACTGGGAGAGGGGGAGCCGAAAAAATTTGCCGGCCCGTGGGAGGTAAAATGACCGGACACACCGTTGCCGGGGGCGTGCTGTGAGCAGTGCTACGCCCGAGAACCTGGATACTTTCCCGAAGCTGTGCGCGGACCAGGCAGCCAAGAACGGCGGCCGACCGGCTATCCGCGAGAAGAATTTCGGCATCTGGCAGACCTGGACCTGGGCGCAAGTCGCGGCCGAGGTGCGGGCCCTGGCCTGCGGCTTGGCGGCACTTGGCCTAAAGCGCGGCGATAAAATCGCCATCGTCGGCGACAACCGGCCGCGCCTCTACTGGACCATGACGGCGGCCCAAGCCATCGGCGCCATTCCCGTGCCGCTCTATCAAGATTCCGCGGCCAAGGAGATGACCTTCGTCATCGACCACGCGGAAGTCCGCTTCGCCATGGTGGAGGACCAGGAGCAGGTCGACAAGATGATCGAGATCAGGTCAGGCGACGGCAGGCTTGACCAGGTCATCTATGACGACGCCCGCGGCATGCGCCACTACAACCACGATTTCCTGCATTCCTTCGACGATGTGCAGGCCGCCGGACGTGAATTCGATACCGCGAATGCCGGCTTCTACGAGGCTGAGGTAGCGAAGGGCACAGGCACCGATACGGCGATCATCCTCTATACCTCCGGGACCACCGGCCAGCCCAAGGGCGTGGTCCTGAGCTTCGACAATCTGGTCCGTTCGGCTGCCAACGGCATCGCCTTCGACAACCTGTGCCTCGACGAAGAGGTGCTGGCCTATCTGCCCATGGCCTGGGTCGGCGACCATCTGTTCTCGTTCGGTCAAAGTTATTTGGCTGGGTTCTGTGTCAGCTGTCCGGAATCGAGCGATACGGTGTTGCACGATCTGCGCGAGCTAGGGCCGACGTACTTCTTCGCGCCGCCGCGCATTTTCGAGAACATCCTGACCACGGTGATGATCCGCATGGAGGACGCCGGCTGGGTGAAGCGGCGAATGTTCCACTACTTCATGAGCGTGGCCAAACGGTGCGGTAGCGACATCCTGGACCGCAAGCCGGTGCCGTTGGCCAATCGCCTGCTCTATGCCATCGGTGATCTGCTGGTTTATGGCCCACTGCGCAATACACTGGGCTTTAGCCGCGTCCGCTTGGCCTATACCGCCGGCGAGGCCATCGGGCCGGAAATTTTTGCCTTTTACCGGTCGACCGGCATCAACCTGAAGCAGCTCTACGGGTCCACCGAGGCAAGCGTCTATATCACCATGCAACCGGACGGCGAAATCCTGCCCGATACGGTCGGGCGCCCGGCGCCGGAGGTGGAGATCAAGTTCACTGACAGCGGCGAGGTCATGTTCCGCAGTCCCGGCGTTTTCGTCGAGTACTACAAAAGCGCCGAAGCCACCGCCGCGACAAAAACCAACGACGGCTGGGTGCACACTGGTGACGCCGGTTACCTCAACGAGCAGGGTCATTTGAAGATCATCGACCGGGCCAAGGATGTGGGCCGCCTGAACAACGGCGCCCTGTTCGCGCCGAAGTACATCGAGAACAAGCTAAAGTTCTTTCCCGAGATCAAGGAAGCGGTCGCCTATGGCGATCAACGCGACTATTGCGCCGTCTTCGTCAACATCGATTTGGCAGCGGTCGGCAGTTGGGCGGAACGCAACAACGTCGCCTACGCCAGCTATCAGGAATTGGCGGCGCACCCACAGGTGCTGGCAAGCATCACACGGCACATTGAAGCGGTGAACCGCGATCTGAGCGAGGACGAGAAGCTTGCCGGCTCGCAGATCGAGCGCTTCCTGGTTCTGCACAAAGAGCTGGATGCGGACGACGGCGAATTGACCCGCACCCGCAAGGTGCGGCGCAGTTTCGTGGCCGACAAATACGACTCGCTGGTAGAGGCGCTTTACTCAAAGCTCGACCACACTCATGTCGAGACCGAGATGACTTTTGAGGACGGCCGCAAAGGCGTGATCGCCGCCGATCTGCAAATTCTCAGCGCCAAGACCATCTCGTCAGCGCCCCCGCTCAAGGCCGCGAGCTAGCGCCCAGTGTATGAGATTGGGCACATGAGATTGGGCGTATGACTCAGGCACGCGAACGCATCGGCGACACCTTGCTCGCCCTTGAGAACGTCAACCTCGCTTTCGGTGGCGTACGGGCGCTGAGCGACGTAAGCTTCGAGATTCGCGAGCACGAAATTCTCGCCATCATCGGCCCGAACGGTGCCGGCAAAAGCTCCATGCTCAATGTCATCAACGGCTTCTATCATCCGCAAGAAGGCGCCATTACCTACAAGGGCAAGAAACGCAAGCAGATGCGGCCGCACGAAGCCGCCGCGACGGGCATCGCCCGGACGTTTCAGAACATCGCCCTCTTCAGGGGCATGAGCACCCTGGACAACATCATGACCGGGCGCCTTCTGAAGATGCGCCGCAACTTCCTTTGGCAGGCGCTTTATTGGGGCCCGGCGGTGCGCGAGGAGATGGAGCATCGGGAAGCGGCCGAGCGCATCATTGATTTCCTGGAGATTCAGTCGATTCGCAAGACCCCGGTCGGGCGTCTGCCCTACGGCCTGCAGAAACGCGTCGAGCTGGGTCGGGCCCTGGCCGCCGAGCCGGACCTGCTTCTTCTGGACGAGCCCATGGCCGGCATGAACGTGGAGGAGAAGGAGGACATGTGTCGCTTCATCCTCGACGTTAGCGACGAGTTCGGCACGACCATCGCCCTCATCGAGCACGACATGGGCGTGGTCATGGACATATCGGACCGGGTGGTGGTGCTCGACTACGGGCGCAAGATCGCCGACGGCACGCCGGACGAGGTGCGCGGCAACGCCGCCGTCATCGACGCTTATCTAGGGGTCAGCCACTGATGCTGTACAATTTCCTAATCGCCCCTTTTCTGGACATGGCCGGCTCGCCAGTTTTCTTCGCCGAGGTCGTGATTAGCGGCCTGCTGACCGGCGTCATGTATTCGTTGGTAGCACTTGGTTTCGTGCTGATCTTCAAAGCATCCGGCGTGTTCAATTTCGCGCAAGGAGTGATGGTTCTTTTCGCGGCCCTGACCCTGGTGGGCCTGATGGAACGGGGCGTGCCCGTATGGCTGGCCTTGATCCTGACGGTTGCGGTAATGACCGCGCTGGCCTTTGCCATCGAGCGCATCATGCTGCGCCACTTGGTCAACCAAGAAGGCATCATCCTGTTCATGGCGACCATCGGCCTGTCCTATGTTTTGCAGGGCCTGGGCGAGACCCTATGGGGCAGCAACGTCAAGCGCCTGGACGTGGGCATTCCCAACGCATCCTTCGAGATCGGCGGCATTCTGCTCAACGAGTTCGATCTCTTCGCCGCTGCCTCGGGCGCCGTGCTGGTAACCGTGCTGGCCGTTTTCTTTCACTACACCCGGATCGGCCGAGCCTTGCGCGCCGTCGCCGACGATCATCAGGCGGCGCTTTCGGTCGGTATTCCGTTGAAGCACATCTGGATCATCGTGTGGTCGGTCGCCGGCGTAGTCGGCCTGGTGGCCGGCATCATGTGGGGGGCCAAAAGCGGCGTGCAATTCAGCCTCTCGCTGATCGCGCTCAAGGCCCTACCGGTGCTTATCCTCGGTGGTTTCACCTCGGTTCCCGGCGCTATCGTCGGCGGCCTGATTATCGGGGTCGGCGAGAAAGTGGCGGAAATTTATTGGGGACCGCTCGTCGGCGGTGCCATAGAAACTTGGTTCGCTTACATGCTGGCCTTGGCCTTCCTGGTGTTCCGGCCGCAAGGTCTGTTCGGCGAGCGCATCATCGAGAGGGTGTGACCGATGATTTATCGCGAGGCCGGGCAGTTCAAGACCAGCTATGCCGGCGACCAGAGGGTTTTTCCGATCCTGCAGGACCGTTGGTGCGTCGCCGCCGCCATCCTCTTCGCCTATGCCATTCCGCTTCTGGCGAACGAATACTGGCTGCAGGCGGTACTCATACCGTTCCTGATCTTCGCCCTCGCCGCTATCGGCCTCAATTTGCTGACCGGCTACTGCGGCCAGGTGTCTCTTGGAACCGGTGGTTTCATGGCGGTCGGCGGCTATATGACCTACAAGATCACCACCAACATTCCGGACATCAACATCATCGTCGTGTTTCTGATCGCCGGGCTGTGCGCCGCCTTGGTCGGCTTGGTGTTCGGTCTTCCGAGTCTGCGTATCAAGGGTTTTTATCTGGCGGTCGCCACCTTGGCGGCGCAATTCTTCATCGGCTGGATCCTCAACAAGGTCGGCTGGTTTTACAACTACAACGCGTCGGGCACGATCACGGCGCCGCCCCGCGAAATGTTCGGCATTGTGGTCACCGGACCGCACGCCAGCGCCGAGGTACGCTACCTTGTGGCGCTTAGCCTTGTGATCGTCTTTGCCCTGGTGGCCAAGAACCTTGTGCGCGGCAAGGTGGGACGGGCCTGGATGGCCATCCGGGATAAGGATATCGCCGCCGAGATCATCGGCATCCGGCCGCTGCAGACCAAGCTGCTGGCCTTTACGATCAGCTCGTTCTACTGCGGCGTAGCCGGGGCGATGACCGTATTTCTCTGGCTGGGTAGTGCCGAGACGGAGGCCTTCGACATCTTCTTGTCCTTCAACATCCTGTTCATGGTCATCATCGGTGGGTTGGGCTCGATCCTCGGATCGTTCCTGGGTGCGGCCTTTATCACCCTGGTGCCGGTGTTTCTGACCAACGCGCCGCTGATGATCGGCCTGTCCATGCCCATCGACATGCAGAAACACATCGAGGTCATGCTCTTCGGCTCGCTGATTATCTTTTTCCTGATTGTCGAGCCGAACGGCCTGGCGCGATTGTGGCAGATTACTAAGGAGAAGCTCCGTCTGTGGCCATTCCCATACTAGAGCGGGATCGACCACGAACCGGGCACAATTGCGATGCTTTCAGGCACATGTTAAAAACTAGGCTGATAATAGGCTGAAATTGGCTCACTCACTCCAAGTAACAGGGAGACAACCATGAGAATTAGGACCTTGGTTCTGGCCGCCATGACTGGGGCGGTCGGTTTGGCCGCGGCGGCGCAAGTTCCCGCCCAGGCTCAGAATGATCAGTTCTTTCCGATGCTCGTCTATCGCACCGGGCCGTATGCCCCGAGCGGCATCCCGGTAGCCAATGGCTTCCGCGATTACTACACGATGATCAATGAGCGCGACGGCGGCATCAACGGCGTCAAGATCACCTTCGAAGAGTGCGAGACCGAGTACAACACCAAGCTCGGCGTCGAGTGCTATGAGAAGCTCAAGAACAAGGGTTCAACCGGCGCGACGCTGATCAATCCGTTCAGCACCGGCATCACTTATCAGCTAATCCCGAAGGCGTCGGTCGACCAGGTGCCAATCCTCTCCATGGGTTACGGCCGCACGGCCGCTGCCGATGGCCGGTATTTCCCGTGGGTGTTCAACTTCCCGACCACCTACTGGAGCCAGGCGTCTGCTTTCGTGAGCTATGTGGGACAGCAAGAAGGCGGCATGGACAAGCTCAAGGGCAAAAAAATTGCCCATGTTTTCCACAACAGCGCCTATGGCAAGGAAGCGAACCCGACCCTAGAAGCGCTGGCGGCGAAGTATGGCTTTGAGTTCACCGGGCTTGCGGTCGATCATCCCGGTCAGGAGCAAAAAGCGACTTGGCTGCAGGTTCGCCGGCTCAAGCCCGACTGGATCTTCATGTCAGGTTGGGGCGTGATGAACCAAGTGGCGATCAAGGAAGCCGCGGCGATCAACTATCCGATGGATCATTTCGTCGGCAACTGGTGGTCAGGTAGCGAAGCTGACGTGATCCCGGCCGGCGACGGCTCCAAGGGATACAAGTCCGCCGCGTTCCATGGTGCCGGAACGGGCTGGCAGGTCCACAAGGACATCCTCAAGTACGTCTACGGCGGTGACGAGGCCAAAGCCAAGGCGAACAACATGGGTGAGGTGCTTTACAATCGCACCGTGGTCAACGCCATGTTCGGTGTTGAGGCAGTCCGCACGGCCCAGGCCAAGTTCGGCAATAAGGCGATGACCGGCGAACAAGTCCGCTGGGGCCTTGAGAACTTCGACCTCACCGAAGCTCGCCTCAAGGAGCTTGGCATGGAGGGCTTCACCCGGCCGGTGAAGGTTTCTTGCGAGGATCATGAGACCGGCGGTCCCATCGTCATTCAGCAGTGGGACGGCAAGACGTGGAACGTGGCGAGCGACTGGATTTCGCCAATTCGCGAGGTCGTGCGTCCGATGGTCGTCGCAGCGGCGGAAGCCTATGCGAAGGAAAACAACATCACCGCGCAATCCTGCAACTAATCGAACCAGGGCTCGGTTGAGCAAGCGGGAAAACGCAAGCCATGAGCGACGCCCTGACTTTAACCCGTGGGAATCAATCGGCCGGCGATAATCGCCGGCCGATCCTGCAGGTCAACAACGTCGAAGTCATTTACGATCACGTCATCCTAGTGCTCAAGGGAGTTTCCCTGTCGGTCCCGGAAGGCGGTATCGTCGCCTTGCTTGGCGCCAACGGCGCCGGCAAGACCACCACACTCAAGGCCATTTCCAATCTGTTGCGCGCCGAGCGCGGCGATGTGACCAAGGGAACGATCGAGTTCGCCGGAGAGCGTATCGATCGCCTGAGTCCAAACGATCTGGTCAAGCGCGGCGTCATCCAGGTGATGGAGGGGCGCCATTGCTTCGAACATCTCACCATCGAAGAAAACCTGCTGACCGGCGCCTATACCCGAAAAGACGGACGGGCCGCTATCCAGCACGAGTTGGAAAAAGTCTATGCCTATTTTCCGCGTTTGAAGGAGCGCCGCACCAGCCAGGCCGGCTATACCTCGGGCGGCGAGCAGCAGATGTGCGCTATCGGCCGGGCGTTGATGAGCCGGCCGAAAATGATTCTGCTGGACGAACCGTCCATGGGCTTAGCCCCGCAACTGGTCGAGGGCATCTTCGAAACGGTCAAACGCCTGAACGACGACGAAGGGGTTACCTTCTTGCTGGCCGAGCAAAATACAAACATGGCCTTGAAGTATGCGCGATATGGTTACATTCTTGAGAATGGTCGGGTGGTCTTGGATGGCGACGCGAAAACCCTGGCCGAAAACGAGGATGTGAAGGAGTTTTATCTTGGCCTCTCTGCCTCGGGCCGTAAGAGCTACCGCGACGTCAAGCATTACAAGCGGCGCAAACGGTGGCTAGCGTAAAGCAAGGCCGAAAGGCGCGCGCACCTAAGCGCAGCAAAAGCGGCACAACCGAATTTTATGACAACCTAGAGAACCGCAAACCGGCGGCGCGCGAGGCGGCGCTGATGGCGGCTCTACCGTTGCAGATCGCCCATGCCAAGACACACGCGCCGCAATTCGCCCGTTTGCTCGCGGATGTCGACCCGACAGGGGTGACCAACCGGGAGGCCCTGACCCGTCTTCCGGTGACCCGAAAATCGGATATGCCCGAGATGCAAAACGCTATACCGCCGCTAGGGGGCCTGTCAGCGATCAAACCCGGCGCGGCGGCCCGCCTGTTTGCCTCACCCGGACCGCTCTATGAGCCGGAGGGCTTGAGCCCGGACTACTGGCGCACCGCCCGCGCGCTTTTTGCCGCCGGGTTCCGGCCAGGCGACATCGTGCACAATTCCTTCTCGTATCACCTGACCCCAGGCGGCTGGATTCTGGATATGGGGCTCCGCGCACTTGGCTGTGCCGTGGTCCCGGCCGGTGTCGGCAACAGCGAAGCCCAGGCTCAAACGATCGCCCAGTACCGGCCAGTCGGCTACACGGGAACACCCGACTATCTTCTGATTCTGCTCGACGCCGCCGACGAGTTGGGCCTCGATTACAGCAGTATCGTGAAAGCCATGGTTTCCGGCGGCGCCCTGTATCCGTCCTTGCGTCAGGACTACGCGGCGCGCGGCATTTCCGTGTTGCAATGCTACGCCACCGCCGAGCTGGGCCTGATCGCCTACGAATCCCTGCCTGATGAAGGCATGATCGTTGACGAGCATCTGATCGTCGAGATCGTTCGTCCGGGAACCGGTGACCCGGTCCCCGATGGCGAGGTCGGCGAAGTCATCGTCACGACCCTTAATCCCGACTATCCACTGATTCGTTTCGCCACCGGCGATTTGTCCGCGGTCCAGCCGGGTTTGAGCACCTGCGGGCGGACCAATACACGCTTGCGCGGTTGGCTGGGCCGGGCCGACCAGACCACCAAGGTCAAAGGCATGTTCATTCGGCCAGAGCAGATTGCCGCAATCCTCCGCCGCCACCCGACGGTAGCGCGGGCTCGCCTCGTCGTCTCCCGCCTGGGCGAGACCGACGTGATGACCTTGTTTTGCGAGGTAGCCGAAGATATCGGTGACACCGCCCTCACCGCAGCCATAAGCGACACCCTGCGCAAAGTCTGTAAGATAAAGGGTGGGGTTTCCCTGGAGCCGACCGGCGCCCTGCTCAACGACGGCAAGGTCATCGAGGATACCCGCACCTACGGGTAGGCGGCAGGTCCGGGTGCCGTTTCCCGCACCTGAACCGCCTTTCTCCGTGTCACCCGCAGAAATCGCATTTGCGCCTTATTTGGGACCAAGTGGCACCATAATCGCGGGCCACCTTAACAAGCACGGAGACTTCCCCTCTCTGTCCGAGGTGCCCAGCCCGCCTCGACACGTTTGCCCCCCAAAACGGCTGGGAACTTAGGCGGTCGCCGGTCCCGATCCCGGTGGCCGCCTAACCTTCTCTCCTAACTTTCTCTGGGGTCGCGTTTGGAGGGCGGCAGGCGATCTGCTATATGGCTGAAAGCCTACCCAACCGCAACGAGCCGAGCGCCCCTTGCCCAGTCTTTCCCCGTGTCCACTCCCGCACCTGCGATGAACCTGTTTTCGGGCCGGGGCCTCGTGTGTATTCGCGGCGAACGGCAAGTGTTCGCCAACCTCGCCTTCGATTTGGCCCCCGGCGGCGCCCTGCTGCTCAGCGGCCCCAACGGCAGCGGCAAGTCGAGCCTGTTGCGCCTCATGGCCGGGCTGCTGCGCCCCGCGGGCGGCACCTTGATGTGGGACGGCGCAGCCGTTGCCGACGATCCGGAGACACACCGGGGACGCCTGCGCTATGTAGGCCACCTCACGGCCGTCAAACCCGTGCTTACGGCGACGGAAAACGTGGCTTTCTGGGCCCGCCAAGCCGGCGCCGGGCCGGCCGATGTGGACCGCGCCTTGACCGGCTTCGCCCTAACGCCCCTGGCCCACGTGGCCGGGCGCCTGCTCTCCTCCGGTCAGCGCCACCGGGTGGCGCTGGCACGCTTGCTGGCGGCGCCGGGCGATTTGTGGTTGCTCGACGAACCGTCGGTCGGCCTCGATCAGGCTTCGCTTGCTCATTTGAGCACCGCCATCGCGGCGCACCGGGCCGCCGGTGGCCGGGTGGCCGTCGCCACCCACACACCCATCGACATGCCGGGAGCACAGACCCTGTCCCTCGCGGAATTTGCGAGCGCCGCCCCTGTTGCCGAAGGATCGGGCTGGTGAGCGCCTTCGCCGATGTGGTCGCGCGCGATCTGCGCCTGGCCCTGCGCCAGCGCGGCGATGCGGTCATGGTGGTGCTCTTCTTTGTCCTGACCGCCATGCTCTTTCCTTTTGCCGTCGGGCCGGAACCGAACCTGCTGGCGCGCTTGGCCGCCGGGGTGATCTGGGTCACCGCGTTGCTCGCCGTGCTGCTCTCCCTCGAACGCCTGTTTCTCGCGGATTTCGAGGACGGCTCGCTGGAACTGCTGGTGCTAGCCCCCACCCCCCTGAGCCTGACGGTATTGGCCAAGGTTTTAGCCCACTGGCTGACCACAGGCTTGCCGCTGATCGCGGCCGCACCCCTGATTGCCCTGCTTTACAATATGGACGAAGCCGCCTTGCCAGTGCTCATGCTCGCCATGCTCCTGGGCACCCCGAGCCTGAGCCTGACCGGCGCCGTCGGAGCGGCCTTAACCCTGGGCGCCCGGCGCGGCGGCGTGTTAGTGCCGCTGCTTGTCTTGCCGCTCTATATCCCGGTGTTGATTTTCGGGGTCGCCGCCATCGACGCTGCCCTTGCAGGTCTGAGCGCCCGTCCGTATCTCCTGTTTCTCGGAGCGATATTCTTGGTCAGTTCGGTCGTTGCGCCCTTGGCGTCGGCGGCGGCCTTGCGGCAGGCGGTTGAATGACTAGGTTTAAGGTGCGTTGGGCACGCACGATAGAAGGACTGCGGCCGTGAACATGCACCGTTTTGCCAATCCGGGCCGCTTCGTACGCCTGGCCGAGCGGATTCTGCCCTGGACCGGCGGGCTGGCGGTATTGGCCCTCGGGATCGGCCTTTATCTCAGCCTGTTCGTGTCGCCGGCCGATTACCAGCAAGGCGAAAGCGTGCGCATCATGTATGTGCACGTGCCAGCCGCCTGGATGGCGCTGTTCGTCTATACGGTGATCGCCGCCGCCAGCGCCTCGGCGCTCATCTGGCGCCATCCCCTGGCCGATCTCGTCGCCCGCGCCTCGGCACCGGTGGGCGCTGGCTTTACCTTTCTCGCCCTGGCCACCGGATCGCTATGGGGCAAGCCCATGTGGGGCACCTGGTGGGTCTGGGATGCGCGCCTGACCTCGGTTCTGGTGCTTTTCTTCCTATATCTTGGCCACATGGCGCTGAGTAACGCCTTCGACGACCAAAGCCGCGGCAACCGGGCGGCGGCGGTCCTGGCGCTGGTGGGCTTTATCAATGTGCCGATCATCAAGTTCTCGGTCGATTGGTGGAGCACCCTGCACCAGCCGGCCAGCGTCGTGCGCCTCGACGGGCCGAGCATCCATCCGTCCATGCTCTGGCCGCTTCTCATCATGGCCCTGGGGTTCAAGCTCTATTATGTGAGCCTGCTGTTGCTGCGCGTAAAAGGCGAGGTGATGGCCGCTCGTTTGCGCGCCCGGTCGATGGCCGCCCTCGATGCAACCTAGGAAATATTGACGAAGATCATGGAGCAGATGCAGACGTTTCTGGCAATGGGGGGTTATGGCATTTTTGTCTGGCCGGCCTTTGCTCTTACCGCGGTGATCCTCATCGGGATGCTTGTGACCACCCTGAACCATCTGCGCGCGGTGCAAAGCGATCTGGATCGCCTGCAAGTCCCTGAGCAAACCCAAGCCCAAGAGGCCCGGCAATGACCCGTAAACGCCGGCGCCTCTATATGGTTCTCGCGGCGATGTCGATCCTCGCCGGGGCCGCCGCCCTGGTGCTCGGCGCCTTGCAAAGCGAGCTTACGTATTTCTACAGCCCCACCGACTTGGCCGCCGGCAGCGCGCCGGCTGGGCGGTCCATCCGCCTCGGTGGACTGGTCGAGGAAGGCTCGGTCGAGCGTTTGGACGACGGGGTGACAACAAGCTTCCGCGTCACCGATCTGACGAGTAGTGTGCCCGTGACCTATCGCGGCCTGCTGCCCGACTTGTTCCGCGAGGGGCAAGGTGTGGTCACCGAGGGCAGCCTGAGCGCCGACGGCGCCTTCGTCGCCCGCGAGGTGCTGGCCAAGCACGATGAGAATTACATGCCGCGCGAAGTAACGGACGCCTTGAAAAAGTCCGGGCAATGGCGCGACCCCACGGAGGCAACAGAATGATCCCCGAGATCGGTCACTTCGCCCTCATCTTGGCCCTGATGGTCGCTCTGGTGCAGGGCAGCGTGCCGATTATCGGTGCCGCCCAAGGCCGGACCGCGTGGATGGATGTGGCCCGCCCGGCGGCGTTATTGCAATTGGCGCTGGTCACCATCGCCTTCCTGGCGTTGACGTGGGCCTTCGTGGTTTCCGACTTTACCGTGCTCAATGTCGTGCAGAATTCGCACACCGCCAAGCCGTTGCTCTACAAAATCTCTGGCGTTTGGGGCAACCACGAGGGCTCCATGGTCCTCTGGGTGCTGATCCTGGCCGCCTTCGGCGCCGCCGTGGCGGTTTTCGGTGGCAACCTGCCACCCCCCCTGCGCGCCCGCGTGCTCTCGGTGCAGGCGTGGATCGCCATCGGATTCCTGGCTTTCTCGCTGCTTACCTCGAATCCGTTCGAGCGTATTTTCCCAGCCCCCCTCAACGGCCGGGATTTGAACCCGCTGTTGCAGGACCCGGGCCTGGCCTTCCATCCGCCCATGCTCTATGCCGGCTACGTCGGCTTTTCCATGGCCTTTTCCTTTGCCATCGCCGCCTTGATCGAAGGCCGCGTCGACCCGGCCTGGGCACGCTGGGTGCGGCCGTGGACGCTGGTTGCCTGGTGTTTCCTAACCGCCGGCATCACCTTGGGCAGTTGGTGGGCGTACTACGAGCTTGGTTGGGGCGGCTGGTGGTTCTGGGACCCTGTGGAGAATGCCTCGTTCATGCCCTGGCTTATGGGCACGGCGCTTTTGCATTCGGCTATCGTGGTGGAAAAGCGCGACGCCTTGAAGGCGTGGACCATCCTGCTGGCCATCCTCACCTTTTCGTTGTCCCTGATCGGCACATTCATCGTCCGCTCCGGCCTGCTCACCTCGGTCCATGCCTTCGCCACGGATCCGGAGCGCGGCCTGTTCATTCTGCTGTTGCTGTGTGTGACCATCGGCGGCTCGCTGATCCTATTCGCCATTCGCGCGCCGGCGGTGCAGGCCGGCGGCTTGTTCGCACCGGTCAGCCGCGAGGGCGCGCTGGTACTCAACAACCTGTTGCTGGTGGTTGCCTGTGGCACGGTCTTTCTCGGCACCCTCTATCCGCTGTTCCTGGAGGCCGCGACCGGCGACAAGATCTCCGTCGGGCCGCCCTTCTACAACAAGACTTTCGTGCCGATTATGGTGCCCCTCATCGCGGTCATGGCCATAGGGCCGTTTCTGGCCTGGAAGCGGGCCGATCTAGCCGGTGTGCTTGGCCGCCTGAAGCTCGCCTTCGCCGCCGCCGTGCTGGCTGCTTTGGGCGCTGTTGCCCTGGAAGGCGGCCCGGTGCTGGCCGTTCTGGCCATGGGGCTGGCGGCGTGGCTGATCGTCGGCACGCTGGCTGAGTGGGCGGACCGGATCAAGCTGTTCCGCGCCCCGCTGGGCGATAGCCTCCGCCGGGCCCGCGGCCTGCCCCGCTCGGCGCACGGCATGACCCTGGCGCACGCCGGCCTGGCGGTTGCCATGGCGGGCATGACCGCGGCGGCAAGCTGGAAGGTAGAGTCGGTGCAGGTCATGCAGCTCGGCGACAGCGTCGAGATGGCCGGTTACACGTACCGTCTGGACCGCGTGGACCAGGTACAAGGACCGAACTATACGAGCGACATAGCGCAAGTCACCATCAGCCGCGGTGATCGCCACGTGGCACGGCTCACACCGGAGAAGCGCCTTTATCCCGTGCAGCAGATGCCAACCACCGAGGCCGGCATCCATACCACCGGCCTGGCCGATCTCTATGTGGTGATCGGTGATCCGGATGAGGCCGGCGGCTGGACCGTGCGTATCTTTCACGAGCCGCTGGTGCCGTGGATCTGGGCCGGCGTCCTGATGATGGTCCTTGGTGGCATCGTTTCCCTGAGCGACCGGCGGTTCCGTCTCGGTGCGCCCGCCCGGCGCGCCAAGGCGCCGGCCGGTGCCACGGTCGCGCAGACCTAGGACGGACCCGTGACAACCGGCATGGTCATCGGTCGACGGCTGGCGTATCTCGCACCGCTCGCCATCTTCGGCATCCTGGCCGTCTATTTCGCCTGGGGCTTGAACCCAGATCGCGACCCACGCGCGCTACCCTCGGTCATGATCGACCAGCCGGTGCCCGAGTTCGCCCTTCCGCCCATCGCGGGCATGGACGGACCGGGATTGAGCGCTGCCGATCTGCGGACCGGCGAGGTGACCCTGGTGAATTTCTTCGCCTCGTGGTGTGTGCCGTGCCGCCTCGAACATCGCGTCCTGATCGAGCTGGCGACGCAGGACAAGGTTCGCCTCTTCGGCATCAATTACAAGAACAAGCCGGAGGAGGCGCGCGCCTGGCTGGCGGAGTTGGGTAACCCCTACGGCCGCATCGGCGCCGATACGACGGGGCGCGTCGGCATCGATTGGGGCGTTTACGGTTTGCCCGAGACATTCATCATCGATCGCAGCGGGCGCATCCGCTATCGGCGAGCCGGGCAGATCGATCAGCAAACGCTGAATGAGACCATCCGACCCTTGATCCGGGAGCTATCGCAATGAAGGCGCTTAGTCTCGCGTTCGGTCTGCTGCTCACTGGCCTAGCGTCCGCGTGGGCGGTGGAGCCGGGCGAGATACTCGACGATCCGATTCTCGAGGCCCGTGCCCGCGACTTGTCGCGGGAACTTCGTTGCCTGGTGTGCCAGAACCAGGACATCGACTCGTCGAATGCCGATCTTGCCCGCGATCTGCGCGTTTTGGTGCGCGAGCGCTTGGTGGCGGGTGACAGTGATGATCAAGCAAAGGCGTTCCTGGTGGCCCGTTACGGCGACTTCGTTCTCTTCGACCCACCCATGAAGCCGGCAACATACGTGCTCTGGTTCGGCCCGGCGCTGATGGTCCTGCTCGGCACCGGGGGCCTCATCGCCTATCTCGCGCGGCGGCGGCGAAACCCCGCTATTCCCGCGGCCCCCTTAAGCGCCGACGAGCGCCGGCGGCTTGAGCGCCTGCTTAGCGATACGGATACGCCGGAGTCTCATCCGCAATGATCTTTTGGATTGTCGCCGGAACTCTGACGATATTTGTAGTCGCCGGATTGCTGGTGCCGCTGCTACGCCGGCCGGATGCCGGCGCTAATCGCGACGCCTACGACTTGGCCGTTTATCGCGACCAGTTGGCCGAGATCGACCGAGACCTGGCCCGCGGCGAAATCGGCGCCGAGCAGGCAACGGCCGCGCGCACCGAAATCGAACGCCGCCTGCTTGCTGTTGCCCCCGGTGCCCCGGAACCTGAGGCGCGGGAATCGGTTGGGCCACGACCTGCCGCCCACCGTCTTGCGGGAACCGTCCTGGCAATCGCCGTGCCCGCGGCCGCGGTTGGGGCCTATCTTCTTCTCGGCACGCCCGATGTCCCCAGCCAACCCTTCGCCGAGCGCAAGACGACGGTGGATGCGGCTACACAGGCGGCACCAGCCTTGAATCAACTGGCCGAACGCTTGGCGGAGCGCCTGGCGACCGCGCCCGATGATCGCGATGGGTGGATACTGCTGGCCCGCACCTTTACGGAAATGCAGCGTTTCGACGCGGCGGCACAGGCCTACGCCCAAGCGATCGAGAACGGTTTCGACGAAGCGGAGTTCCATGCCGCCCGGGGCGAGTCCCTGACGGCTGCCGCCAACGGCACGGTCATCCCGGAAGCGCGCCAAGCCTTTGCCAGCGCCCTCGAGCGCGATCCGGGCGAACCGCGCGCCCGTTATTACGCCGGTCTGGCCCTGGTCCAGGACGGCCGCACGCGCGAGGCCATGGATGTGTGGGCAACACTGCTCCGCGAGGCCCCGGCCGATGCACCCTGGCGCCCCTTCATCGCTGCCCAGGTGCGCCGGGCAGCGACCGCAATGGGCGAAGATCCACCGCTCGAAGCCGCGGAGGTCACCCCAGCCCCACAGGCGCCTCCGGCTATTGCCGGTGCGCCCGGCCCCAGCCAAGCGGATGTGCAGGCCGCCGGAGAAATGAGCGAGGAGGACCGCGCCGCCTTCATCCGTACCATGGTCCAGCGCCTGGCCAGCCGCATGGAAGAACAGCCGGACGATCTCGACGGCTGGCTGCGCCTGGCCCGGGCTTACGGGGTGTTGGGCGAAGCGGTCCGCGCCAAGGAAGCGCTGGCCCGAGCGGACGCCCTGGTCCAGAACCTGCCCGCCGGGGCCCCGGAACGGGCCGCCGTAGCGGCCGCACGCGCCGCCTTGCCGCCAGGGAACTAGGGGCGGACTAGAGGCGAACTGGGCGCCGCTTTTTTCCTTTGAAAGCCGGCCAAAGGCCACTACCCTGCCTCCCTAAGACCTTGCAAATACCGTTAGAAAAGAAGGTCACAGGGAGATTTTGGGCCCATGGCGGAAGTCGCCACCAGGCCATCTGTTGCCGAGCCAGCCCTCGTCTGCGAGGACGTCCATAAGAGTTTCGGCGCGCTGGAAGTGCTCAAGGGCGTCTCGCTGACCGCCAGCGAAGGCGACGTGATTGCCATGCTCGGCTCCAGCGGCTCGGGCAAAAGCACGTTCTTACGCTGCATCAACTTACTGGAAACGCCGGATTCCGGGCGCATTTCCGTCGGCGGCGAGCTGATCCGCATGACCAAGACCAAGAGCGGCCGCACCATCCCGGCCGATCAAGACCAGGTCGACCGCATCCGCTCGCGCCTGGGCATGGTCTTTCAGCAATTCAACCTGTGGTCCCACATGACGGTGCTGCAGAACGTAAGCGAGGCCCCGATCCACGTCCTCAAGGTGCCGAAAGCCGAGGCCCTGGAGCGCGCCAAGGCAATGCTCAACAAGGTCGGCCTGGACGATAAGCTGGACTACTACCCCTCGCACCTCTCGGGCGGACAACAACAGCGCGCCGCCATCGCGCGGGCCCTGGCCATGGAGCCCGACGTCTTGCTCTTCGACGAGCCCACCTCGGCCCTGGACCCAGAGCTGGTCGGCGAGGTGATGCGGGTCATCCGCCAATTAGCGGAGGAAGGGCGAACCATGATCGTGGTCACCCACGAGATGGGCTTTGCCCGCGAGGTCTCCTCGCACGTGGTCTTTCTCCATCTCGGCCGGGTCGAGGAGGAGGGACCGCCGCGCGAGGTCTTCGGGAATCAGGAATCGGAGCGGTTCCGTCAATTCCTGGCGAGCAATTTATGACGCAACAACCAAAAGGAGTGGAAATATGCTGAGAAAAATCTTTGCGACAACCATCGCGGCGCTTGCGATTGCGCTGATAGCCGGCACCGCCTCGGCGGAGATGAAGAAGGTCCGCATTGGCACCGAAGGCGCCTACCCGCCCTTCAACTACATCGATTCGGACGGCAAGCTGCAGGGCTTCGACGTCGACATCGCCAACGCCCTGTGCGCCGCGGCGAAGCTGGACTGCGAGTTTGTTGTTCAGGATTGGGACGGCATGATCCCCGGCCTGCTGGCGAAGAAGTACGACGCCATCATCGCCTCCATGTCGATCACCGAAGAACGCAAACAAAAGGTCGATTTCACCGCCAAGTACTACAGTACGCCAGCTAAATTCGTTACCAAGGCGGGAGCCAACATCGAAATCACCAAGGCTGGCCTCAAGGGCAAGACCGTGGCCGTGCAGCGTGCCACCATCCACGAGAATTTCCTGCAGGATAACTTCGGCGAGGTGATCGAGATCAGATCCTATGCAACCCAGGACGAGGCCAATGCCGATCTGGCCGCCGGCCGCGTCGATCTGGTCCTGGCCGATTCGGTTGCGCTGGATGAAGGTTTTCTGAAGACCGACGCCGGCAAGGGTTTCGCCTTCACCGGGCCCGGTTTCACCGATCGCAAGTGGTTTGGCGACGGGGCCGGCATCGCCATACGCAAGGGTGAGGACGAACTGCGCAAGGCCCTGAACGGGGCAATCGAGCAGATCCGCGCCGACGGTACTTACAAGAATATCAATAGCAAGTACTTCGAGTTCGACGTTTACGGCGGCTGAACCTAGCCGACCAATACGTAACGCACCACCGCCCGCGCCCGGTCTCGGGGCGGGCGGCGGATTGCGGCAGACCTGTTCCGGGGTGGGGCAAACAGGCCAATGTTCGATCTAAAAGGCTACGGATGGATGCTTTGGGATGGCGTCCAACTGACAATCGCGGTCGCTATCTGCGCCATGGTGGTGGCCCTTCTCCTCGGCCTGATCGGTGCCTGGGGTAAGCTCTCAACATCCCGCGCCACGCGCCTGGCTGCCGAGACCTATACGACGGTCATTCGCGGCGTTCCTGAACTGATCCTCATCCTCCTCGTCTATTACGGCGTACCGACCCTGATCCAGGATGTCGCGGAGACGATGGGTTTCGACATCTTCATCGACTTCAACTCGTTCATCGCCGGTGTCCTGACCATCGGATTCGTTTATGGCGCTTTCGCTACCGAGGTCTTTCGCGGCGCCTACCAAGCGGTGCCACGCGGCCAGATCGAGGCGGCGTATGCCATCGGCATGAGCCGCATACTCATGGCCCGGCGTATTCTGCTACCGCAGATGTGGCGGTTTGCGCTGCCCGGCCTGGGCAATGTCTGGATGGTGTTGATCAAGGCAACCGCCCTGATTTCAATCATTCAACTGCCGGAGTTGATGCGCAACACGGATATCGCGGCGCGCGCCGTGCGCCAGCCGTTCACCTTTTTCTTTGCTGCCTCGTTGATCTATCTGGCCATTACCGTCGTCTCCATGTTGGCACAGCAGCGGGGCGAGGCTTGGGCGAACCGCGGCGTGCGACGGAGCTGAGAGGCGTGGCATGGAACTGATATGGAATAGCCTGCCCCGCTTATTCGATGGCGCGCTACTGACCATAGAGATCACGGCGGTTAGTGTCGCCCTAGGCCTGTTGGCGGCCGTGCCGCTGGCGCTCTTGCGCCTGTCGCATAATCCGTTTCTGCGACTGCCGGTCTATGCTTACATCTTCTACTTCCGCGGTACCCCGTTCATCGTGCAACTATTCCTGATCTACTATGGCAGCGGTCAATTCCGCGACACCCTGGAATCGGCAGGCCTGTGGATCTTTTTCCGGGAGGCCTATTTCTGCGCCATTCTGGCGCTAACCCTAAATACCGCCGCCTACACGGCGGAGATATTTCGCGGCGCCATTCAAGGGGTGCCATTCGGCGAGATCGAGGCAGCGCGGGCTTGCGGCATGTCGCGCGGTCTTTTGTACCGCCGCATCATCCTGCCCAAGGCCTTACGCCTGGCCCTACCGGCCTATTCCAACGAGGTGGTCTTTCTGCTGCAAACCACGTCCATCGTCTCAATTATCGCCTTGCTGGATTTGACCGGGGTAGCGCGGGTCATCATCGCCCGCAGCTTCGAGCCCTATAAATTGTTCCTCGCCGCCGCTGTCATTTATCTGGTGATGACCTACGGCGTCCTCTACGTCTTCAAGAAGGTGGAATTCTGGCTTTCGGGCCATCTGCGTGAGCGGCCCGACGATTCGGTCAAAGCGGTGGTCGTTCGGTAATTTCCGATACCTCAGGCCTGCTGCCGGCGTTTGCCCGCGAGGATGCGGCGGTCGATATCAGCCCCTTCCGGCACTGTCAGACCGGCCAGGCGCAAGGCCTTCAAGACGATGGCCCGTTGGGTCGTGCCTTCCTGCGCCGCCAGGATACGGATTTGCCGAATGACACTGCGCGGCAGGGTGACCTGAAAGGCGGTGTCATCCTCCTGCGCTGGTATGTTTGGCGCTTTCGCGGCGAAAAGATTCTCGATACCGACGTGTGCCTCGGCGAAGAAATCGCCAGGCGACGACGCCGGGCGAGCCGCCGGGGGCGCGGCCCGGCGCGAGGGCAAATTCACGACCGCCGGACTTCCAACCGCGGGGCGGGGCGTGGACAGAGAACCCGGCCGCCGGACCGGGGCTTCGGCCGATGCTTGGATGGCGGCCGGAATACTGGCTGGCGGCGGTATGGCCGGATCCCGCGGTGCCATAAATACCGGGTCCTCGGGCACAACCTCCTGGGGCCGCCGCAGGAACTTGGGAACAGTTCTCAAGAAAGTGTCGTTGCCCGCCATGTCCTTTAACCCCCCGGAACTTCATGAAGTTCATAACTTACGGACGTTAAGGTTAATGAACGGTTAAGAAACGAGGGGAAAACACGTTCTCCATCAATGTGTTATCTCAATAGACACAGTGGCCGATATTTCGCCCGCGAGGCCCGAATTGGCAAAATTGACCATGCGGTGGGGCCGGTCCCTGCGCTATACTTCGAGTCGGGGCGAAGGCGATTAGGAAAACAGGAGCCGTACTTGACGGGACGGCGCATATTTGGGCGCTGGTCTGATGGGGCGGGGGGCATCGGAAGCCGGATCTTGATCGCGGTCCTTGTGGGCGGCGGTCTTGGCCTGCTTTACGAGCTAAAAACGTCCACCCTCCAGGCCGACATCTTTTCATTTTTTGCCCGCAACCTCGTTTTCGAGCTAGCGGACGGACCCAATCCAGCGGCCCGATACCCGAGCCATGGGCCCTATAATGCACGGCTGGGCTATGACCGGCTGGGTACGATGGTCGGCAAGCTGAGCGAGCAGTCCCATGCCGTCACGGTGCAAACCCGCCTATCGCCGGAGCTTGACCGCCTGGTGGCCCGCGGCGGCTTTGCCGTCTACCGGGAAAAGACGCAAGCCGGCCTGACGGTTGTCGACCGCGACCGGAAATCCCTGTTCACGGCGCGCTATCCGACACGCGCCTATGGCAACTTTGCCGAGATACCATCGGTCCTGGTTAGGACGTTGCTCTTTATCGAGGATCGCGATCTTCTGAGCTCCCGGCCGATGCGCAATCCGGCTATCGACTGGAGCCGCATGCCGGTGGTGGCCAACGCCCTGTTCCGCCGCATTTGGGACAAGCAAGCGGATGTCCCCGGCGGCAGCACCCTGGCCACCCAGATCGAAAAATACCGCCATTCGCCCGGCGGCCAGACCGCGAGCGGGGGCGAGAAACTGCGGCAGATGTTGGCGGCTACCCAGCGCGCTTATCTGGACGGGCCGGAGACCATGACCCGGCGCCGGCAGATCGTTATCGACTACCTGAACTCAACGCCGCTCTCGGCGCGGCCCGGATTTGGCGAGGTGAATGGCCTGGGCGACGGGCTCGAGGCCTGGTACGGCACGGACTTCCAGGCCGCCAACCGGCTGCTGCGGCAGATACCCGGCAGCCACGATCCGTTGGACAGTCTCTTGTATCTGACGGCCGGCTACGCCGGGAATAGTGCCGCTACGGCACCGCCGGAGGCGCTGCTCATGCAAGCACGCATCTACAAGCAAGCCTTGAGCTTGCTGCTCGCACAGCGCCGGCCGTCGGGCTTCCTCCTCAGCGAGCAGGCCGCCCTGCGCCGCTTGACCGACGCGCATCTGCGCGTTCTTGCCGCCGCCGACGTTATCAGCCCAGCCTTGCGCGACGCGGCCTTGCCATTACCGCTGAACATCGGCCCGGTGGCCGCCGGCGCCGAGACGGCAAGCGAAGCCAAAAGCAAGATTCAACGCACCCTGCGCGCCGATCTTGTGTCCCTGCTGGGCGAGCCCAACCTCTACAGCCTCGATCGGATCGACCTGACAGCCCGCTCAACGGTCGACGGCCCGGTGCAGGAAGCGGTCGCCGAGATTGTGCAACGGCTGGCCGATCCGGAGTTTGCCGCGGCGCAAGGATTGACCGGCCGGCGCCTGCTTGGCAGCGGCGATCCCGCGAAACTGGCCTACAGCGTGACCTTGTTCGAACGCGGCCGAAGCGCCAACTACCTGCGCGTCCGAGTCGACAATCAGGATCGTCCCCTGGATTTCAACACCGGCGCCAAGCTGGACCTGGGCTCAACCGCCAAGCTGCGCACATTGGCGACCTACCTGCAGGCGGTTGCCACCTTGCACGAACGTTATGCGGCGCTGGAGCCGGCGCAGCTTGCCGCCGCCATTGCGGGCCGCAGCGATACCCTCACCCTGTGGGCGGCCCGGTATTTGCGCACCGCCCGTGACCGCGATCTGGCGACGATGTTGCACGCCGCCATGCAGCGCCGCTATTCCGCCAATCCGAACGAACGCTTCTTTACCGGCGGCGGGCAGCATACCTTCGCCAACTTCGATCCGAAGGACAATGTCCGCACCTTCACGGTGGCTAATGCTTTGCGCAACTCCATCAACCTGCCGTTCATCCGCTTGATGCGCGACATCGTCGGCTTTTATACGCGTGAGGCTCAGCAGAACACCGATGCGTTGCTGCGCGACCACAAGAACCCGGACCGCGAGGACTATCTGGTGCGCTTCGCCGACCGGGAGGGCAGCACGTTCCTTAGAAAGTTCCACGCGGTCTACCGGGGCAAGACCCGCGACGAGATTCTCGCTATCGCAACCAGCCGGGCCCGGCAGCGGCCGAACGCCCTGGCGGTCGTCTTTCGCTCGATCAACCCGAAGGCCAATGTCGAGGAATTTGCCACATTCATCGCGGCGCAAGGTTCGGGGCAGGCAATCGGCGAGGCCGCGATCAGCAAGATCTATGGCAACTTCTCAGCGGACAACTGGTCTCTGGCCGACCGCGGGTATATCGCCCGTCTGCACCCGCTCGAACTTTGGTTGGCCGGCTACCTCTACGTCAATCCGGCAGCGACCAGCAGCGAAGTCATCGCCGCCAGCGAGGTTCAGCGGCGCGAGGCCTATACCTGGCTCTTCGGCGCCAAACGCTGGCGGGCACAGGATACCCGCATCCGCATCGTTCTGGAGGAAGAGGCCTTCGAGCTGATTCACGCCATCTGGAAGAAAACGGGCTATCCATTCGACAGCCTGGTCCCGTCGCTGGCCACGGCCCTGGGCAGCTCCGCCGACCGCCCGTCTGCCCTAGCCGAACTCATGGGTCTGATCATCAATGATGGCGTGCGCTTGCCGGTCGTGCGCTTCGATGAACTGCACTTCGCCGAAGGCACACCGTATGAGGTGAAGCTGACGGCGGCACCGGCGCCCGGCGAGCGGGTGTTTCCGCCGGAGGTCGCCGCTACCCTGAAAGATGCCTTGCTAGACGTAGTCGAGAACGGCACCGGGCGCCGCGCGCGTGGCGCCATCGCGGGTCCAGACGGCGAGGCCTTGCCCATCGGTGGCAAAACCGGCACCGGCGATGACCGGGCCAAGCGGTTCGTCGGCAGCCGCTTGGTCTCCTCGACCGTGCTCAACCGCAACGCCTGTCTCGTGTTCTTCATCGGTGATCGGTATTTCGGCACCATCGTCGCGCACGTGAAGGGCGCCGAGGCAGCCAACTACCAATTCACCAGCGCCCTGCCTGCCCAGATTCTCAAGATTCTAGGACCGGCGCTGGCACCGCTGTTCCAGCGGGCCGATCGGTACGCGGCAGACAATTTCCCCGGTGCCGCGCAAGCAGAACTGCGCTAGAGCGGATTCAGCCCCAGGGGCCGCGCAAGTTACTGCGCCCACGCGGCCGTGGAGAAGCGGCACGCGCACGCCGCAGTCCACCGAAAAGAGGGAAGCGCTTGTCGCGGAAAGGGGTAATGAGAATCAGCCCGGCGACAAAGCCACCAACATGGGCCCAAGTGGCAACGCCCCCAGGGGCGCCCGTGCCACTCATGGTCGACAAGAAGAATTGCAGCGCAAACCAGATGCCAAGCACCACAAGCGCAGGTATGCGCATGGTGAAAAAGATGATCCCCAATGGTACGAGAACCAGAATTCGGGCGCGCGGAAAGAGCATAATGTAGCCGCCCAGGATGCCGCCAATGGCACCGCTGGCGCCGATCATCGGCACGACGGAGGCCGGGTCCTGCACCGCCTGGGTCAACGCCGCCGCGACACCGCAGAGCAAATAGAAAAAGATGAAACGCCCATGCCCCATGGAGTCTTCGATGTTGTTACCGAAGATCCAGAGGTAAAGCATGTTGCCGAGCAGATGCAGCCAGCCGCCATGCATGAACATCGACGTAAGCAATGATGCAGTTGCTGGAATCGTAGCCAAGGTGGCCGGCAACTCGGCATCCCCGAAAAGAACCGCCGGGATCATGCCAAAGGCATAAACGGCGATCTGTGCATCCCGCTCTGACAAGGATATCTGCCAGAAGAATACCAAGACACAAGCAACGATCAGCGCAATCGTGACCAGCGGCCGGATCGAGGTCGGATTATCATCATGCAGCGGGATCATAGGCGGCCCCGAAGATTCACGTTGCGCGCACGGGGACGGCGCCTGGGCGGAAATGGTGGAGCCGAGGGGAATCGAACCCCTGACCTTCGCATTGCGAACGCGACGCTCTCCCAACTGAGCTACGGCCCCATGCGACCTCTTCAGCCGCGCGCCCTATAGCCGGCGGCCCGGGTCTGGGTGGCGCGGATAATGGGAACATCCCCCAGCCCTGTCAAGCAAGCCCTGGCAAGCCCGCATGGGCGGCGGCCGCGCCTTGTCTCCCGCCGGTGGCACGGTTAGGCTAGCGCCCGATTCGGCGCCGAGTCGCGCCGGATTCGGTGTCTCAACTGGGTAGAATAGATAGGCTGGACGATGATCATCCTCGATCCCCTGCTGCGCGTGTTTATGATCGCTATCGATCTCTACATTTGGGCAGTGATCATTTCGGCCATTCTGTCCTGGCTGGTGCACTTCGGGGTGGTCAATACCCGCAACCAGTTCGTCTCGATGATCGGCGAGTTCCTGTGGCGCATAACCGAGCCGGCATTGCGCCCGATCCGCCGTTTCGTGCCCAAGTTTGGCGGTGTCGACATCTCGCCGATCGTGCTCATTTTGGCCCTTATGTTCGTGCAGATGGTGATCGGCAACATCCATCGATCCATGGTCATGCGTGCCCTCTGAGCCTGAGGCAAATCCGAGCCCTCTGAGCATCTCGGCCGCCGGTCTGCGGGTGGCGCTGCGCGTCCAGCCAGGCGCAAGCCGGACTGGCATCGACGGAACCAAGGTACTCGACGACGGCCATATGGTCATAGCTCTTCGGGTGAGCGCCCCGGCCGAGGGCGGCAAGGCCAACGCCGCGGTTATCAAGCTGTTGGCCAAGACCTGGAAAATTCCGAAAAGCGCCATCGAGGTGATCGCCGGCCATGGCGACCGGCGCAAAACCGTGCTGATCGCGGGCGATGCAGCGGCTTTGCAGATACACGTGCAGGCGTGGCTCGACGGGCGTCGGATATGCGGTCCCTGAAGGCGGTTTTGGAACGGCGGGAGTAGAGCCGGAACCGCACAATGCGGCGGTTTTCAACATATGATGAGGGATAAGCGATGGCGGATGCGAAAATCATAGACGGCAAGGCCTTTGCCGCGGCCTTGCGCGGGCGCATCGCCACCGCCGTCGGCGAGATCAAACAGGCACACGGCCTGACCCCTGGCCTGGTCGTGGTCCTGGTGGGCGAAAATCCGGCCAGCCAGGTCTATGTGCGCAACAAGGCGCGGCAGACCGAGGAGGTCGGCATGGCGTCCTTCGAGCACAAGCTGCCCGCCGACACCGGCCAGGACGAGTTGATGGCCCTCATTGCCAAGCTCAACAAAGATCCGGCGATCAACGGCATCCTGGTGCAATTGCCGCTTCCCAAGCAAATCGACGAGCAAGCGGTGATCGCCGCCATCGATCCGGCCAAGGATGTGGATGGCTTCCATGTGATCAACACCGGCCGCCTGGCGACCGGCGGCAGCGGTGCGTCGGCGCCGCTCATCCCCTGCACACCGCTCGGCTGCCTGATGATGCTCAAGGACCATCTGGGGGACCTGACCGGTATGCCGGCGGTGGTGGTCGGCCGCTCCAACATTGTCGGCAAACCGATGGCCCAGCTTCTGCTGCGCGAGCATTGCACGGTGACCATCGCCCATTCCCGGACCCGGGACCTGCCAGCCGTCTGCCGGGGCGCGGAGATCCTGATCGCCGCCGTGGGCCGGCCCGAGATGATCCGCGGCGATTGGATTCGCCCCGGGGCGACCGTCATCGACGTGGGCATCAACCGCATCGAGGGGGAGGGCGGCAAGACCCGCCTGGTGGGCGATGTCGCCACCGGCGAAGCGCGCAGCATCGCCGGCGCGATAACGCCCGTCCCCGGCGGCGTTGGACCGATGACCATCGCCTGCCTGCTGGCCAATACGGTAACCGCGACCTGCCGCCAGGCCGGCGTCCCGGCCCCCGAATTCTAGTCCTTCCGGGTCGGAAAGCCCATGATTGGCCTTGCGATTGACCATGGACGCCGGGTCGGAAACCAACCATGATACGTGTCCAACCTGGGGATTAAAGCCCAGAACGGATTAGAATTTGTCGGCGGGCCTGGGAGCACGACCAAAAGCGGCAGAATTGCCGCAACCGGCCCAAAGCCGACGACACAGGGAGATAATGATTATGAGAAAACTACTCGCAAGTTTGGCTTTCCTGGCGCTGGCCGTCAGCGGCGGCCAGGCGACGGCGGAGACGCCGAAAGATACCCTCATTGTAGCCAAGGACATCAGCGACACCATCACGCTCGACCCGGCGGAGGTGTTCGAATTCACCGGCGGCGAGGTTATCGCCAACGTCTATGACCGCGTCATGATGTTCGAGCCTGAGGATTTGGGCACGCTGGTGGGCGGCGTCGCCGAGAGCTTTGATATCAGCGCCGACGGCAAGACCGTCACTCTCAAGATACGAGCCGGGCAAAAGTTTCATTCGGGCAACCCGGTCACCGCCGAGGATGTGGCCTTTTCGCTCCGGCGGGTCATCAAGCTGAACAAGACGCCCGCCTTCATCTTCACTCAGTTCGGCTGGGATGCGGAGAACGTGGACGACCTGGTTAAGGCGACGGACGCCATGACCGTTGTTCTGACAATCAACGCGGAATTCTCACCAGGACTGGTGCTCAACGCGCTGCAAGCCGGCGTCGGCTCCGTGGTCGACAAGACGTTGGTCATGGCCAACGAAAAGGACGGCGATCTCGGCTACGAGTGGTTGAAAAACCATAGCGCCGGCTCAGGCGCCTTCTCGCTCAAGGCTTGGAATGCAAACGAGTTGATTACCCTTGAGGCCAACGCGGACTACCGCATGGGCGCCCCTGGCGTGAAGCGGGTCATTATCCGCCACGTGCCCGAACCTTCGGCCCAGCGACTGCTGATCGAAAAGGGCGATGTCGATCTCGCGCGCAACCTGCAACCGGACCAGATCAAGGGCTTGGATGGCAACACCGACGTCGTGATCGGCAAATACCCCAAGGCAGGGCTGACCTACATGGCCACCAACGACGCCCACGAGATTCTGGGCAACCCCCAGGTGCGTCTCGCCATGCGCTATCTCATTGATTACGAGGGCATGGTCAACTCGTTCCTGGCCGGCGAGTACAAGATCCACCAGGCGGTGTGGCCGTCGGGCCTCTGGGGTTCCTACGACGAGACTCCGTTCACGCTCGACGTCGCGAAGGCCAAGGCGATGCTTGCCGAGGCTGGGTATCCGGATGGCTTCAAGATCAAGATCGATACCTTGACCGAAGCTCCCTTCTCCGAGATCGCTCAGTCGATCCAACAGAGTCTCGCGAAGGCCGGCATCGAGTCCGAGATCACGCTCTCGGAGGGCAAGACCCTGTGGCCGAAATATCGGGCGCGCAAGCACGAGATCATTGTCGCGCGCTGGTCGCCCGACTACATCGATCCGCACTCCAACACCGACTCTTTCGCCCACAATCCGGACAACCGTCTGGAGGCGAAGCTGACCGGCAAGCTGGCCTGGCGCAACGCCTGGTCCGACCCGGAGATCAACGCGCTCACCGAAGCCTCGGCCAAGGAGCTGGATCTAACCAAGCGCAAGCAAATGTACGCTGATCTGCAACAAAAGATGCAGGCGGTTTCGCCGTTTTCCGTCATGTTCCAGCGCAGCGAGCAAGTCGTGCGGCGTAAGAATGTGAAGGGTTTCGTAAGCGGCTCCAATTTCGATCTGGTCTTCTACCGCAACGTCACGAAGTAACCTTCGAGTACCGCTGTGGCAAATAGCGGCGGCTCAATTGTACCGGGGACGGGCCTAGGCCCGTCCCCGCATCTTTTGGCCGCCAGGGCGGCAAACCTTCTTTTCACGCTTACGCTGACCTTTGTCGGTCTCACAGCCATCACCTTCATCATCGGAAGGGTCATGCCCGCCGATCCGGTTTTGTCGATCGTCGGCGACCGCGCGTCCAAGGAAGTCTACGAGGCCATGTACATCGAGCTTGGCCTCGATAAGCCACTCATTCAGCAATATCTGATTTACTTGATGAACGTGCTGCAGGGTGATTTCGGCAAGTCGATCATGACCACCCGGCCGGTGCTGGACGATATTATCCGTTTCTTCCCGGCCACTTTCGAGCTGGCAAGTGTGGCCACCATCGCCGGCATCCTCATCGGCGTGCCCATGGGCGTGGTCGCCGCCGTGCACCAGGGCCGGCTGATCGATCACATCGTGCGCGTCGTGGGACTGATCGGCTATTCCGTGCCGATCTTCTGGCTCGGCCTTGTCTCGCTCCTGATTTTCTACGGGTGGCTCGGATGGCTGCCCGGACCCGGCCGCATCGAGGTCTATTACGACGGCATCGTTGACCCGACAACGGGGTTCATCCTGATCGATTCAGCCATGCAGAAGGAGTGGGAGATTTTCCGTAACGCGCTGTCTCACATTGTGTTGCCGGCATCCATGCTGACAACTTTCGCACTCGCCTATATCGCGCGTATGACGCGCAGCTTCATGCTGGATCAGTTGAACCAGGAGTACGTCATCACCGCGCGCGTCAAGGGTCTATCCGAATTGGCGGTGATCTGGCGTCATGCCTTCCGCAACGTGCTCATTCAGTTGATCACCATCATCGGCCTGACTTACGCCTCGCTTCTGGAAGGCTCGGTGCTCACTGAAACCGTTTTCGCCTGGCCCGGCATCGGCCAGTACATCACCAATTCCCTGTTCAACGCGGACATGAACGCGGTGATCGGTGGCACGGTGGTGGTCGGCATCTGCTTTGTGGGAATCAACATGATCTCCGATGCACTTTACCGAATCGTCGATCCCAGGGCGCGGTAATGAGCAGTGGCACCACAGCTACCCCGAACTCATCCCGGCGACTGAAAGCCTGGTTGCTTTCCGACTCGCCCGAGTCGGTCTTCCACGCCCGCTGCCAGCGCTTTTACCTCGGCTGGCGCGCCTTCAGCACTAACCCGATCGCCATGATCGGGCTCTTGATCATCGTCTCCCTGGTGTTGACCGCCGCCTTCGCACCGCTCCTGACCCAGGGCAATGGAACCGAGCAGCATCTGTCCGACCGCTTGTTGGCGCCAAGCGGGGACCATTGGCTCGGCACCGATGAGCTGGGGCGCGACATCTACGAGCGTATCGTCTGGGGCGCGCGCATCACGCTCTACATTGTCGGTCTGGTCGGTATCTTGGTCGTCCCCATCGGGCTGGTGATCGGCACCGTGGCCGGCTATGTGGGCGGCTGGGTGGATAACGTGCTCATGCGCTTCACCGATATCTTCCTGGCCTTTCCGCGGCTCATCCTAGCGCTCGCCTTCGTCTCGGCGCTCGGTCCCGGCATCGAGAACGCGGTGCTTGCCATCGCGTTGACGACCTGGTCGCCCTATGCCCGCTTGGCGCGCGCCGAGACCATCACCATTCGCAACAGCGAATACATCATGGCGGCGCGCCTGCAGGGCGCCTCGGGTCTGCGTATCCTCTACGGCCACATCGCGCCGCTCTGCATTTCCTCGGTGATCATCCGCCTGACGCTGGACATGGCGGGCATCATCCTGACCGCGGCGGGATTGGGTTTCCTGGGCCTGGGCGCTCAGCCACCCCTGCCCGAGTGGGGGGCTATGATCTCGACGGGCCGCCAGTACCTTCTCGATCAATGGTGGGTCGCGACCATCCCCGGCATCGCCATCTTCGTCGTCAGCCTGGGATTTAACTTGCTGGGCGACGGGCTGCGAGACGTGCTCGATCCGAAAAGCGGGAGCGCGGGATGACACAAAATCCCCTGCTTGCGGTCGAGGACCTGCGCGTTGATTTCGCCACACCCAAGGGACTGGTTGAAGCCGTGCGTGGGGTCAGCTTCTCCCTAGGCCGGGAAAAGCTGGGCATCGTGGGGGAATCGGGCTCGGGCAAGTCTGTTACCGGACGCGCGATCCTGCGTCTGGTGCGGCCGCCGGGGCGCGTGCGCGCCAAGAAACTGGAATTCGACGGCACGGACCTGCTGGGCATCGACGAGCGCGCCATGCGCCAAATCCGCGGCCGGCACATCTCCATGGTCATGCAGGACCCCAAGTTTTCGCTCAACCCGGTCATGACCGTTGGCCAACAAATAGCCGAGGCCTACCGTATCAACGGCAAGGGTGCCCGGCGCGAGACCAAGCGGCGGGCCCTGGAGATGCTGGAGGCCGTACGCATCCGCGACCCGGAACGGGTCTACCGCGCCTATCCGCACGAGGTTTCCGGCGGCATGGGACAGCGCATCATGATTGCCATGATGTTGATTCCCGATCCGGATCTGCTGATTGCCGACGAGCCGACCTCGGCCCTCGACGTAACCGTGCAGCTTCAGGTTCTGGCGATCCTCGACGATTTGGTCACGCAACGCGGCATGGGCCTTATCTTTATCAGCCACGATCTCAATCTGGTCGCCTCGTTCTGCGACCGCGTGCTGATCATGTACGGCGGCCAGGTGTTGGAAGTCTGCGATGCCAAACGCCTGAACGAGGCGAAGCATCCCTATACCCGTGGCCTGCTCAACTGTCTGCCGCGGATTGAAGCGGGCAGCTCGGCGGATTTGCCGGTGCTGCGCCGCGACCCGGCGTGGCTGGACCAGGGGGTGTGAGGCGATGATCCGCGTCGAGGACCTCAACGTTTCCTTCGGCCATGGGGCGGCGGCGGTGCATGCGGTACGCGGCATCTCCTTCCACGTCGCCGCCGGCGAAAGCTTTGGTCTGGTGGGCGAATCCGGCTCCGGCAAATCGACGGTGCTCCGCGCCCTCAGCGGCCTCAATCCGGATTGGAGCGGGCAACTGGCGGTGGCCGGGCAGACCCTGGGCCGACGCCGCGACAAAGCCTTCTACAAGCAAGTGCAGATGGTCTTCCAAGACCCCTATGGCTCGCTGCACCCGCGCCATACCATCGATCGCATCCTGGCCGAGCCCATCGCCATCCACGGCATGGACGAAGCGGACCGGCGCATCAGCCGCGCCCTAGACGAGGTCGGTCTTGGGCCCCAATTCCGCTATCGCTACCCGCATCAGCTTTCCGGTGGCCAGCGGCAGCGCGTCGCCGTGGCCCGGGCGCTGATTCTGGAGCCCAAGATTCTGCTTCTGGACGAACCCACCTCGGCCCTGGATGTCTCGGTGCAGGCGGAGGTGCTGAATCTATTGCGCCGCCTCAAGGCCGAGCGGGATCTGACCTACATTCTGGTCAGCCACAATCTTGCGGTCGTAGCACACATGTGCGGCCGCCTGGCGGTGATGAACCATGGCGCCGTTGTCGAGGAGATGAGCGTCGCGCAACTGCGCGCCCGCGAGCCGGCGCATCCCTATACCCAGCAACTCCTGACCGCCTCCCTGGGCTACGACCGCGCCGCCATCGATCGCTTCGAGGATTTTACCGCCACGGCGTGAAGGCCGTCACGTCGCGGCGGCATACGCGTCCACCTGCGCTATGAACGCATCCTTCTCCGCCCGGTCGAGAAACGAGGCCGCAAACGACGTGCGGGCGATGGCCGTCAGTTCCGCTTTGCTCAGAGACAGCGCCTCCTGCACGGCCAGGTAGTTTTCATTCACGTAACCGCCGAAATAGGCCGGATCGTCGGAATTGATTGTGACCCGCACACCGCGCTCCATCAGCGCCCGCAGGGGATTCTGACGCATATCGCCGATCACCTGCAGGCGCAAATTCGACAAGGGACACATGGTCAGCGCGATACCCTCGCGGGCCAGACGTTCGACCAGGGCATCGTCATCGAGGGCCCGGTTGCCGTGATCGACGCGCTCGACACCCAACTCGTCCAGCGCCTGCCGCACGTATGCCGCTGGGCCTTCCTCGCCGGCATGGGCAACGGCCCGCAAGCCGGCGGCGCGGGCCCGGGCAAAGACATCGCGGAATTTGACCGGCGGGTGGCCCACCTCGGCCGAATCGAGGCCGACACCGATGATCCGATCCGTACGCCCCCCCGTGTACACTAAGGCCTGATCCAGGGTCGCTTCCGCCTCCGCGGCGCTCTTGTCGCGCAGGAAACACATGATCAGCCGGCTGTTGATGCCCAGCTTCTGGCGCCCATCGTCGAGCGCCCGGCTGATGCCGTCAAGAACGGTCGCAAATGCCACCCCCCGAGCCGTATGCGCCTGCGGATCGAAGAAAATCTCTGCATGCAGGACATTTTGCGCCCGTGCCCGCTGCAGATAGGCCCAAGTCAGATCATAGAAGTCCTGCTCGGCGATCAGGACGTTCATGCCCTGGTAGTAGAGATCGAGAAATTCCTGCAAGTTGCCGAACTCGTAGGCCGCCGCCAAATCCGCGACCGAGGCATAGGGCAGGGCGATGCCGTGCCGGCCGGCAATTTCAAACATCAGTGCCGGCTCGAAGGTGCCCTCAATATGCACGTGCAGCTCGGCCTTGGGCAGACCTTCGATAAAGGCGGCCATATCACCCATCGCTTACTCCTTGGTTTTCGCCGGGGCCGAGACTAACGCAAGTCGCCGGCCCTGGCGACCGGTGCCCCAATCCTACGGGGCTGGACGGCAGCGCGACACACCCCGATAATCACCCGCATGAGCGGAACCCTGAACGCCTTGTTTATTGCCACGCTGGCCTTCGTCGGTGGCCACTTTGTGCTCTCCAGCGCCCCGGTGCGGCAGCGCCTGGTCCGCAAGCTGGGCGAGAGCGGCTTTATGCCGGTCTACACCCTGGTGATTACCGCCGCCCTCATTTGGATGATCGTAGCCTACCGCGCCGCACCGAGCGTGCCGGTCTGGGATCCGCCCGCCGCGATGGCCTGGATCCCGTTGGTGCTCATGCCCGTTTCCATCTTCCTGGTGGTCGCCGGACTGACCACCCGCGGCCCGACCCAGGTTGGCGCCGAACGGTCGTTGACCGCCGGCCTACCCGGTAGCCCGGCACCGGGCATAAACAGCATCACCCGGCATCCATTCCTGTGGGGTACGGCGCTGTGGGCCGCCGCGCACCTGACCGTCACCGGCGATCTGGCCAACATCACCCTCATGAGTGGCATTGTGGTCTTGAGCATCGGCGGCATGATGCATATCGACCGCCGGCGCGAAGAAGCCCTGGGCGGCGCCTGGGGGCCGGTCAAACTGACCACCAGCCTAACCCCCTTCGCCGCCATTCTCACCGGACGCACGCACCTGGATTGGTCCGGCATAGGCTGGTGGCGGCCGCTCGCCGCCGTGGCCATCTACCTGCTGTTGCTGCAGCTGCACACCTGGGTCATAGGCACGAGCCCGTGGCCGGCCTGAGTCTTTGCTCCCAAGTGACACAATAAAATTGTTACAATACAATGGCTTATAGCATTGTTGTCGACTAAGATCAATCGTTTGATCTTATCTTGATGGTACGCTATAGTAAGATCAAACGATTGATCTTAGTGTGGTATCATGCTGGAAGTCACTGAAGTAGAAATCAAAAAACGGCTCGCCTTTGATAACCCCTGGTGGAAGTCGGGCGCAACGGATTCGCGGATAGCTGAATGGCCAAGGCGGGCCTATTTCCCCGGCTTCATGCGGCTACTGACAGAGGTTTCGGTCAATCGAGCCATCGTGCTCATGGGACCGCGGCGAGTCGGCAAGACGGTTATGCTGACCCAGGCGATTCAAAATCTAATCGATGGGGGAACCAAGCCGGACCACATCTTCTATGTATCCGTTGACACGCCAACCTACACAGGGATTGCGTTGGAGCGGCTCCTCACATGGTTCATGGAGATACATGGGCACAAACGCGGCGATCGACTCTTCGTATTCTTCGACGAGATTCAGTACCACCCGGACTGGGAACGACACCTGAAATCGCTGGTTGATTCATTCCCGGCAATGCGTTTCGTCGCGTCCGGTTCCGCCGCCGCGGCCTTGAAGCTTCGGAGCACCGAATCGGGAGCCGGCAGGTTCACCGATTCCCTATTGCCGCCCCTCAATTTTGCCGAGTTTCTGCGGTTCAGAAATGTTGATGGCGAGCTGGTAGTGCTTGAGAATGGCAGGCCCTCGATTCTCAATCTCACGGGGTTAAACGAGGCCTTTGTTGACTACATCAACTTTGGCGGATTCCCCGAAGCCGTCCTCGACCCCAGGGTACGAGAGCAAATGGATCGGTACGTTGCCAACGATATCGTCGACAAGGTTCTCTTACGTGATATTCCCAGTCTGTACGGAATTCAAGATTCCCAAGAACTCAAGCGGTTCTTCACTGTGTTGGCCTACAACACCGGCTCCGAAGTAACGCTTGAAGCATTGTCCCAAGCATCCGGTGTCGCCAAGAATACTCTTCGCAAATATCTGGATTATCTAGAAGCAGCCTTCCTTATCCACCGGCTGCACCGTCTCGACCAGAACGCCCAACGTTTCAAGCGAGTGACGCACTTCAAAGTTTATCTGACCAATCCATCCATTCGTTCGGCTTTGTTCGGCCCCGTCGTTGCGGATGATCCTGCTATGGGACGGCTGACGGAGACAGCCGTATTCAGCCAGCTGGCCCAGTCCGCATTAGCGCAAGGTCTCTTCTACGCCCGCTGGAAGGACGGCGAAGTCGACATTGTCTCACGTGGCACTTGGGGAAAGCGACCGGTTACCGCCGTGGAGATCAAATGGAGCGACCGCGCGGTTACCCGGCCAAGGGAGGAGCTAACTGGGCTTCTCAGTTTTTGCGCGAGGCTAGGCCTCACAAACGCCTGGGTCTATACGCGAACCACCCAAACGCAACTCAATGTCGACGGTGTTGCCTTAGCCTTCAACCCAGTTAGCATGTTCTGCTATATGGCCGCCGTGAGAGGTATCGAGGAACCGTTGCGCGATCTCCTCGATCCTCGAACGATGCAACCCCTGGGATCGTAGCAGTGTGTCTTGGGCCGGCCTAACGCCCGTCGCGGCGGCCGAGTAGGCTCAGACGCAGGGCGTTCAGCTTGATGAAGCCTTGCGCATCGCGCTGGTCGTAGACCGAATCTTCCTCGAAGGTCACGTGCGCCTGGCTAAAGAGCGAGTCCGGCGACTTGCGTCCCTCGACGATCACGTTGCCCTTATAGAGCTTTAGCCGCACGGTGCCGCTCACCCGTTCCTGACTGTGGTCGATAAGCGCCTGCAGCATCTCGCGCTCGGGGCTGAACCAGAAGCCGTTGTAGATAAGCTCCGCATAGCGCGGCATTAGCTCATCTTTCAGGTGCGCCGCCCCCCGGTCGAGGGTCAGCGATTCTATGGCCCGATGCGCCACATGCAGGATCGTGCCACCGGGTGTTTCATAGATGCCGCGGTTCTTCATGCCGACGAAGCGGTTCTCCACCAGATCCAACCGCCCGATACCGTTGGCCCCGCCCAACCCGTTGAGGCGGGTGAGTAGGGCAGCCGGGCTCAAGCGTGCGCCATCGACGGCGACCGCATCGCCTTTCTCGAATTCGACCTCGATGATGGTCGGCGTGTCGGGCGCGGCCTCGGGGGCTACCGTGCGGGTATAGACATACTCCTCGGCCGCCACCCACGGGTCTTCCAGCACCTTGCCCTCGGCGGAGATGTGCAACAGGTTCGCATCCACCGAAAAAGGCGCCTCGCCGCGCTTGTCCTTGGCGATGGGGATCTGGTGCTTCTCGGCGAATTCCAGCAGACGGGTACGACTGGTCAACTCCCACTCCCGCCACGGGGCGATCACCTTGATATCCGGCTTGAGCGCATAGTAGCTCAGCTCAAAGCGTACCTGGTCGTTGCCTTTGCCCGTTGCGCCGTGACAAACCGCATCGGCCCCGGTTTCGGCGGCGATTTCGATTTGCCGCTTGGCGATCAGCGGCCGGGCAATCGAGGTACCGAGCAGATAGACCCCTTCATAGAGCGCATTGGCCCGGAACATGGGGAAGACGTAGTCGCGAACGAAATCCTCGCGCAAATCCTCAATGTAGATCTGTTTGACGCCGGCCATCTCGGCCTTGCGCCGGGCCGGCTCCAGCTCTTCGCCCTGCCCCAGATCGGCGGTGAAGGTAACCACCTCGCAGGCATAGGTTTCTTTCAGCCATTTGAGAATGACCGAGGTATCCAGGCCGCCGGAATAGGCGAGCACAACTTTCTTGATCTCGCTCATGCACTGCTCGCGCCGCTAGGGGAGTAGGGTTCAAAAATCCGGGCGGAGTATCGGGGAATCTCCGCCAGCCGGCAAGACACTAGAGCTGCCGCCACATTCCGACAAAAACGTCCCAAAGTGCACCGAGTGTGACGGCCATCACATCGGCACAGCGCCCACATCGCTATATCAACGGTAATGGATTGGCGCGCCCAGACATTCTTGTGACGGGATGTTCTTGTAACGGGGAAGGGTGGTCTGATCCGGCAGTTCAATCGAATGATCAGATGGAGTTTCTTATGAAAATGTCTATTCGCGAGTCCCTCATCTCGGCCGCCGCCGCGCTTGCCGTGGCCGTTCTAGCCGGCCCTGCCCTTGCCGAGGGCGGCAATGCCGGCAGTGCCCGCTACGAAGCCTACATCGCCGCGGAAGCCAAGGCCAACGCGGCCTCGCACACAAACGGCCGGGCTACCAAGCAAGTGACCCGCGTCGGTGCCGCCGATTCCTCCGTAGCTTACTCGGCGAGCGGCGCAAAACGGTTCCACTTCGACGTCGCCGCCAGGCAAGAACAGCACTATCGCGGCAACTAAGCGCCGTATCCGTCTCTACCCGAGCCCAACTACAGCCCCTCTTCCGCCGTATCGGCGGGGAGGGGTTTTTCTTTTTCCAATGCCGCGAGAGTATCAACCGAGCGCGCCGTGCGGGGAAGGCGCTGGCTAGCACTTTTCAACTGGCCACACGCGGCCATGATATCCTGCCCGCGCGGCTGGCGTATGGGGGAGGCCAGATGCGCCTCCATCAGAATAGCGGCGAAGGTATCCATCGCCGCCGGCGTGGAACAGGCATACGCCGTCCCCGGCCAGGGGTTGAACGGGATCAAATTGACCTTGGCCGGAATATCGCGCAACAGGCGCACCAGGGCATGGGCATCCGCCGGGCTGTCATTAACACCGTCGAGCATCACGTATTCGAAGGTGATACGCCGGGCGTTATGCACCCCCGGATAGGCCCGACAGGCGGTCAACAAGTCGGCCAACGGGTATTTGCGGTTAATCGGCACCAGCTCATTGCGCAGATTGTCGGTGACCGCGTGCAGCGAAACCGCCAAATTAACCCCTAGCTCCTCACCACAGCGGGCCATCATGGGTACCACACCGGAGGTCGAGAGGGTGATCTTGCGCTTCGAAATGCTCAGGCCTTCCGGGTCCATGACGATCTTGAGGGCCTTGACCACATTGTCGAGATTGTAGAGCGGCTCGCCCATGCCCATCATCACCAGATTGGTCAGTTGCCGGCCTTCCGCCGGGCTGGGCCATTCCTCCAGGGCATCGCGGGCGAGCATGACCTGGCCGACGATCTCCGCCGCCGACAGGTTGCGCACCAAACGCTGGGTCCCTGTATGGCAGAACCGGCAGGTCAGCGTGCAGCCAACCTGGCTGGAGACGCACAGGGTGCCGCGATCCTCCTCCGGAATGTGCACGGATTCGACCTCCTGCCCGTCGGGCAAGCGCAGCAGCCATTTACGGGTGCCGTCTTGAGATTGTTGCGCCGTCGCTACCTGCGGCCGCCAGAGCACGTGGGTATCCGCTAGGCGGGCCCGGAAATCCTTCGATAACGTGGTCATAGCGGCAAAATCAGTGGCGCCCCGGTGATAGATCCAGTGCCACAACTGGCGGGCACGGAAGGCGGGCTCGCCAAGACCGGCAATCTCGGCCTCCATCTCCGTCCGCGATAGGCCGACCAGATTCCGCCGCCCACCGGTATCGGCGGGCGGGGCGAACGATCGGGCGTGCGCGGACTGGCTCATGGCTGCAGGTGATAAGCGCCCGGCGGCCCCGAGGCAAGCACCCGCGCCCATATGGGGCAGGTAAGGGCCTACTTAATCCCGCACGCCTTGCCGATGGCCGCGTAAGCCTTGGAAAACCCTTTTAGGGAGTAGGTATCGGTGGTCTGGGTCCCGCGCGAGGAGGTTCCCTTGGCGACCAAGGAGCTACCCTTGATCATAGCCTTGACCAAGGCCTCGTCGGCCTTTTTATCCTTGGCCCAGGCGCCGTCCCCTTGCGTGAACAGCTCGAAGGCCTGACCGCCGATGGCGACTTTGACCGCGCTGCCTTCCTTGTAGGAATAGCCGGCGAGAACGCTTACCTCGTCGCGCAGCTTCTCGCCCGGCCGGTGGGTGACGATGGCATAGACGTCGCCGCGCTTCTTGTAATCGCCCTCCGCCTTCTTCGGCTGGCTGGCCATGTAGCACGCCTTGTTGCCGTTCTCGACGAATTGAAACGCGCTCCAGTCGCCGAAATCGCCCAGACGTTCGATGCCCTGAGCCAATGCCGGGGCCGGCACCGCGGCCGCAAGGACCAGAACCAAAATGAGTTGAAAGACGGTTGGACGAGAGTGTTTCAAGTTTCTGCCTCGTGTTTGGGCGGTCATTATAAGCACGACATATCGATCCGCCAGCCCTTTGCCGACATTGAGAGCGCGCCGCGTAACGGCATCACCCCACCTCAGGGGGGCGAACCCCGCGAACCCGTTGAGCGCCGCGCACGTGTTGTGCCAGCGTCTCGCCTTCGGCGCGGGGATTCAACGGCCGCCGGGCAAACCCACCGCGGCTGAGCAGCCGGTCGTACATGACGATTGCCCCCGCGATCCCGACGTTGACGCAAAACTTTGTCGGAATCTTGACCATGTGTGCGCAGCGGCTGCGCGTCTCCTCGGATAGGCTGCCGCGTTCCGGCCCGAAGACATAGGCAGCAGCACTGGGATGATGAAAGCTGGGCAAAACGACCGCATCGTCGGTCAGCTCGACGCCCACCAGCGCGCAACCGCGCGGCAGGGTTAGCTCGTCGATACTCTCGTAAAGATAGAGCGGCAGGTGTTTGCCCGAATCCGCCGTATCCGAATGGCGTGTTTCGCGGATCGCCGTGTCCGGCGCTACGGCAAAGAAGAAGCTGGCCCCGAAAGCGTGCGCCGAGCGCATCAGACTGCCCATATTCATGGGCTTGCTGATCCGCTCCGCACCGATGGCAAAATAACCACGCATGGCGCGACCTTGCACACCGCGTCGCGTCAAGGCAAGTTGATCCGCGCCCCAACTTCCAGCACCCCGCAGCCACCTATGCCTCACGACCAGCCAACGATGACACATGAGACGGCCCCGGTAGCCGGCGGCAACCCGCAGCTCATCGAGGTCACCCGTGGGGCCATGGTGGAAAGCCGGCATCGGGCTGCCTTCGCCGTATCGGATACCGATGGTCGCATCGTGCTGAGCGCCGGCGATTTCGAGCAGCCGGTCTATGCCCGCTCGGCGATCAAACCGTTACAAGCCCTGCCGCTAATCGAAAGTGGCGCCGCCGAGGCTTTTGCGCTTAGCAACGCCGAGATCGCCCTTGCTTGCGCCAGCCATGGCGGCGAGCCCCGGCATGTGGAAACGGTTCTCGCCTGGCTGGCGCGCATCGGCTGCACATCGGCGGATCTGGAGTGCGGCGCTCATCTGCCGAAGAACGATATGGCCACGCAAGCCCTGTTGCGCAGCCAAGCGGACGCAACACCGGCGCACAACAACTGTTCCGGCAAGCACACCGGCTTTCTCACCCTGGCCCGCTACATGGGTGTACCGACAAAAGGATACATCGCCTACCAGCACGCGGTTCAGCAGCGGGTGCTTGGCACCTTGGAGACCATGACCGGTCTCGATCTGGGGACGGTACCGCGCGGTATCGACGGCTGCGGTATCCCGGTGATCGGCGTGCCGCTGGGCAATCTGGCCTTGGCCTTTGCCCGCCTCACCGATCCGCGCGACCAGCCCGAAGCCCGCCAAATCGCCTGCGAGCGCGTCTGTGCCGCCATGGCCGCCGAGCCCTTCATGATCGCCGGCAGCGGCCGCTATTGCACCCGGGTGATGACGGCCACCGGCGGCGATGCGCTGATCAAGACCGGGGCCGAGGGGGTCTACTGCGGTGCCCTGCCAAAACTGGGCCTGGGCATCGCCCTGAAGGTGGACGATGGCGCCGGGCGTGCCGCCGAGGTCCTGATGGGTCGGCTCTTACACCACTTCGGCGTCCTCGACAAAACCCACGCCGATCTTTTGACCGAGCCGCTCCATAACTGCGCCGGAACGCGGGTGGGCGAGGTTCGTACCATCACCGATTTTCCTGTTTAGGGCTGTTATGCGCGCGATGCTCTGCACCGAATACGGCGACCCTGAGGATCTAACCCTTGTGGAGATCGACTTGCCGCCGCCCGGCGCCGGCGAGGTGGCGGTGGCCGTGCACGTCGCCGGGGTCAATTTCGCCGACAGCCTGATGATCGCCGGCACCTACCAGGAGAAGCCGCCGTTTCCCTTCAGCCCCGGGTTCGAGGCAGCGGGGATCGTCACCGGCATCGGCCCCGGTGTCACACGCGTTGCGCCGGGCGACCGAGTCATGGCGGTGGTCGATTGGGGCGCCTATGCCGCCGGCCTGATCGCTCGCGAGACCGATATCTTCCCGATCCCCGATAGCATGGAATTCGTCACCGCCGCCGGCCTGCCCATCACCTATGGCACGGCGCACGGGGCGCTGACCTGGCGGGCCGGGCTGCAGCCGGGCGAGGTATTGCTGGTGCACGGCGCCGCCGGCGGCGTCGGCCTGGCAACCGTCGAGGTCGGCAAGGCGCTGGGAGCTACGGTCATCGCCACCGCCCGCAGCGCGGAACGCTTGGCCATAGCGGCGGACCACGGTGCCGATCACACCATCGATACCATCGACGAGGATATCCGCGAGCGGGTGCTAGAAATTACCGATGGGCGCGGCGCCGATGTGGTCTTCGATCCGGTCGGCGGCGATATCTTCGATGCGTCGCTACGCTGCACTGCCTGGGGCGGTCGGCTGTTACTTATCGGTTTTGCCAGCGGCCGGGTGCCGAAAATTCCGGCGAATATCCTCCTGGTCAAGAACCTGGCCGTGCTGGGGCTGTACTGGGGCGCCTACCGCCGGCGGGCACCTGACCTGGTCGCCGCCGAGTTCGCCCAACTGTTCGACTGGCACGCGAAGGGCCAGATCAGGCCACGCGTATCGCACAGTGCCGATCTGGCGCACGCCGCCAAGGCCCTGGCCCTGCTGCGCAGCCGCGAGGCTACCGGCAAGGTCGTGCTTACCGTCACGGATAGTTAAGCCGCCGCCCTATTTCCATTTCTCGGCGAACAGAAAGACGGGCAGGTCCAGGGCCGGCGGTTCTTGGCCCGCCTCTTTTAGCAGCGCGTGCACTTGTCCGCGGTGGTGGGTTTGATGGTTGAACACCGTCGCCAGCATCCGCCGGATGGGCATGGTCCAGGGTTTGCCACTGGTGTCGTTGTAGTCGCAATTGCCGGCTAAGGCCGCCTCGTCCAAACCGTCGACCAGGTTCACAATTCGCAGGTCCTCGGCCTGGCGTGCCTCGTGCAACGGGGGAAAATCCTCATGGAGAATCAGATCGAGGCGCGTGATGCCCGGATCGATCCCGGCGATGCGCCCAAACCACAAGCGATCGATGACCAGAATATGGTTCAAGGTGCCCTGGATCGAACCGAAGTAGGCGGCCGGCCGTTTTTTGTAAACCTCGGTCTCCGGCAGGTTCGTTACGACATCATAGATTTCCCGGTTCGCCCACTGGTTGAAGCGCGCGAAGGTTTGGAAATGGTCGCACATCATGGCGGCTAAACTCCCTTGGCCAGCACTGGCACCAGCCGGTCCAGGGCTTGTGTCAATTTCTCCGCCGAGCTGGCAAAACACAGGCGCATACGCCCCTCGCCGCCCGGCCCAAAGGCCGAGCCGGGGGCTAGGCCCACGTCCGTCTCGTTCAGGAGGTGTTTGGCGTAGGCGAGGCTGTTCTGCAGCCCGTCCACGGCGAAGAAGCTATAGAACGAGCCGCGCGGCTGGGCGATGCGTATCCCCGGCAGCGCCGATAGGCGGTCAAAGACCAGCGCCCCACCGAGACGGCAACGCTCGACCATCTCGGCGACAAAGGGCTCGCCCTCGCGGATCGCCGTGATGCAGGCATATTGCAGAAAGTGCGGCGCGCCGGATGTGTTGAACTCGATCAGCTTGTCGAGAACCGGCTCGAACTTGGCCGGCACGGTCAGCCAGCCCATGCGCCAACCGGTCATCGCCCAGGTCTTGGAAAAGGTGCTGATGACGATCAACGGATCGTCGGGCGAGGCAACCTCCAGGAACGACGGCGCAGCGGCGCGGTTACCCGCGGACCCATCGTAGATGAAACGGGCATAAGCTTCGTCCGCCAACATCCACAGGCCCCGCGTGCGGCAAAGATCGAGAACCTGACGCTGCTGTTCCGCCGTCATTACCCAGCCGGTGGGATTGCCGGGCGAGGCGATAAAGATCGCCCGTGTCCGCGCGTCGATGGCCGCGGCCAGGCGTGCAAGATCGAGCGAAAAGCCGCCGTCCGGTAAGGGATCGAGGCAGACCGGCTTGTCCACGCCGCCGACGATACGAATGGACGAGACGATGTTGGGCCAGACCGGGCTGACCACCACCACGTTATCACCCGGCGCGAGGATCGCCTGTAACGCCAGCATGATGCCGTTCATGCCCGAGCTGGTTACAATCACCCGCTCCGCGCCCGTATCCGTGCCGTAAAGGCCGTCGGTGTACTCGGCGATGGCCTGACGCAACTCCGGAATACCGCACTTCTGGGTGTAGTAGGTCTTGCCGGCGGCCATGGCGGCGGTGGCCGCATCGCAGATGAAGGCGGGTGTCGGCAAATCTCCCTCGCCCACCCACAACGAGAGCAGGTTTTCGCGCCCGAAGCCCAACTCGAAAACCTGGGCGATGCGCGAGATTTCCAACTCATCGATCGCCGGCGCCAGCGGCGGCATCCCGGTCATGTCGCAAGCTCCGCCAGGTTCTCGTAATGGTGCAGAGCCTCCGGGTTGGCCAGGGCCTCCTTGTTCTTTACCGGTCGGCGGTGAACCACATCGCGCACCGCCAGTTCGACGATCTTACCGCTCTTGGTGCGCGGAATGTCGGCGACTTGGATCACCTTGGCCGGCACATGGCGCGGTGTGCATCCCGCACGGATCCGCGCCTTGATCCGGGTTATCAACGCATCGTCCAAGACAAGTCCGGCGCGCAATCGCACGAAGAGAACGACGCGCACGTCGCCCTGCCAGTCCTGGCCGATGACAATCGCTTCCTCCACCTCGTCGAGCTGTTCCACCTGCCGATAAATTTCGGCGGTGCCAATGCGCACGCCGCCGGGATTGAGGGTGGCATCCGAGCGGCCGTAGATGACGATACCCTCGTGCTCGGTCAAGGCCACATAGTCGCCGTGCCGCCAGACGTTCGGGTAGGTCTCGAAATAGGCGGCGCGATAGCGCGACCCGTCGGGATCATCCCAGAATCCCACCGGCATGGAGGGGAAGGGGCGGGTGCAGACCAGCTCGCCCTTTTCCCCACGCACCGGCCGGCCCTGATCGTCATAGACTTCCACCGCCATGCCCAGGCACCTTTTCTGAATCTCACCGCGCCACACCGGACCGATGGGATTGCCGCCGACGAAGCAAGCGATGATATCGGTCCCACCGGCGATGGAGGAAAGGCACACGTCCGCCTTCACATGCTCGTAGATATAGTCGAAGCCTTCCGGCACCAAGGGCGAGCCAGTGGAGGTGATCGTGCGGATCGAGGAAAGATCGTGCGTCGCCTTGGGCGCAAGCCGGGCGTTTTTCAGGGCATCGATGTATTTGGCCGAGGTGCCGAAGAGCGTGCCTTTCTCCGCATCCATATAATCGAAGAGCACATTGCCATCCGGATAAAACGGCGAGCCGTCGTAGAGCAGCAGCGTCGCCTCGCAGGCCAGCGCCGAGATCAACCAGTTCCACATCATCCAGCCGCAGGTGGTGAAATAGAACACCCGGTCGTCACGCTTCTCATCGCAAAGTAGCCGGTGCTCCTTCATATGCTGTAGCAAGGTGCCGCCTTGGCCGTGCACGATGCACTTCGGTTTCCCCGTCGTGCCGGAAGAATACATGATGTACAGCGGCGCATCGAAGGCCTGGCGCAGAAACGGAATCTCTCCGGCACTGAACGGCGCGATGAAATCGGCGTAGGTCATCGCCCGGTCGAGGCCCGATATATCCGGCGATGCGGTGAGATAAGGCACCACCACGATTTTGCGCAAAGACGGCAGCGCCGCGGTAAATTCGCGTACGCGCGCCAACGAGTCGATGCGCTTGCCGTTGTAGAAATACCCGTCCGGGCAAAAGAGAACCTTTGGCTCGATCTGGCCGAAACGGTCGAGCACGCCCTGGACGCCAAAATCCGGCGAGCAGGACGACCAGACCCCGCCGATCGCATTGGTCGCCAGGGTGGCAATCACCGTCTCAGGCATATTCGGCATGAAGCCGGCGACCCGGTCGCCGGGCTCCACCCCGGCCTCGGCAAGGGCCTGCGCCAGACGCGAAACCTGCTCATGCAGCCCGCGAAACGACAGGCGCCGCTTCACCTTGTCCTCGCCCCAAAAGACGATGGCATCGGCCTCGTCGCGGCGGCGTAACAGGTTTTCGGCGTAGTTCAGACGCGCCTCGGGGAAAAACCGGGCGCCGGGCATCTTCTCGCCGTCGGCGAGCACGACCTCTCCGCGGGTTTCGGCGATGACCCCGCAATCGTCCCAGACCAAGGTCCAGAACTTCTCCAACTCAGCGGTCGACCAAGCATAAAGCTGGTCATACGTTGCGAGCCGCACCCCCCAGTCGCGCTCGACCCGGCCCATGAAGACGGTCAGGTTGCTGGCGGCAATCCGCTCCGCCGAGGGCCGCCACAGCGGCGCGTTTGTTTGTTTCTCTTCCAACCCGGCTCGTCCTCCCTAACTTTCCCGCAGTATGGCGAAGAGAAAAACGCCAATCCAGCTTAGTGTGGTGGACCGGAAATTCCTGGCATTAAGATCCCACCGTCATCCCGGACGCGACCCCGGATTAAATCCGGGATCCATCGCGCTATATTCCGAGCGTCGGAGCAGTGGATAAAGGCATCCCACGCCGGTGTGCTATGGAGGAGAACTATTCCAACGGCGTGCCAACCTTGGCACACTCACCATGATTTGTAAGTTATCCGAGAAATGTCAGATGAATCCAAGGCCATGAAAACCGGACAGTTAGGCGACATCACCATCAACCGTATTCTTGAGCTGGACGGGCCTTTTGTCCGGCCGCTGGACTTCTTCGACGCGGCCCTGCCCGAGGCGGTCGCGCCCCACCGCCATTGGCTCGAGCCCAAGGCGCTCGATCCGAAGACCGGTATGTTGATGATGCCGGTGCAGTCCTATCTGCTGCGCACCCGCCATCACATCATCCTCATCGATACCTGCATCGGTTGCCGCAAGACCTACGACGACGTCGTTCCCCAATGGAAAGACCTGCGCGATGAAACCTGGTTGCGCAATCTTAGCTCCGCCGGGGTCGGGCCGAGCGACATCGATTACGTCTTCTGCACCCATCTGCACGTGGATCATTGCGGCTGGAATACGCGCCTGGTGGATGGCCGCTGGACGCCAACCTTCCCGAACGCCAAATACATTCTCGCAAAAGACGAATACGCGGCCTGCGAAGCCCGCGACACCGCCGTCTTCCACGAGAACGTGGCGCCCATCATGGAAGCCGGGCAAGCGGTTCTGGTCGATACGGACTACGCCCTCGACGACGAGGTCTGGCTGACCCCAGCGCCCGGCCATACGCCCGGCCATGTCGCTGTAAATTTTGCCTCCCAGGGCCGCAGCGCGGTGATGACCGGCGATCTGATTCACAGCCCGATCCAACTGGCGCACCCCGAATGGCACGTTAAATTCGATCATGATCCAGCACTCGCCGCCAAGACCCGCCGACACTTCCTGGATAGCCATTGCGAGACCGACATTTTGGTGCTGACCGCCCATTTCCCGTCGCCCTCGGTCGGTCATGTGGTGCCCCACGCCGAGCGGGCTTTCGATTTCGACTACATACCGCCCGGCGCGGATGCGCTATAGTGACATCCATGACAAAGACGGAAACCAACTACCCTGGCGGCTGCCTGTGCGGTGCGATCCGATTTGTGGCGACGGGCGAGCCCTTATGGGCAGCCCATTGCCATTGCCAAAGCTGCCGGCGCAGCACCGGGGCGCCCTTTGCCACTTTTGTCGGTTTTCCGCCGGACCGGATAACCTTTACCGCCGGCACGCTGACTGCCTATGCCTCATCGCCGGGCGTCGTTCGCTCGTTCTGCGGGGATTGCGGCACGCCGATGGCCTTTGAAGCCGACCGTTTCGCGGATGAGACCCATCTTTATCTCTGTACCTTGGACGACCCGAGCGCAGTGTCGCCAACGATGCACGTGCACGCGGGCGAGCAGCTTGCTTGGCTGCACCTAAACGACGGTTTGACGCGGTTCCGCACGTCCTCGCGCGACGGCCCGCCTCTTCCATAAAAGCCGCGTCCCGGCGCACGCATGGCTGACCTGCGCGCCGAAACCCTGGCGGTCCCGGTGCCTGGCCCGTAAGATTTCCGACATCATGATAACGTCCCGCGGGATTGCGGCGCGGCTTAGCGCTGTGCCGGCGCCCGTGCAGGGCGCCCTTTATATGATTGCGGCCGCCTTTGGCTTTTCGCTGATGAACATGTTCATCCGCATCGCCGCGGCCGAATTGCATCCCTTTACGATCGCCTTTTTCCGAAATCTCTTTGCTCTGGCTTTCATTCTGCCGTGGCTGGCCCGCACCGGGCTGTCCGGGTTGCGCACCCAGCGCCTGGGAACCCATCTTCTGCGCGGCCTGTTTGGCATTACCGCCATGCTCTGCTGGTTTTCCTCGGTCGTTCTCCTACCGCTGGGCGAAGCGGTCGCCCTCAACTTCACCGTGCCATTGTTTGCCACCGCCGGTGCCGCGCTCTTTCTCGGCGAGGTGGTTGGTATCCGGCGCTGGGCCGCGACCTTCGTTGGATTTCTCGGGGTCCTCATTGTCCTGCGCCCCGGTTTCGCCGAGGTTACGCCGGTCATGGCCTTACCGATCATCGCCTCGGTTTTCATGGCCGCCTCTGTCTTGTTGGTAAAATCACTGTCGCGAACCGAGCATCCGGCAACAATTGTACTTATTCTGAACATGATCCTCACACCGTTGTCCCTCGGCCCGGCGCTTCTCTATTGGCAATGGCCCAGTTGGCCCGTCTTGGCGGCGCTGGTCGCATTGGGTCTGTTCGCTACATTCGCGCAATTGGCGCTCACGCAAGCCTTCAGCAAGGCGGAAGCCTCGGTGATCATCCCGTTCGACTATGCGCGCTTGCCTTTTATTGCCGTGATGGCCTATTTCGCCTTCGGTGAGATTCCCAGCGCCTGGACCTGGCCGGGTGCTGCCGTGATCGCCAGCGCCGCGATCTACATCGCCCGCCGGGAAGCAAAAGTTGCGCGCGTGCGCGCCGCATCGGGCGCCGCCGGGGAATCGCCGAAAGCTCAGCTCTAAGAAGCTGAATCGGTATTTCCGCTCAACCGTCGTAGAGCGGTGCGGGCCTGGGTCCGGTGGCCGTCCTTGATATGCGGGGCCACGGTCTGAATAGCGGCAAAAAGCACGGCGGCATCGTCGGTAAAACCTAGGGTGGCGATGAAATCGGGAATCAGATCGATGGGCACGATGAAATACGCCAAGGCGGCGGTCAGCACCACCTTGACCCGTGCCGGAGTGTCTGAATCGGTGGTGCAGTAGTACGCCGCCACCGCATCCTCCAGGAACGGCACGCGACCCACTAGGCGACGTACTTTTCCCCAGAATCCGGCCTCCACGCGGGCTTTCTGGCGCTCACTACCCTCGGGCAGATAGGGAACAAGGGCGCGTGGCTCGGGCGGCTCATGCATAGGCCAGATATGGGTCTTACAAGTGATGCCCGCAACATCTGGCGACTTTCGCCTGATACCTCGCCTCGCCCTTGTTCATCTGCTATAGAGCGGCCGGAAATTGGAAATCCGGGCGAGAAGGGCAAGAAACATGAACGTAAAAGGGTTGGGCGCAATCGTCACCGGCGGTGGCTCGGGCCTGGGGGCCGAGACGGCGCGGCATCTAGCCGCCGCCGGGGCCAAGGTCTGTGTGCTCGATATCGATGGTGCGAAAGCCGCCGCCGTGGGCAAGGAAATCGGGGGACTAGGCCTGGCCTGTGACGTGGCCGATCAAGAGGCCGCCACCGCGGCCCTGGCGCAGGCGCGCGAGGCGCACGGCCCGGCCCGCGTTCTGGTCAATTGCGCGGGCATCGCTCCGGCCAAGCGCATCGTCGGGCGCAAGGGCCCCATGCCCCTGGCCGATTTCGACGCCGTTATTCGGATCAATTTGATCGGCAGCTTCAACCTGTTGCGCCTGACCGCCGCCGAGATGGCCGCCGCCGAACCGTTGGCCGACGGCGAGCGTGGGGTGATCATCTCCACCGCCTCGGTCGCCGCTACCGAGGGTCAGATCGGCCAGGCCGCCTATGCCGCCTCCAAGGCCGGGATCATCGGCATGATGCTGCCGGCGGCGCGCGAGTTCGCCAAGTTGGGCATCCGGGTGATGACCATCGCCCCCGGCCTGATCGCCACCCCCCTGCTGCTGAATATGCCGCAGGAGGTGCAGGATAATTTAGCGTCCCAGGTGCCCTTCCCACACCGCTTCGGCAAGCCGGAAGAATACGCCCGCCTGGCCATGCACATCGTCGAAAACCCCATGCTCAACGGCGATGTGATCCGCCTCGATGGTGCCATGCGCATGCAATAGCGGCAGGGGCTAGGTGGCGTAGCTCTCGATGATTTCAGCTAGATCGATGTCGCGTTGCGAGACACCGCCGCAATCGTGGGTCGTTAAAGTAATCTCAACCCGGCCATAGACGTTGCACCATTCCGGATGGTGATCCATCTTCTCCGCAGCCAAGGCGATTCGTGACATGAAACCCCAGGCGGCATTGAAGGACTTGAAGGTGAAGGTTTTGCTGATGGCATCGCGTCCGTCGACCGCGCTCCAGCCGTCCAGGCGGGCGAGCGCCGCCTGCCGTGCCGCCGCGTCCAGCTTTTCGCCCATACTCTTTTCTCCCCATCGGCCATTACGCTCCTTGGTATAAAGTTTCCATGGCACATATGCACGACGTTGGACGTTTCACCACACCACCCGATCTGGCCGATCTGGAGGCTCAGGCGCGCGAGGCTTTCGCGACCATCCCGGGAGAACTGCGCCAACACGTCGGCGAGATCGCCATCCAAATCGAGGACTTCCCGGATGATGAGACCCTGGAGGAAATGGAGTGCGAGTCGCCCTTCGACCTGCTCGGCCTCTACCGCGGCGTCGACATGACCCGCAAAAGCGTCATGGACGTGCCCGACGACGTGGACATGATCTTTCTCTACCGGCGGCCGATCCTCGATTATTGGTGCGAGACCGGAGACGATCTGGTCAGCGTCGTGCGGCACGTGCTGATCCACGAGATCGGCCACCACTTCGGCCTCTCGGACGAGGATATGGAACGTCTCGAGGCCGAAGCCTGAGCCATGGTTAGATAACCGCTCGCACCCGTGATCGCAGTTCCGGCAGAAGCTCGATCTCGAACCACGGGTTCTTCTTCAGCCATCCGGTATTGCGCCAGCTCGGGTGTGGCAGCGGCAGAAACGCTGGCCCGTAGTCGGCCCAGGCGCGCACCGTCTCGGTCAAACTCGATTGCCGGCGCCGGCCCAGGTAATGGGCTTGCGCGTATTGGCCGACGAGCAAGGTTAAATCCACACCTTTCAAGGCCGCGCGCAGCGGTGGATGCCAGAGTGGCGCGCATTCCGGCCGGGGCGGCAGATCGCCACCACGGGCATCGCGGCCCGGATAACAGAATCCCATGGGCACGATGGCGATGTGGCCTTCGTCGTAGAACGTCTCCCGGTCCAGCATCAACCAATCGCGCAGGCGGTCGCCGGACGGATCGTCCCAGGGAATGCCGCTGGCGTGTACTTTGCTGCCCGGCGCCTGGCCGATAATCATCAGGCGTGCCGAGGTGGCCGCGCGGAGCACCGGCCGCGGCCCGTGCGGCAAATGCGCCGCGCAAACTCGGCAAGCCCGCGCCTCTTCAACCAGCGCCGCCAATTCTTTATCACCCGTCATCTACCAACCTTCGTTCAAGAGGCGTTCGACAAAATCCGGCACCACCTGGGTGGCCGGTCCGTAGGTCCGCTCGGCGAACAAGCTATGTCCCTCGGAGGGTACCAAGTTTAGCTCCGCCGTGTGGGCGCGGCCGATCATGCGCACCTCCCGCACAAAGCCGGCCGCCGGATAGACCGAGCCCGAGGTGCCAACGGCCACGAACAGATCGCAGGCCTCCAGGGCTTCCAAGATGCGGTCCATCTCAAATGGCATCTCGCCGAACCAGACCACGTTGACGCGCAAGTCACCCGCCTGCGTGCACGCCGGGCAAGCGCTCTCCATCGTCATATCACCCGGCCACGCACTGACCGCGTGGCAAGCCTGGCAGCGGGCTTGGAGAATCTCACCATGCATATGGATAAGCGTCGTCGTTCCGGCACGCTCGTGCAGATCGTCTATGTTTTGCGTGACGACCAAGACATCGTCCGGCCAATCCGCTTGCAGACGGGCCAGCGCCCGGTGGGCGGCGTTCGGCTCGATGCTTCCGGCCCGAAGCCTTTCCCGCCGGGCGTTGTAGAAATCGTGCACCCGTACCGGGTCGCGGACAAAGGCCTCGGGCGTGGCCACATCCTCGATGCGCACGCGCGACCAGATGCCGTCCGGATCGCGAAAGGTATCCAGCCCGGATTCTTTCGAGATACCGGCGCCGGTCAGAATGACGATCTTGCCCGTATCGCGTTGCCGCATGGTACCGGGGATGATAGACGAGCAAGGAGAGTGGATATAGGGGTTCGAAACGGTATGAGCGAGGGATTACCGCAAGCAGGGATTTCCCCAGGCACAGTTGCCGCCGTGGTGCCGGAGCGTATCGGCCTAGGCATCGCCTATGTACTTGCGGCGATGGCGGCCATGACCGTCATGGACGCGGCGGCCAAGTGGCTAGGAGCCGGCTATCCCATCACCGAGGTTGTCTTTTTCCGCAATTTCTTTGCCATCCCGCCCATTGCGGTATTGGTTTGGTACGGCGGCTTGGCATCGTTGCGCACGCGCCGTTTGCCTGGCCACGCCTTACGGGCCGGTTTCGGCCTGGGCGCCATGTTCTGCTTTTTCACCGGATTGCGTTACATGCCCCTGGCTGAGGCAATCTCGATTGCCTTCGCCGCGCCGCTGTTCGTGACCGCCTTGTCCGGTCCGATCCTTAAAGAACATGTAGGTCCGCGCCGCTGGGCGGCGGTGATCGTCGGGTTCCTGGGAGTATTGATTATAACCCGTCCGGGCGGCGATGTCCTACGTATCGAGGCCCTGTTGATCCTTGCCGCCGCCCTGTCTTATGCCTTGTTTCTGCTCGTCACGCGTCATTTAGCGCGCAGCGAATCCACCTCGGCAATTGTTTTCTACACCAATGGGATTGCGCTCGTTGTCGGCGCTTTGCTGCTTCCCTTCGGTTGGCAGGCGCCGACGGGAGAGGATCTGACCATCTTCATCGCCATGGGACTGATTGGCGGCTGTGGCAGTTACTTCATCGCCATGGCCTACCGCAACGCACCGGCCTCGGTTCTAGCGCCCTTCGATTACACCACGCTGCTTGTGGGCACTCTTTTGGGCTGGCTGATCTGGCGCGAGTTGCCGGATGCCACCGTTTTTCTTGGCGCCGCCGTGGTTATCGCCTGCGGCCTCTTTATCATCCGCCGAGAGACTCGCTAGCGGATGTGGCGGGCCGGAGCGCCGCGCTTTTCCAGGTACTGCTGGTGATAATCCTCGGCCATGGTGAAGACCGGTGCCGGCAAAACCTCGGTCGCGATAGGCTGGCGACAACGGCCCGAGGCAGCGAGGCGCTCTTTCGATGCCGCCGCCGCCGATTCTTGCGCCGCGTCATGGAAAAAAATGACCGAGCGGTACTGCGTCCCGTAATCCGGCCCTTGGCAATTGACGCTGGTCGGATCGTGCATATCCCAGAAGAGATCCAATAGCTGCTCGTAAGAAACGCGCGCCGGATCGAAGGTCACCTGAACGACCTCGGCATGGCCGGTCTGGCCGGAACACACATCCTCGTAACTCGGCTCCGCCGTGGTTCCCCCGGCATAACCGACACAGGTCGCGGTAACACCCGCAACCCGGCGAAACGCCGCTTCGATACCCCAAAAGCAGCCGGCCCCAAAGGTGGCCTTATCCATAACGATCTCCACACCCTCGTGAAATGTAAGCTCACACAAATGTAGTGCCGACAGCCGGCCTACGCCAGGGATCGCGGCCAACAATCGAGCAGTCGTGAACGGGTCTGCCGAAGAGTTTCGGACGGCTAGCTGGTGCCGGTTACCACGGCGGGGCCGCATGCGGCCGTTTCGCGATCCAGGACTCGGTTGACGGGCAGCCGGACGATCGCGGTCGTACCCTTGCCTTCGGCGCTCTGCAACTCGAATGTGCCGCCGTGCAATTCGACAAGATTCTTGACCAGCGGGAGTCCCAACCCCGTGCCCGCGTGCTTGCGGGAGAGCGAGCTTTCGACCTGAGCGAACGGGGTCAGGACCGACGACAGATCGTCATCGGAAATACCGATGCCCGTGTCTCGGACAAAGATCGCCAACCCGCCGCTGGGTTCGATATTGGCTTCGACGATCACGGCGCCACCGGCCGGCGTAAACTTGACGGCGTTGGAGAGCAGGTTGATGAGAATTTGCTTGATGATTCTCTCATCCGCCCAGATCGGCGGCATGGCCGGTATTGCGACCGCGGACAGCTTCACATGCCCATCCTCGGCCCGCTCTTTTAGGAGACGCAGCGCCACCGTCACGGAACCACCGAGATCGACAACCGATTCGTGCAGCTCCAGCTTGCCGGCCTCGGCCTTGGAGACATCGAGGATATCATTGATGATATTCAACAGGTGGACACCGCTATCGTAGATGTCCTTGGCATAGTCCACATAGCGCCCGGATCCCACGGACCCAAACAGTTCTTTCGTTATCACTTCGGAGAAACCAATGATGGCGTTCAAGGGAGTGCGCAATTCGTGACTCATGTTGGCCAAGAATTCCGATTTGCTGCGGTTGGCCAACTCCGCCTCTTCCTTGGCATTCTGCAACGCATCGACGGCACGTTTGCGTTTGACGGCGATCTCGGCAAGGTGTGCTGCGGTACGTACCAGATCGATCTCGGTTTGGTCCGGCGTGTGGCACTCGCCGTAATAGATGGCGAAAGTGCCGATGATTTCGTCCCGCGAGCCAATCGGTTCCGACCAACAGGCCCGCAAGCCGGCCCGCTCTGCCATACTGCGGAATGACGTCCATTTTTCATCGACAGAGATGTCGGGCGTAATTACCCGCTCGCCCAAATAAGCGGCCGTGCCGCAACAGCCGATATCCGGGCCGACGGGCAAGCCATCAACGGCAGCGCTATAGTCGGCAGGCAAACTAGGTGCTGCACCCATGTGCAGTTTTTGCGCTTCCTTGTCCAATAGCAGGATGGAACAGCGCAGATCGGGCCGCACCTCCTCGACCGTCTGGATGATGAATGTCAGAACCTCGTCCAGCTTGGCGCCGCTGGCTAAATGTTCCAGAACCTTGGACCTGCCACGCTGTGCGGTTTCTTCCCTTTTGCGCTCGGTTACATCGCGGAAAACCACAACGGCGCCGGTCACCCCACCATCGTCACTCATAATGGGCGTGCTGGTATATTCGACCGGAAAGCTCGTCCCATCCTTACGCCAGTAAATCTCGTCGGAGATCGTGTGCGGCTGACCCTGGCGGATTGCCAGCCCGGTCGGACAATCCCCGAATTCGTACGCACTGCCGTCCCCCCGCGTGTGGTGCATGAGATCGTGCGGACGCTTGCCGATCAACTCCTCCGGCGACCAGCCGATCATCCCGGCCCCCGCCGGGTTGATAAAGGCGGTACACCCCCGCAAATCGAGCCCGAAGATACCTTCGCCGGCCGCATTCAGGATCATCTGATTCTGGTTGTGCAGGGCGCTGATGCTTTGCTCCGCGGCGATCACCCGCGCACGCGAACTGATGATTTCCTGAAGCTCCTGATTGCGCTCGCGGATATTGCGCCAGACGAACGCACCGCACAGGCCGCCAATTGCAATTAGGAGAGCGGCCAGGCCAGCGAGCGCGAAATTCCTGATGTCGGCCAAGATGGCGGCGCGATCCGTCATGTCGACGTTAACCTTGATGACGGCCTTGACGCGGCCATAGTCGACGAACGGCACATAGGCCTCGCCCGCCATCATCGGGCGACCATCGAGACGCTCGTCCTCGACCACACTCACCAGGGGCTTCTGAGTTTCAAGTACCCGCGAGAATGTTTCCTTGTCGTAGGGCCGGCCGAAGTTGCCGATCCAAGATGACAGCGCGATAGCTCCGTCTGGCTGGATGATCTCGTAGCTGAAGACGCGGCCAGCTCGGCTGGCAAAATCGAAGACGCGCTGGTCGCCCGCGGTGACCAGGCCGCTGCTCAGGATCTCGTCGAACTCGGAAACCTGATCTTGCAGGAATCGCGCCCAATGTATCGCGGTCGCGGAGGCTTCGCTTTCGAGCAAACGGCGCTCTGCCTCATGCACACCAAACCAGCTTGTCGAAACGGCGAGCAAACTCACGGCGAAGATCGAGGCAAGTAGACGCTGGTCACGGCCAAAGCGCAGCCATTGGCGCCCGAGAAGCGTCGTCCGCTGTGTTGTTGGAGCCACCTGACGCCGTGCTCCGCCGCGCAGTCGCCAATTCAAGGTCGCTGCCGCTCCGATTGCTCTATGGCGGACTGGGCGAATGCCCGACTACCGCAAGCCCTGGTCCGACGGGCCCGATGGACCGGCACAATCCGAAATGGCTTGCGCCACGTCCTAAGCGCCGACACAGCCGGCCTTCGCCATATCGGGCTGAAAACCGCCAAATCCCGCGGCTCCGAAGATAGTCTCGGCCAGTTAACAGAGTGATAAGAAAGTCCGGGCGGGTCGGCGCTGTGCCCAGACTAGGCCTCGGGCCGCCCGAGAGCATAGCTGGCTTCGGGGCTGTAAATGGCACCGTTGTGGCTGAGAAAGCTCGAAAATAGAATGAATTCGCGCACGGCGAAGGGCGTACTGCGGAACAAAGCGTGGTGTACCAGATAGTCGTGGAGTTTCGCACCGGGATTGCCCTTGAAGCGGGCCAAGGTCACATGCGCCTTGAATTTCCGCCCTTCCGGCGCCAACCCGGACCTTTGCAGGGCCTGCTCTATCTTGCCGTGCAAACGACAAAGCTCGGCGCTTTCTTCGGCACCGACCCACAGCGAGCGGACCTTTTCGCCGGCCCCGAAACGACCGACACCGGTCAGGCTAAGCGTGAAGGCGGGCGCGGATATCTGGGCCAGGGCGGCATCCACGTCACGCGCCTGCGCCCCATCCACATCGCCAATGAAGCGCAGCGTTAGATGCAGATTCTCCGGCGCTACCCACCGAGCGTGGGGAACACCGCCGGCCAGGCCGGCGAGCCGGGCGCGTAGATCGTCAGGCAACGGAAGGGCAACGAATAAACGCATACGACATGTCCGCTCGACGAACCGCGTGCTCTACGGATAGGGGCCCTACGGGCAGGGATAGGTATAGACCCCGTGGATCTTCTCGATGCCGGCCAGCACGTCTTTCGATAAGGACACCTCGGCGGCGGCGATGTTGCTGCGCAACTGATCCATGCTGGTCGCCCCAATGATCGCTGCCGTCATGAACGGCCGGGAGAGAACAAAGGATAGGGCCATCTGGGCCGGATCGAGGCTGTTTTCCCGCGCCAGGTCCACATAGGCGGCAACCGCCGCCTCGGCCTGCGGCCCCTGATAACGGCGGTTGTCCGGCCATAGGGTCAACCGCGCGCCCTCGGGGTGTTGGCCGCCCAGGTACTTACCAGTTAGGACACCCGCACCCAGCGGCGCATAGGCCAGCAGACCACAGTCTTCGCGTAAGGCCACTTCCGCTAAGCGTGTCTCGAAGCTGCGGTTCAGCAGACTATAGGGATTCTGGATCGAGGCGATCCGCGGACCGCGACCGGCCTCGGCCAGGCCGAGAAACCGCATGACCCCCCACGGCGCTTCATTGGAAACGCCGACGGTGCGCACTTTGCCGGCGCGCACCAGATCGTCGAGGACGCCGAGAGTTTCCTCGATCGGCGTCTCCTCCGCCTGCGCGTTGTGGGTATAGCCCAGCGCCCCGAAGGCAGCGCCGCCACGATCCGGCCAATGCAGTTGATAGAGATCCACGTAATCGGTATGCAGGCGCTTCAAGCTGGCCTCGAGCGCCGCCGTGATGTGCACCCGGTTCAGGCGCGGCTTGCCATCGCGCACATAGGAAAAGCGGGCGCCGGGGCCGACCACCTTGGTGGCCAGAACGGTTTTGTCGCGGCCACCGCGAGCGACCAGCCAGTTGCCGATGATCTCCTCGGTACGGCCAAATGTTTCTGCCCGTGGTGCAACCGGATACATCTCCGCCGCGTCGAGAAAGTTGATCCCGGCAGCGCGCGCGTAATCGAGCTGCTCGAAGGCCTCAGCCTCGGTGTTCTGTTCGCCCCAGGTCATCGTTCCCAGGCAAACCGCGCTGACCTGAATGTCGTTGCGGCCAAGACGGCGGTATTCCATCCCCATGATCTCCCTGTTGGTTTATTGTCATTGTGTCGATCCGGGTGTCGACCCGGCGTTTAGTGGAACAGCGCCAAGACGCCGGTATAGCCATAGAGCCGGTCGTTGCAGATTTCGCCATTGCCGAAAAACCCGACCAGCGGGATGTCCCCCAGTTCGCCGCGAATCAGACCAAGCTCTTGCGAGTCCGGACCAAAGAGATGCCGGCCCCGGGCAACGCAGGAAAAATAGACAGCAGCCTTGGGTGACCCACCGGCCCGCCGCTTGACCGCGCCAACCATGCGCTGCAGATCCTCGCGCGCCGCCTCTTCGTCGCGCCGGCAAAAAAGTATCCGTTGCCCGTCGGCCACCGGTTCGTTCACCGTAACGCTGCCGTTATCGGCATCGAGCGCCAAGATGTTACGCACCAGATAGTCGCCCGTATCGCTACCGGCGACGAGAAAGGCAACGTGGATATCGCCGTCTATCTGGCGCGGATCACGCATCAGCTCGGCGCCGATTTCGTCCTGCAAAACGTCCAGCGCCGGCGAGCCGTCGAGGGCGAGGATCGTCCCGTCGATTGCTTCGCTGATGACATGCGCCGCACCGATGGGGGAGCAGCCTTGGCTCAAGCCTGTTGCGACAGGCAGTTCCGGCGCAAAGCTAATACCCGAGAGGCCGCCGTCCGTGACGCGGCCGGCGATCTGCGGAAACCCTTGGCGCGAGGAGGTCAGCCCGCCAACCAGGTACGTTCCGGTATCACCGGCAATATCGGCGACGATACGTCCGATGTGCTGGTTGCGCGGGTCGCCATGGGCGATAGCAAAAACCGGCTGCCGATCGCTCTGCCACGTATCCTTCGCGACGGCTTCATTGTCATCGACGCCACCAAAGAGGCGGAAGCTATCCTCCGGCAAGGTCGCAACCAAAACCGCCACCGCCGGCTGGTCATAGAATTCGCGGTCGCCGCTAGCGATCCCAACCCCGACACTGCCGGTCCAGGTCGCGATATGTGTCGTCTCGCGCAGGAAGGTAAGGATACTGGCCAGATCATCCGCCAGCGCATCGGTGGCATACAACAGGCCCAGATTGGCGCCGGGCGGCAAAGCACCGAGGCCATCGAGACAGGCCTTCGCCGCCGCACCCCAATCGTCACCGGTGCCATGCGCCGCCTTGAACGCGATTCCGTGATCAGCCGGCCCGTGATCAGCCATTGCCAGGTACCCCTTCTGCGCGCGGGGCGTTACCGGCTTGGGTTTCGATCAAGCGAATGATGCTCGGCAGAATCCGCTCGACGATCACCGCCACACCGGCCTTGTTGGGGTGTATCCCGTCCGCCTGATTAAGCTCCGGCCGCCGCGCCACACCGTCAAGGAAGAAGGGGTAGTAGCCAACCTCGTGTGCGGTCACCAGGCGCGGGAAGACGGCATCGAACTCGGCCGTGTAATCGGCGCCCAGATTGCGTGGTGCGCGCATACCGGCCAGCAGCGCCGGCACACCTTCCGCCGCCAGGTGACGCAAGATCGCATCCAGGTTGTCATAAGTTGCCGCCGGTTCTAGACCGCGCAGTCCATCGTTAGCGCCCAGCTCGACCAATGCCACATCGGGGAGCGGCGACAGGCTCCACGCCAGGCGGGCACGGCCCGCGGCCGTGGTATCGCCCGAATTACCGCCGTTGATCACCTCGACAGCAAAGCCGCGCTCGCGCAGCGCCGCTTCAAGTTGTTCCGGGAAGGTCGCCCCCGCCGACAAGCCATAGCCATGCACCAGGCTATCGCCGAAGGCCAGCAACCGCACCGGCCGCTCCGCCGACGCCCCGCCGGACACACCAAGAGCCAGGGCAACACAAACGGGCGCCAACCAGCGCGCAAAAGCGTGACGAACAGGGATGTGGCCGGGAACGATCATTGGCCTGAAAGCGATTGGGGTTGGGAGGGTCGTATCTTCAGGTAAGGCGTCGCCGCCGCAGGGTCAAGCGCCACGGGTATTGGGCCAGCGTTGACATAACCCACGCGCATTCCATATCGATAAGGTCGTCATCAAGGTCGTCCTCCTGCCGAAAGCCGCGAATCTTGCCCTCTTCGCCGATGATCCACCTCGATCAGATCGAGCTTACCCTGCCGTCGGCGGCGGGTCCGGTGCATATCCTGCGAGGTTTGTCCCTGGAGATCGGGCGCGGCGAGACGGTCAGCATCGTCGGCCAATCCGGTTCCGGCAAATCGTCCATGCTGATGATCATTGCCGGCCTGGAGCGCGCCAGCGCCGGACGAGTCGCGGTTGGCGGCCGCGATTTCGCCAACTTGACCGAAGACGCCCTGGCCCGCTTTCGCCGCGATTCCATGGGCATTGTCTTCCAGGACTTTCACCTGGTCCCGACCATGACCGCCCACGAAAACGTGGCCATCCCGCTGGAGCTGGCGGGCCGGGACGATGCCTTCGACCGTGCCGCGGACTGTCTGGCCACCGTCGGCTTGGGGCACCGCCTGAGCCATTATCCGGGCCAACTCTCCGGCGGCGAGCAGCAACGCACCGCGCTGGCCCGTGCCTTCGCCGCCGATCCAAAACTGCTCCTGGCCGACGAACCGACCGGCAATCTGGATGCGGAGACCGGCAAGCAGATCATCAGCCTGCTTTTCGATCTGCGGGAGCGGCACGGCACCACATTGCTGCTGATCACCCACGACCCGGCCTTGGCCGGGCGCTGTGAGCGCGGTGTTCATCTAGCTGACGGGCGCATCGTCGCGGACGGCGCCGAGGTTGCGGCACGCGGCCGCGCGGCCAGCGGCAGCGGATGACCGGCGCGACGCAGAGAAGCGGATCTTGGCCCCTGGCCCTGCGCCTGGCCCGTCGCGAGTTACGCGGCGCGGCGCGCAGCTTTCGCTTCTTCCTGGCTTGCCTGACCATCGGTGTTGGCGCCATTGCCGCCATCGGCTCTCTGTCTCAAGCACTGCTGGGCGGCTTACAAGCTGACGGCCGGGTGTTGTTGGGCGGCGATATGGATTTGCGCTTAGCCCAGCGCGAGACCAGCCCGGAGGAACGAACCTGGATCGCGGCGCGCGCCGAAGTCTCTGTCGTCACCGAGATGCGCACCATGGCCCGCGCCCTAACACCGGCGGCGCGGCGCACACTGGTGGAGTTGCGGGCCGTCGATAAGGTTTATCCGTTGTACGGCGCAGTGGAGCTAACTCCAGCCGGTTCTCTCGATGCAGCGCTAGCCTTTCGTGACGGCGCTTGGGGCGCGGTCGCCGATGCGGCGTTGCTACGCCGGCTCGATCTCGACGATCCGGGCCCGGGAGCGCCATCACGCCTGCGGATCGGCAATGCGGATTTCGAGATTCGCGCCATCCTGACCAGCGAACCCGACCGGGCCGAACGGACCATGGCCTTTGGCCCCCATGTCCTCGTCGCCGAGGCTAGCCTGGACGCAACCGGGCTGGTGCAGCCCGGCAGCTTACTGCATCGCCATTACCGGCTGGGCCTGCCCGACGGCGCCAACGTCGCGGCCTTGCGTGCCGATCTGACGACAGCCTTTCCGGAAGCGGGCTGGCGCATTCGCGATGCGACCGAGGCGGCTCCCGGTGTCAGCCGGTTCATCTCCCGCCTAAGCCAATTTCTGACCATGGTGGGCCTGACCGCCTTGCTGGTGGGCGGTCTGGGCGTCGGCAACGCGGTGCGCAGCTATCTGGAAGGACGGCGGCCGACGATCGCCACCCTGAAATGCCTGGGCGCGCCCGGCGACCTGATTTTCCGCGTCTATCTGCTGCAAATTTTGGCCCTGGCAGCGATTGGTGTCGGCATCGGCCTGGCGGTCGGTGCCGGCCTACCGTACCTGCTGGGTGCCTCCATGAGCGCGCAGTTCGGCTGGAATCTGGCGATCGGCCTTTATGTCTGGCCGCTGGCCACCGCCGCCGCCTTCGGTGTCCTGACGGCCCTGGCCTTTTCGCTTTGGCCCCTGGCGCACGCGCGGGCCACCCCAGCGGCGACCCTGTTCCGGGAAACCGTGGCGCCGAAGCGTGGGGGCCGGGTCCAATGGCACACCTGGGCGGCGATTGTCCTATGTGTCGGCGCTCTGGCCGCGCTGGCAGTTTTCACCGCCGAGGATCGCTGGTTGGCCTTTTATTTCGTGCTCGGCACCGCCGGCGCTTTCGCCATCTTTCACGGCACCGGCCTGGCCATCGTGGCGTTGGCCAAGCGGAGCCCCCGGCCGCGCCGTCCGGGTCTGCGCCTGGCCCTAGCCAACTTGCACCGCCCCGGCGCCCCGACGGTCAGCGCCGTGGCGTCGCTTGGCCTCGGCCTCACGGTGCTGATCGCCATCGCTTTGGTGGAAGGCAACCTGACCCGATCCTTGACCGATGCCCTGCCCGAGGAAGCACCGGCCTTCTATTTCATCGACATCCAGCCGGATCAGATCGCGGATTTCGAGCGGATCGTGGCGGAAACACCGGGCGCTCGGGATATGCGCCGGGTGCCCATGCTGCGTGGGCGCATTACCTCCGTGAACGGCAAATCGCCCGATGAGTTGACGATCCCCGCCGAGATCGGCTGGGTCTTTCGCGGTGACCGGGGGTTAACCTGGTCGGCGCCGGCGCCAGCAGGAACCGAGCTTGTCGCCGGGCGCTGGTGGCCCGAAGACTATGCCGGTCCGCCGCTCTTGTCCCTGGAATCGGAAATCGGTCAGGCCCTGGGCCTCGGCCCCGGCGACCGCATCGGCGTCAACGTCCTGGGCCGCGAGTTCGAGGCGGAGATTGCCAATCTGCGCACGGTCGATTGGATGCAACTGAGCATCAACTTCGTCATGGTCTTTTCGCCCGGTCTGCTGGAGGGGGCGCCGCAAACCCATATCGCCACGGTCAAGGCGGACGATACCGCGGCGGATAATCTAGAGCGCGCGGTGACCGACCGCTTCGCCAACGTCTCGGCGGTGCGGGTCAAGGAAGCCCTGGCGGCCGTTGCCGTGCTGGTGGGCCATATCGCGGTCGCGGTACGAATCATCGCCGCCGTTGCCGTGATCGCCGGCCTGGTGGTCCTGGCCGGGGCGATTGCCGCCGGCCACCGGCGCCGGGTGTACGATGCGGTGGTGCTCAAGGTATTAGGCGCCACCCGGCCAATGGTCGCCCGGACCTTCCTGCTGGAATACGGCCTTTTGGGCCTGCTAACGGCCGCCGTTGCCGCCGCCGTCGGCAGTCTGGCGGCCTACCTGATCCTAAGTACGGTCATGAACATGCCCTTTGTCTTCCTGCCCGCATCGGTGGCGGGAACGGCGGCGGCGGGCCTTGCGGCGACCCTGGCTCTCGGCCTGGCCGGCACCTGGCGCGCCCTGGGCCAGCGGGCAGCCCCCCTGCTGCGCAACGAATAGGCCAGAGCCCTCTTTTTAACCATACCGATTCCGGTTGATTCGGGGCCCTTCAGAGCCAATATTATGAACTTAAGGAAATTTGGCATTCGAGGAGCAATTCATGGCTAC
>JAJFGP010000143.1 GCA_021776055.1 Kiloniellaceae bacterium
TTGGCCCCTGCGGCCCTCCTCCCGCGAGCACGCGGGGCCACCTATACCTTGCCGGGACAGTGGCGGGGCCGGGGGCCCATTCGAAAATTCGGAACTAGACGGGGGCGGAGAGGCCGGTCGTCCTAGCGGTGGCGCCAGACCGGCTTGCGCTTGGCGATGAAGGCATCGATGCCTTCGCCAACATCCTCGAACATCATATTGCAGGCCATTTCCTGGGTCGCGAAATCGTAGGCTTCGCTCAAGCCCAACTCCATCTGCCGGTAGAAGACGCGCTTGCCGGCGGCGATGGCCGCCCGTGATTTGCCTAGGATCGCTTGGGCCAACTCGTCAACGGCAGCGTCCAGTTGCGTCGGCTCGACGACCCGGTTGATCAGGCCCATGGTCAAGGCGCGATCCGCCGGGACGATGTCGCCGGTGAACAGCATCTCCAGGGCGTCCTTACGACCCACCTTGCGCGACAGGGCAACCCCCGGCGTCATGCAGAACAGGCCGGTATTGATGCCCGAGGTGCCAAAGCCAGCCTCCTGCGACGCCACGGCCATGTCGCAGGTCGCCACCAATTGGCAGCCCGCCGCGGTGGCGACTCCTTGGACGCGGGCGATCACCGGTTGGGGCAGGTGGGTAATGCTGAGCATCATGCGGCTGCACGAATCGAACAGGCCCTCGTAGTAGGTTTTCTCGGGCCGTCGCCGCATCTCCTTGAGATCGTGCCCGGCACAGAATGCCTTGCCGTTGGCGGCCAGGACGACCACGCCGATAGAGGAATCGGCGGCAACGTCATCCAGGGCCTGCTGCAACTCGGCCAATAGGGCCTCGGAGAGGGCGTTGTACTGCCCTGGCCGGTTCAGGGTCAGGGTGCAGATGCCGTCCGCCTGCTGGCGCAAGAGGATGGGGTCATTGGCCAACGTTGCGGCACCGGCGGTCTGTGTTTGGCTGCTCATTGGATGCATCTCGTCATCGTAGTTGAACGAGTAGTTTAGAGCCAATTCGCGCCGCACGCTATTGAAGAAAGCCCAGAATTAAAGCCAAGAGTTCAGGTCGTGACCTGGCTTGCCCGGCGGCGCGCGAGAGCAAGCCACACGGCGGCTGCGAACGCAATCAGGACGGGCACGACAATACCCACGTTCACCGAGGTCCAGCCGAGTGCGTGGTGCAGGGCACCGGAACCAAAACTGGAAACGGTCACCATCGACATGACCAGGAGGTCGTTAAGGGCCTGAACGCGCGCCCGCTCCTCCGGCCGATGGACTTCGGTTAAAAGCGTGGTCCCGCCGATGAACATGAAGTTCCAGCCTATTCCGAGCAGCACTAACCCGAACCAATAGTTCCAGAGCGTCCCGCCCGAGAGATTTGCCCCAACAGCAAAGGTCATGGCGAGCGTGCCTGCGATCACGATCACGGGGGCGCCGAATCGGCGAATCAAATGCCCGGTAACGAAGCTTGGCGCAAACATACCGAGCACGTGCCACTGTATGACGAAAGCGCTATCACTGAAGTCGAAGTGCGCTGAGTGCATGGCCAGCGGCGTCGCCGTCATGACCAAATTCATGGCGCCATAGCCGATCATGGCCGACAACCCTGCGACTATAAAGGCTGGTTCGCGGGCAATAAGGGCAAGGCGGCGCCCGGCATCGACGCTCGCGGCTGGGCGCGGAATACGAACAAAACGCAGGACAGCAATGTTGACGAGGCAGAGCGGGACGATGGCAAGATAGCTGCCCGCGAACAACACCGGCTCGACATATCGCGGGTTGCCTTGGCGATCTCGGGGCCGAGGATCGCCGCGACGATCCCACCGGCGAGAACGTAGGAAATCGCCTGCGGGCGGAAGGATTCTTCCGCGGTCTCGGCGGCGGCAAAACGCAGGTACTGCCAGAACGCATTGTGGATACCGAGAATCGTACTGCCGATCGCGAAGATCGTGAAACTATGCTCGAAAATTCCGAACGCCGCGACAAGCGCGCCGATAACACCGATCGTTTGCCCGACCGTAAAACCCGCCCGGCGGCCGATTCGGCCCATGAGCAGCGAGGCTGGCACGGTCGCGATCGTGGCGGCGGCAAACTGGAGCGCGAACGGCACCGTTGCCAGGGCCTTGTTCTCTGCCAGCACCTCGCCGGTGAGGGCGGAGACCGAGACGACCAGCACCACGCCGCTCATCGACAGCGCCTGGCAGACGGCGAGCGCGATGACGTTGCCCCGCGCGCGCGTATGACTCTCTGCTCCTGATGAGGGAGCTGAAGCCTTGAACATTGTGTGGTCTCGCTACGTCCGAATGGACGGTCCAGCCGCCCCAATATCGCCGCATGTTGCCATCGGCGTCACTTTTAGCAAGCTCAAACACTCCCGTTGCCGGTGTCGGGTATGGCAGGGTAAGACGGAGGTCGAAAATAAGAACGGCGGAAAGGGCAGCCGGTGCCACGCATTACCATTGCCGAGATCGAGGACCTGTGTGGCGATTCGCTGCCTTGGGTTGCCATGCTGGGCTTTACCATCGAGGAGATTGGCAAGGGCACCTGCCGGGTGCGCTTGCCGCAGCGGGATGAATTCCTGCGGCCGGGCGGGACGGTGAGCGGTCCGGCGCTGATGAGCTTGGCCGACTATGGGATGTACGTGGCCGTGCTCTCGGCCATCGGCCGGGTGGAACTGGCGGTGACCACCAATCTGACCTGCAACTTCCTGCGCCGGCCCAAGCCAGGGGCGGTGGTGGCCGACTGCCGGCTGATCAAGCTGGGCAAGCGCCTGGCCTATGGCGAGGTATCGTTGTTCTCGGAGGGAGACGAGGCGCAAGGGCCGGTCGCCCATGTGACCGCCACCTATTCGATCCCGCCGACTTAGATAACGGTATTATAATACCGTTTATCCAACGCCTTCTTTGATAAGGTGTTTTCCGCGTTGACAGCCTCGTGTGGCTGGCGTAGAAACCGCCGCTCTCAATGCAAATGGACCGTGTCCGATGAAGACCTATAGCGCCAAACCGGCGGATATCGAGAAGAAGTGGTTCATCGTCGACGCCGACGGGGTGATCCTCGGCCGGCTGGCGGTGCGGATTGCCAATCTCCTGCGCGGTAAGCACAAGCCGATGTATACGCCGCACATGGATTGCGGCGACAACGTCATCGTCGTGAACGCCGGCAAGGTCCGTCTGACGGGTAACAAGCTGGCCGGCAAGATCTACTACCGTCACACCGGCCACCCGGGCGGCATCAAGCAACGGACGGCAGGGCAGATTCTCGACGGCAAGCATCCGGAGCGGGTGCTGCTGAAGGCGGTCGAGCGCATGGTTCCGGATGGCCCCCTAGGCCGCCAGCAGATGCGCAATCTGCGCGTTTATGCCGGCGCCGAGCATCCGCACGAGGCCCAGGCGCCTGCGGTTCTGGACGTCGGTGCCGAGAACCCGAAGAACCGGAGGAGCGCGTAAGGCATGGCGGACGAAACGCAAACCCTGACCGATCTCAGCGAACTGGGCCAGGTGGCGGAGGCGGCAACGGGCGTGAGTGTCGAGGCGCAGGCGGAAATGCCAGAGCCAAAGCGCGATGCCCAGGGTCGCTCCTATGCAACCGGCAAGCGCAAGAACGCAATCGCCCGTGTCTGGATCAAGCCGGGCTCCGGCGTCATCACGGTCAACGGCCGTGGCCAGGATATTTATTTTCAGCGCCCGGTTCTGCGCATGCTGATCGGTCAGCCGTTCCAGATTGCCGATCGTGACAAGCAGTTCGATGTGGTTTGCACGGTCACCGGTGGCGGTCTTTCCGGTCAGGCCGGCGCGGTGCGTCACGGCATCTCCAAGGCGTTGACCCTATACGAGCCCGAGCTGCGGCCGGTGCTGAAGAAGGGTGGCTTCCTGACCCGCGATTCGCGCGTGGTCGAGCGCAAGAAGTACGGCAAGGCAAAGGCGCGACGAAGCTTCCAGTTCTCGAAACGGTAATCCGCGATCGGCATCGCTTGAAACATCAGGGCGTCCCAGCGGGGCGCCCTTTGTTTTTGTGCACGGTGCGGGCAGACTGTTGGCGTTATGTAAGCAGAGGAATGGAACGATGAGCACGACGGACAAGAAGGTGCGTATTGGCGTTATGGGCGCTTCCGGTTACACGGGAGCCGATCTGGTCCGCTTGTTGGCCACCCACCCGCGCGCCGAGGTGCGCCTGCTCACCGCCAATGCCCATGCCGGCAAACCGCTGGCGGAGGTGTACCCGCATCTCGGCAGTCTCGATCTGCCGGCGATGATCCGGGTGGAGGAGGCCGACTGGTCCGAGCTTGACGTGGCCTTCTGCGGCCTGCCGCATGGCACCACGCAGGAGATCATTGCCGCCTTGCCGACACATCTGAAGGTTATCGATCTCTCCGCCGATTTTCGCCTGCGCGACCCGCAGGTGTACGCCCAATGGTATGGACACGAGCACCGGGCGCCAGCGCTGCAGCCCGAGGCGGTCTACGGCTTGACCGAGCACTATCGGGACGCCATTCGGGGCGCCCGCTTGGTGGCGTGCCCCGGATGCTATCCAACGGCGGCGCTGCTCCTGCTCCGGCCGTTGGTTGCCGGCGGTCTGATCGAGGCGGGCGACATCATCATCGACGCCAAGTCGGGGGCGAGCGGGTCCGGCCGTAGCGTGAAGGAGTCCATGCTGTTCTGCGAGGTTGCGGAGGCGATGCACCCCTACAACATCGCCAGCCACCGGCATGCGCCGGAGATCGAGCAGGAGCTGTCGCTGGCCGCCGGGGCGGACCTGCTGGTTAACTTTACGGCACACCTTGTCCCGATGAACCGGGGCGAGTTGATAACCGCCTATGTACGCCTAGACAAGGGCGCCAGCGCCGCTGACTTGCGCGGTGCCTTGAGCGAGACCTATGCGGGTGAACCCTTTGTCCGCGTCCTCCCCGAAGGGTCGGTGCCGGGCACCCGGCACGTCCGCGGGTCCAACCAGTGCCTATTGGCGGTCTTCGCCGACCGGGTGCCGGGACGGGCGATCCTGGTCTCGACCCTGGACAACCTGGTCAAGGGCTCCAGCGGCCAGGCCATCCAGAACATGAACCTGATGCTCGGCCTGCCGGAGACCATGGGCCTCGAGCAGCAGCCGTTGTTTCCGTGAGCTGGAGGTTGGTGCGATGCCCGCTTTGATCCTACCGTTTCGCGGTGTCGCGCCGCGCATTGCCGCCGATGCTTTCATTGCCGATACGGCGGTAATCATTGGCGATGTGGAGATCGGTGCCGGTGCCTCGGTCTGGTACGGCAGTGTTCTGCGCGGCGATGTGAACAGCATTCGCGTCGGCGCCGGCACCAACCTGCAGGACGGCACGATCATCCACTGCAACCATGACCGGAACGGCGACTATCGCGAGACCGGCGGCGGCGAGCCGACCCGGATCGGAGCAGGTGTCGTTGTCGGTCACATGGTGTTGCTGCACGCCTGTACCATCGGCGACGGGGCGTTTATCGGCATGCGCTCGGCAGTGCTCGACCGGGCGACGGTGGAAGGCGGCGGCATGGTCGCGGCCGGTGCGGTGGTCACACCGGGCAAGACGGTCGCGGCCGGCGAGCTTTGGGCCGGGATGCCGGCCAAGCTCATGCGCGCTATGAGCGAGGCCGAGCACGCGCAGGTGCCGTACTTGGTTGCGCACTACAAGGAATTAGCTCAAGCGCATGCTACCGGCACGGCTTTACCCGTCCCCGAAATTCCGTCCCCGGAATTCTCCAGCTAAGGTACAATGCATATACACTCTCTGATGGAACGATCAATGCCGACCGCATAACAACTCCGTAACTGAAATGAGCGCAAGAAGACTTAACGAGAACGAGAAGCGACTGATTCAACGAATGCTTGCTGATCTGTCAGAAGGAAGTGACATCGTGGCGAATTTGGATAGCTACGAAGTGGAAGAAATGAATGATGGCGGAATGGGGAGCTTGCGTGTCATAGCGCCAAACGAGTGCAACCGAAAATTCGGAAAAAATCTGACTGAGTGTGAATTGAAAGATGAAGATGGTGTTCCTATTGTCGTATCTGTATTTTTGGATTCTCAAGGAAAATTCTTTGAACTTGACGTTTGGAAAGTTGATTTTAGCGCCAGAAAAGCACCTTTTAAATTAACTTGATCAAGAACTCTTCCGGAATTTCGGGGACAGAATTCCGCAGAATTCCGAGGACAAGAATTCCGGGCGGACACAATACTTAATTGCCGGCCAAGCTCATGCGGGCCATGAGCGAGGCCGAGCACGCGCAGGTCCCGTACCTTGTGGATCACTACAAAGAATTAGCTCGAGCGCATGCCGCCGCCGTCTCTCTGGAAAGTCAAACCGAGCGATGATAGCCTTGGTGACACACAAATAATCCATGAGCGCCAGCCGCTCCCGAGCGGAGGGCGGAAAATAATTATCAGGGAGATGCGCCATGTATGAGAGAATCTCGACACTGGTTGTGGCCATAGCGACCATGGTCTTAGCGGGCAGCAGCGCCGCTATCGCGCAACAAACCGTGCTTGATCTGACCCATCCCATCCCAACTTTCAAAGCAACCGAGGGCGATCCGTCAAAGGCTGATACGACCCAACCGTGGCTCGACAGCAAGGCGATTCCCAGCTTCAGTTCCCAGGCGGCCCTATCATTGTCAAAATTCCCGACCAACCAGGGTTTCTTTGATCTAGACGCGATCATGTTGGGCGGGCACCACGGTACCCACATGGACGCAGCAACACACTACGTAAACAACGACGAGACGCAGCAACCGGGTAACCCCAAGGCGGACCAGCGCAAGTACCTGCACATGCTGGACGGAAAGGACCTGACGGGTCGTGTCGTGTTGGTCGACCTGGGGGCTCGCGTGCAGAAGGAGTTGGACAAGAACGGTGGCAAGCCAAGTCCCGATACCAGTGTCACGGACTTCTCCAACGCGTCCAACAATGTGGTCGGCGCCGTCGATATCGAAGCGGTGCGAGACAAGCTCGACAATGGTGTGTGGATCGTCATCAACACCGGCTGGTCCCAATTCTACTTCCAGGGCACCGATTTAGCTAAGGACCCCTACGTCAACGGCTGGAACTTTCCCGGAATCACACCGGCCGCGGTCGACAAGATCATCGAGATCGAGGAAGCCAAGGGTATTCGTATCAACGGCTTGGTTGCGGAAGGCATTGGAGTCGAGTCCGGCGAAAGCTCGCGCGGTGAGGACGAGTCTTGGACCAACTCCTGGTATGCCCATGTGGTCGGCTTCCAGCGCGGATGGAAGATCGTGGAAAATGCCGCCGATCTGGCACAATTCACCACCGTCAATGCCGATAGCTGCACGCTGGTGGTAGGCGCGCCCAAGTGGGTACGCGGCGGTGGCGGCCCGGCGCGTGTCCTGGCCCTCTGTGGTTAGAGCATAGTCCGACCAGATTGCCCCCGCGTTGCGTCCTTCGGCGGCGCAACGCGGGGGGCATGGCCGCCGATTCTAATGAATCACTGATTGGGCGCCATTGAGATGTAGGTGTATTCAATAAGGTGCTTTTTATTGAACGCGCCGACCAGCTTCAGAATGTCCGGGTTTTGACTTCTAAAGCGGTCGCCTTGTTGAGGGTCGTCGTAGTGGATGATGGCCGCTTCGTCGGGAGTTGGCATGCCGACGGCCCGAAATCCTGAGATAAATGCATCGGTCTTCCATGCATCGGTCCGTTTCTCCGCCAAGGCATTTATCGCATCGAAGTCGCGCTTCATACCGTTCGGATCTAGATTGGTGTAGCGACTGAGTTTGACGATGTAAGCGCCCTTATCTTGGGTGGCATTCTCCGATTTGTCTGAATTGCTGAACTGAATGGGGCCCTCAACAAGACGCGCGCCCTTTCCGGCACGCAATATCGGCGTGAGCGCTTCCCGGTGTTGAGCGCTCTCGAAGTTGTCGGAGGTACAAACCATGATGACGAAGCGATCGGGCGAACCGATATCGAGGTTGCCTTGCGCGCCGGCTATGGATCCGCGGCGCCACAAGGCACAACCTTGGTCTGTCAGGCTCGGCAAGGCCTTGTCCACGGCCTCGCTCTGCGCTTGGGAATGAAGCAATAGCATTCCTTGCTCTCGGTCCTGCGCGGCGGCTGCTTCCAAGCTCATGAAGGCCATCGACGCAAAAATTGTTGCCACGAGCCATTTCTCGGCTCCGGCAAACGTTGGCGAAGAGTTCTGGTGCACAGGGTCTTTCTCCTTGTCGATATGAGGAAATTCGGTCGTCTCGGTGCAATCGCGCAACAGTATCCAGCGCGGTGGGCGCAAGTCATGGCTTTATTTGGCGCCTGTTTGGTGCATTAATGCACCAATGAAGGAATGGGATGACTACAGGTTTGCGTTGGCCTTGCAGCGCTCAGGATCGATCCGGGGAGCGGCTCAGGCCCTCGGTGTCAATCACGCGACGGTGTCGAGGCGGCTGGCCGCATTGAATGCCCGGCTGGGCGCCCCGGCTTTCCAACGTGTGGAGGGGGCTTATCGTCCAACACACCAGGGGACGTATCTGGTCGACGCGGCCCTGCGTATGGAAGAATCGGTCTACGCTGCCGAGCGGGAAACGATGGGCCTTGAACGCGCCATGAGCGGCCGCCTGACCCTGTCACTTCCCGATGCCGTTGCCCAACACCTGCTGATCGACGAACTCGGTGAATTCTCGGCTGCGTATCCCGGCATTCAATTGATACTGCGGACGTCCAATAGCTTTGTCGATCTCGATCATCGGGAAGCGGATGTGGTTGTAAGGGTTAGCAACGATCCACCGGATCATTTGGTCGGCCGACGATTGTTCAAATATGCGCGTTGCTACTACTGCACGCCTAAGTACCTTGCCGATCACGATCACGACTCTCATCGCATGCGCTGGCTGGGGTGGCCGGGCGATTCGGATCGACCCGACTGGGTTCGCGAGTCCCTTTATCCCGAAATACTGATCGGATTGAGAATAGAGGATCTGCTGGTCCGCCATGCCGCAGCCCTGGCGGGGCGGGGGCTCATTTTTGAATCGTGCTTTTTGGCCGATCCCGATCCGCGGCTTGTCCGCATACCGGGGTCCAGCCCCATGCCGGACCGCGATATCTGGGTGCTTACCCATCCGGACCTCAAGAACACGCGGCGGGTATCGACCCTCTTGCGCCACCTCGTTAAGGCGATTTCCGCTAAACGCGACCTTATCGAAGGGCGCGGACCGTTGGTCAGTCGTGGATCATGACCTTGGCGTAGGAGCCGGGGGCGTCCTCGATGACTTTGAGCTTGGCGTCGCCGGGTACACGGGCGGCAACCTTGCCGCCGGCGAACTTGCTCACCCATTTTGCCCACTCGGGCCACCACGAACCGGTGTGCTCCTCCGCGCCGCCAAGCCAATCGTCGGGCGATGCGGGATTTTTTGCGTTGGTCCAGTGCGAGTATTTGCCGGCGGCGGGTGGATTGACGACGCCGGCGATATGGCCTGACGCGGCCAGGACGAAGCGTGTTGGCCCGGAGAAGAGTTGGGTCGCCGCATAGGTCGATTTCCAGGGCGCGATGTGGTCTTCCTTGGTCGAGAGTAGGAAGGCCGGCGTCTTGACCTTGCGCAGATCGATGGGCACGCCCTTGAGCTCGATACCGCCGGGCTTGGCCAGCAGATTCTCCTGATACATCTTGCGCAGGTAGAAGCTGTGCATGGCCGCCGGCATGCGCGTCGAGTCCGAATTCCAGTACAGCAGGTCAAAGGGGAACGGGTCCTTGCCCAGCAGATAGTTGTTGACCACGAAGGACCAGATCAGATCGTTGGCGCGCAGCATGTTGAACGTCGTCGCCATGTGCGAGCCCTCAAGATAGCCTGTCTGGCTCATCTTTTCCTCAAGGGCGGTCAGTTGCTCCTCGTCGATGAAGACGCCTAGCTCGCCGGATTCCGTAAAATCGGTCAACGCGGTTAGGAAGGTAGCGCTCTTAACCCGCGTATCCTTCTTCGCGGTCATATAGGCCAGGGTGCAGGCGAGCAGGGTGCCGCCCAGGCAATAGCCGATGACGTTGACGTCGGCCTCGCCGGTCGCCTTCTCGATGGCGTCAAGGGCCGCGAGCGGACCTTCGACCATGTAGTCCTCGAAGGTCTTGGCGGTCAGCTTCTCGTCCGGGTTAACCCAGGAAACGATGAAAACGGTAAAGCCTTCCTCGGTCGCCCAGCGGACGAAGGAGTTCTTCTCGCGCAGATCGAGGATGTAGTACTTGTTGATCCACGGCGGAATGATCAACAGCGGGCGCTTGTGAACCTTCTCCGTCGTCGGGGTGTATTGGATGAGTTGCATCAGGTCGGTCTGGAAGACCACCTTGCCCGGCGTGACGGCAATATTGCGGCCCAGCTCGAAGGCCTCGGTGTCGGTCATCTTGATGGCCAGCCGGCCCTTGCCGCGCTCCAGGTCTCCCAGCAGGTTCTCCAAGCCGCGCACCAGGTTCTCGCCGCCGCTTTCCATGGTCGCGCGCAGAACTTCCGGGTTGGTCATGACGAAGTTCGATGGCGCCATGGCATCGACGAATTGGCGGGTGTAGAAATCCACCTTCTTCGCCGTCTTCGTGTCCATGCCCTCGATCTCGCCAACCGTCGATTGCATCCAGCGGGCGCTGAGCAGATACGACTGTTTGATGAAATCGAACATCTGGTTTTCGTCCCAGGCCGAGTCCTTGAAGCGGCGGTCGCCGGTTTCCGGTTCGATGGTTGGTTCCGAAACCTCGCCAAGCATGCGCGCCGTGGTCGATTGCCAAAGCTTCATGTAGTCCTGCCACAGGTTCATCTGTGCCTGGACAAGCTTTCCCGGGTCGGCCATCATATGCGCCGTCATCTCAAGAAAGGCGCTGCCGATGTTCAGAGGATCGAGCGTCGTGCCGCCGTGTCCGCTCTGCTGGCGCTCCAAGAACTCAGAGACCAGCCGTTGACTGCGCTCGGCGATCTTCGTCATTGCCTGCGACATCTCGACCGGGTCAGGCATCTTGGTGTCCGTGCCCTGTTGCTCAGCCATGGCAGCTTCCTTATGCTCGGCTTTACCGGCGGTTGTGGCGCCGATAGCCGCGAATCGAGGGGTTCGTTGGGTGGCTCGCCACTCGGCGCGCAAGGTAATGGGGGGGCGCAGCGGACACAATAGCCAAGGGCAGCGGTGATTTAGCCCAGAATCCGGGGAAATAGCCGGGTTTGGGACGGTCCCCGGCGAACGAGGCGGGTTCCAGCGGTGTCGTGAGTAAAGGGTGCGAAACAACGATGCGTAAGATTGGATGGACGGGAATTCGGCCGGCGACGACTGTGCGGGCCCTCGTTATGGCGCTGCCACTTCTTGCCGGTGCGTGCACTTTGGTGCCCGATTGGGCGGATCCGACCGATCTGTTCGAGCCGGACGAAGCGCCCACAACGGTTGCCAAGGGAGAGGCGCCGTCGGCAGGATCCGACAGCTTCCCGACTCTGGGGAGCGTGCCGGATGCCGCTCCGAAAACCACGGCGCCAGCCACCCGGGCTGTACTGCGCGAGACACTGGCAGCGGATAGGGCGAACGCCGAATACAGCGGCCAGAAACTGGTGGCGGAAACGGGGAGTGTCCCGGCGAGTGACGCGGGCGCGGCGAAAATGCCTGCTACAACCGCCGCTAGCGCGTTGCCGTCCCAGGCCGCAATACCGATACCGAAGGCTTCGGCGGCGCCACAGGTGGCCGAAGCGGCAGCGGAACCACAAGTGGCCGATGCGGCAAGCGGGTCTTCGGAACCGGCCAAGAGCGCCTTCCGATTCAAGCAGTTCGATACTGAAGTGGCGGCCAAGCCCGCGGATACGCCAATAGCGCGCGATGGCGAGTTAATCGCCATTGTCTATTTCGCCTACGGATCGACGGCGTTGAATCGGAACGACCGTGAGATCCTGCGAGACGTAGTGGCGTTGCAGAAACAGCGCGGCGGTACGGTCCGTGTTGTCGGTCACGCCAGCGCCCGGACCGGGATCGTCGATTCGGTACGCCATCGCCTGGCGAACCTCGAGACGTCGCTGCAACGGGCCAATGCCGTGGCGGCACAGCTTGTGCGCTTCGGTGTGGCGCGGGGCAACGTAGCGGCCGAGGCAAAGGCGGATTCGCAACCGGTCTACCACGAGTTCATGCCGACCGGCGAAGCCGGTAACCGGCGAGCGGAAATCTTCCTGGAAAATTAACGCTCTGACGGCTAGAACTGAGAAAATAGCCGAAGTAGCGCGAATGCGGCCGGTTTGTTCCCAAGTCACGAGAAGGCCATGGAGCACGAGTTTCACCGAATTAAGCGGCTACCGCCCTATGTGTTTGCCGAGGTAAATGCGCTTAAGGCGAAGGCACGGGCGGCGGGCGAGGACATTATCGACTTCGGCATGGGCAACCCGGACCAGCCGCCGCCATCGCACGTGGTCGAAAAGCTTGCCGAAGCCCTGATGGACCCGCGCATTCACCGCTATTCGACATCGCGCGGTATTCCCGGCCTGCGCAAGGCACACGCGGCCTACTACGCCCGCCGCTTCGGGGTGGAGATCGACCCCGAGAGCGAGACGATCGTCACCATCGGCTCGAAGGAAGGTCTGGCCAACCTGGCCCAGGCGATCACCAGTCCCGGCGATATCATCCTGGTGCCCAGCCCGAGCTACCCGATCCATGCGTTCGGCTTCATCATCGCCGGTGCCTCGATCCGGAGCTTGGCCGTAGGGCCCGAGCTGGATTTCATGGCCCAGTTGGAGCGTGCTGTCCGCCATTCCGTGCCCAAGCCACTGGCCTTGGTCCTCAACTATCCGGCCAATCCCACGGCACAGGTCGTAGACCTCGATTTCTACGGTGAGGTCGTGGAGTTTTGCCGCCGGCACGAAATTTACATCATCTCGGATTTGGCCTACGCCGAGGTTTATTTCGGCGACACGCCGCCACCGTCGATCCTGCAGGTGCCGGGCGCGCGCGATATTGCCGTCGAATTCACCTCCATGAGCAAGACCTATTCCATGCCCGGCTGGCGGGTCGGCTTTTGTGCCGGCAACAAAAAACTGATTGCCGCCTTGGCGCGGGTGAAGAGCTACGTGGACTATGGGATTTTTACGCCCATGCAAGTCGCCGCCACCGCCGCCCTGAACGGGCCGCAAGAATGCGTGGACGAGATGCGGGCGCGCTACAAGGCCCGGCGCGATGTGCTTGTGAATGGCTTGGCCGCCGCCGGTTGGCCGGTGCCGAGCCCAGCCGCTACCATGTTCGTCTGGGCCCCTTTGCCGCCCGAGTATGTGGATCAGGGGTCTCTGGAGTTTTCCAAGCTGCTGCTCGATAAGGCCAAGGTCGCGGTGGCGCCGGGCATCGGCTTTGGCGAGCACGGCGAGGGCTTCGTCCGCCTTGGCCTGGTAGAGAACGAGCATCGTATTCGCCAGGCCGTCCGTAACATAAAGGCGATGTTGCGGAATTCCGGAAGTGGGCGCGCCGAGAGTGGGCGTACCAGTCGGGGGCGCAAGCTGGCCTCATGAGCGCCGCTCTGCGCATTGCCGTGGCTGGCCTGGGCACGGTCGGGTCGGGCACGCTACAGCTCCTCCAGGAACATGCCGACCTGATTGCCGCCCGTTGCGGCCGGATGATCCAGGTTGCCGCCGTTTCCGCGCGCGACCGGCAGAAGAAGCGGTCGGTCGACGTATCCGCCATACGTTGGTTCGACGATCCGGTGGCCATGGCCGGCGAGGCGGACATCGACGTGGTAATTGAATTGATTGGCGGCTCGGACGGTATCGCCAAGCAGGTGATCGAGCGGGCGATTGCCGCTGGCCATTCGGTGATAACCGCCAACAAGGCCCTGTTGGCCACCCATGGCGTGGCGCTGGCCCGCAGCGCCGAGGCCGCGGGTGTGACCCTGGGCTATGAGGCGGCGGTGGCCGGCGGCGTGCCGGTCATCAAGAGCCTGCGCGAGGGCCTGGCCGCCAACAGCGTGTCACGCATCTACGGCATCCTCAACGGCACCTGCAATTACATCCTCAGCACCATGCGCGATAGCGGGCGCGAATTCGCCGACGTCCTGGCCGAGGCGCAGGAGTTGGGCTATGCCGAGGCCGATCCGGCCTTCGACGTGGATGGCGTCGACACTGCCCACAAGCTGGCGATCCTGACGGCCCTGGCATTCGGCTGCGAGGTCAACCTGGCCGGCGTGCATGTGGAGGGCATTCGCGATGTGTCCGCCCTCGACATCGCCTACGCGAACGAGCTTGGCTATCGCATCAAGTTGTTGGGCATCGCCTCGCGCAGCAACGGCGGCGTCGAGCAACGTGTCTATCCCTGCATGGTTCCTGCCAGTAGACCCATTGCCAATGTGGAAGGCGTCTTCAATGCCGTCGTCGCGGAGGGCGATTTTGTTGGCACCATTGTGTCAGAGGGGCAGGGCGCCGGCGCCCGCCCAACTGCTTCGGCGGTGGTTGCCGATCTGATCGACATTGCGCGCGGCACTAGCCTGCCCACATTTGCCGTACCGGCCACGGATTTAGCACCGCTGCCGTCGTTGCCCATCGAGGACCATGTGGGTTGCCATTACGTGCGCCTAATGGTCGTCGACCGGCCGGGTGTTATCGCCGATATTGCCGGCGCGCTACGTGACGCGGAAATTTCGGTCGAGGCGCTGCTCCAACGCGGTCGCGCACCGGGTGAGGCGGTCGCGGTGGTCATCACCACCCACGAAACCCGCGGCCTAGCCATGGATAGCGCCCTGCGGCGGATTGAGAGTCTGGATTCGGTCCTGGAACCGCCTCGGCGAATTCGCATCGAGCCCCTCTAAACTTTGGGGCAGATACGCAGACGAGACACTTGTGACTCGACCGCGCCTGCGGCAAGGATGGGCGGCGGGATTAATAAAACAGGGGAGGCAACAATGACCGATAACGGTGCCATGGACCGCAACCTTGCGCTTGAGACGGTTCGCGTGACGGAAGCGGCGGCGCTGGCCGCTTCGCGCCTAATGGGGCGAGGTGACGAGCGGGCTGCCGACCAGGCGGCGGTCACGGCCATGCGCGAGTCTCTTAATGGCCTGTCAATCTCCGGCACGGTGATGATCGGCGAGGGGGAGCGGGACGAAGCGCCCATGCTCTACATCGGCGAAAAAGTCGGTTCCGGCGGGCCGGCGATCGATATCGCGCTAGATCCGCTGGAGGGGACCACCATTACCGCCAAGGGCGGCTATAACGCCCTGGCGGTTATCGCCATGGCGGAGGAAGGCGGCTTCCTGAACGCTCCGGACACTTACATGGCAAAGATCGCCGTCGGCGGTGATTTGCCGAACGACGTGGTGGATCTGGATGCCGAGCCAGGCGAAAACCTGAAAAATCTGGCGAAGGCAAAGAAGATGGATGTTTCCGACCTGGTGGTCTGCATCCTCGACCGGCCGCGCCACAACGACGTAATCGCCAAGGTGCGCGAGGCTGGCGCCCGGATCATGCTGATCGGCGACGGTGACGTGTCCGGTGTTATTGCCACCAGCCGGGCGGACAGTGGTGTCAACATGTACATGGGAGTCGGCGGGGCGCCGGAGGGCGTCCTTGCTGCCGCGGCGTTACGCTGTATCGGCGGCCAGTTCCAGGGGAGGCTGGTTTTTCGCACAGACGACGAGCGTGGCCGGGCCCAGCGTATGGGCATTACCGATTTCGACCGGAAATACACACTGCACGAGCTCGCCTCCGGGGACGTGATGTTCGCCGCGACCGGTGTGACCGATGGCAGCATGCTCAAGGGCGTGCGCCGCTTCAAGGACGGTGCGACCACCCAATCCATGGTCATGCGTTCGAAATCGGGAACCGTGCGGGTCATCGATGCGGAGCACAATTTCCGACGCAAGACCTGGTATGACCCCCTCGGCGTTTAGTATTTGATACCCTATGCCCTCGACACCCGCCCGCTCGTCGCCGCGCGCTTGCTTTCTTGATGTTGAGCGGTCGGCCGCCGGGCGGCGCTGGGAAGAGCGCTTGGCCGACCCGCGACTGGGGTTGGCGCTAGCGCAGCGCCTGGACATACCGGAAGTCGTCGGGCGGGTCATGGCGGCGCGCGGCGTCGGCCTGGACGATGCGGCCGCCTACCTCGAGCCGACCCTGCGCGAGGCGCTGCCCGATCCGCTTTGCCTGAAGGACATGGATGCGGCTGTCGCGCGTCTGTTGCGTGCGGTGCGCGGCGGTGAGGCGATTGCTATCTTCGGTGACTACGATGTGGATGGGGCGACGTCGTCGGCTCTGTTGCAACGTTTCTTGCGTGCCGTTGGGGTGGAGCCGAAGGTCTATATTCCCGACCGTATCGCCGAGGGCTACGGCCCGAACCAGCGTGCTCTTCTAGAATTACATCGGCAGGGCGCCGCCGTGGTCGTCACCGTCGATTGCGGGATCGCCTCCTTCGCTCCCCTTGCCGCGGCGGCGGAGGCAGGGCTCGATGTGGTTGTTCTCGACCATCATACGGCGCAACCGACGCTGCCTAAGGCTGTGGCCATCGTCAATCCGAACCGGTTGGATGAGGTCGACCCGAAGGACGACCGCCATGGCTTGCGCCGCCTGGCTGCGGTCGGGGTGACTTTCCTGCTTGCCGTGGCATTGAACCGGGCCTTGCGCGAGGCGGGCTGGTACGGCCGCGACGGCCGGGTGGAGCCGGACGTTCGGCAGTGGCTCGACCTGGTCGCCCTCGGCACCGTCTGCGACGTGGTGCCGCTCACTGGCCTGAACCGGGCCCTGGTATCGCAGGGCCTCAAGATCATGGCGGCGCGCGGCAATGCCGGCCTGGTGGCTTTGGCCGATGTAGCGCGCTTGGACGAGCGCCCCGACGCCTATCATGCCGGATACATTCTGGGGCCACGGGTGAACGCCGGTGGCCGCGTGGGTGAGGCGCCGCTGGGAGCGCGGCTGCTGGCCACCGACGACGCGGGCGAGGCGGCGGACATGGCGCGCCGCCTGGATGAGTACAACTCCGAGAGGCGACTCATCGAGGCTCAGGTTCTTGAGGAAGCGATCCGCCGCGTGGAGGACGCCGGCGCCGTACCCGGCCGGCCGGTCTTCGTGGCGGCGGAAGGCTGGCACCCCGGCGTGGTCGGGATCATCGCCAGCCGCCTGCGCGAGCGATATGCGGTCCCGGCGATGGTCATCGCCATCGACACGGGCACCGGCGAGGGCCGCGGCTCCGGCCGGTCGGTCCCCGGTGTCGACCTCGGTGCCGCGGTAATCGCCGCCCAACAGGAGGGCCTGCTGGTCAACGGCGGTGGCCATCCCATGGCGGCGGGCCTGACCGTCCGTCCCGAGCGACTTGCCGATCTGCGGGTTTTTCTGGACGCGCGTCTGAGCGCGGCCCTGGATGCCGCCGACTATCGGCCGGCACTAGGCCTGGACGGGGCGCTGCAACCCGATGCGGCAACCCCCGATCTGGTCCGTCAACTCGATCGCTGCGGCCCGTTCGGCACCGGCAACGCGCAGCCGCGCTTTGCCGTGCCGGCGGTGCGTATCGTGCATGCCGATGTGGTCGGCGAGAATCATGTTCGCTGCACCCTGGCTGGCAGCAGTGGCGGTCGTCTCAAGGGGATCGCATTCCGCGCCTTGGACAGCGACTTGGGCAAGCTACTGCTGCAATCCGGTGGCCGGCCGGTACACCTTGTGGGCAAGTTGCGTCCGGACCGATGGAAGGGCCGCGACGGCGTGCAATTGATAATCGAGGACGCGGCGGCCATCACGGGTTAGACTTGGCCGGATGGCTTGGATGCGCAAGTTGCGTTCGGCATGGCGTCTCGGCGCCGTGCGCGGTCACTCGGGCCGCGCGGTAGCTCTCGGGTTCGGGCTCGCCGTGCTTGTGCCGGCGGAAGTCCGCGGTCAGGAGCAGCAGGTCGACATGGCGCTTGTTTTGGCGGTCGACGCATCGTCCAGCGTATCCACCGAGGAATTCGATTTGCAGATGCGCGGCCTGGCCCAGGCATTTCGCGACCCGGCCGTTGTCCAGGCCATCCGTGCATCCGGCGATCTGGGCATTGCCGTCTCGCTCATTCAGTGGTCGGACGGCCGCAAGCAGGTCAAGGCCGTCGACTGGATGGCGGTGCGCGACGAGGCCGCGGCGCAGGCGTTAGCCGATGAGATCGAGGCGGCGCCGCGCTACCTGATCGGCGGAGGCACCGCGATCGGCGGGGCGCTGAAATATGCGCTGCGTCAATTCGACAACAACGGCTTTCGGGCTCGGCGCAAGGTGATCGACCTCTCGGGCGACGGGCGGACCAACCAAGGCGCGCGACCCGCGGATGCCCGGGATGAGGCTGTTGCCCAGGGCGTGACCATCAACGGCCTGGCGATCCTGAACGAAGACCCGACCGTCGACAGCTACTACTATGCCAATGTGATTGGCGGGACAGGGGCCTTTGTCATGACCGCCAACGACTACGAATCCTATGGCCTGGCCATTCTCGCCAAGCTGATAAAGGAGATCGCCGGCGTGCCGGTGGCCTGGGCCCCGGCACCGGGTCCGTTGAGCGCCGAGTTGCCATAAGGCGCAGTCAATAACGGGGTCAATAACGGGGTCAATAACGACCTACACCGATGGCAGGGTCTTGAATTGCCGGAGGGGAACGGCTACACCCGCGTGGCCCCGACGACCCCATCGTCTAGCGGCCTAGGACTCCGCCCTTTCACGGCGGCAACGCGGGTTCGAGTCCCGCTGGGGTCACCAACAGGCGTTCCAACCTTTCCAAGGCATGCCCCCCGTCCTCCGGGGCCCCCGTACTCTGGTACTTGCCTGTGGCAGGCCAAAGGTAGGCTGGGGACCGATTGACTGCCAGCGCCAGTCGATGCAGGGTGACGGTCTCGCGGCGCGGGGGGTGCCGCCGAGATATGCCAGAGAGCCGATCCAGGAGATTTTCCGAATGTTTCGATTGATGCCGATGGTCGCACGAGGAGTGCGGGGCTGCCTGCTGGTATTTGCCCTGGTGAGCCCCATCTCTGCCGGCAGTGCGCGCAGTGCCGCGGATGCCGGCGCGTTCCTGACGGAGCTTAGCGATCGGGCCATCGTGCAACTGACCGAGCCGGGGATCACGGATGCGGAGAAAGAACGGCGCTTTCGCGAGTTTATTGACGAAGGTTTCGACATTCCGGCCATTGGCAGGTTCGTAATTGGCCGCTATTGGCGCAAAGCCAGCTCCGTCGAACAGCAAGATTTCCTGGCCGCCTTCAAAGACATGATGGTGCAGCGGTTTCTACCGGTATTCGGCGAATACTCGGGCGAGCGACTTGATGTCGGCCTTGTCCGGCCGTTCGCGGTCGGCTCCAACATATTCAGTGTCAGTAGTGAAGTGGATCGGCCTCGGGGCGAGCCGGTGAAGGTGGACTGGCGCGTTTTGCAAAGTGATGGCGGGTACAAGATCGTGGACATCGTTGCCGAGGGCGTGAGTATCGCGGTGACCCTACGCTCCGAATACAACTCGGTTCTCAAGAACAACGGCGGCAGCGTCAGCGCTTTAACACGTGTGCTGAAGGATAAGGTCGCCGGCGGCTGAACTCCCCCACCCGTGGCTCCCTGGGGGCTCCCTGGGGGCCTGGGGGGGGCCGTAAAAAGAAAACGGCCCCGCTGTAAGGGAGGCGATGGGAGCGGGGCCGAGTTCAGGGAGGATGAGAAGCATTCTCGTCCCGTATGGTTAACAAAGAGTTAACCATAGAAAAATCCGCAAACATCTGTTTTTAAATAGAAAAATGGCAATCGCGCGTTTGCCGGCCAAATTTTTCTCCGGCAACTCCTCAAAAACCCGGCAACTCGGGCACTGGTTCGCATCGTGCGCCGGAGGGTTAGGGCGTGTCAGCCTAGTTTGGGTAGGGTAAAATTGCCGGATTTTGATAAATAGGGCAAATAACCCTAGAAAATCTTCTGAATTACCAGTGTTACACAGTAACAACGTAGATGTATAAAGTTTTATTGAATAATTAATTTGCAAATCCTCGAATACGAGGAGATAATACAGCATGTTATTTGGAGGACCTGGCATATGAATAAGCAAGTCAACATTGGTGAGCGCTATCGCGACTGCACCTCGATTTGGAGTCAGTGGCAGGTGGAGCGGGTCTATCTGGACCCGCTTGGGCTGCCGCACGCGGTTATGAGCAGTGTTGCCGACGATATGGAGCAACGGACCATAGCCTGTCCGACGTTGCTGGATCGCCGTCGATACGAACGCGTGGACGAAGACGCTGAGATAGCGGTGTTACCGCCGGTAGCCCGTACGGGTGCTGGTCAACGGGCTATGCTCTAGGGCCGCGAGGGCGGTTCGTTGACCGCCCCCGCGGGCGCATCGTCATGGCTAGTAGTTGTGAATAATGTGGCGGCTGCCTCTGACGATATAGGGTGTGCCGTAGGCGTTGTAGCACATGGTTCCGCCAATTCGGACACGCCGTCCGTAGTCGTCGAAACCGGCTTTGCTGGTGGCGTGGCAGGGCCGAGCCGTCTGGTAGCTCTTGTGCCTCTGGCCGTATGCCCGCCGCTTCGGATAAGACGTGTAGCGCTTGCGGTGGTGGTGCCGCTTTGCCGGGCGGTAGTCGTGGCGGCGATCCTGACTGTAGCCGTGGCGGCGATCCTGACTGTAGCCGCGGCGACGATCCTGACGGTAGCCGTGGCGGGATGGCGATCCATAGAGCAGGGCGCCAAGGTGCTTGTATACCTTGTACCCGCCATAAGTCCGATGGTCATCTTCCCCCGAGGCCAAAGCGGTTCCCGCCGTGGATATAGAGGCGCCCAGCAAACCCAGACCAAACGCCGTGGCAATGAGAAAACCCTTCATGGCATGTCTCCCGCTGTGTTAATCCCTTTCCCGGTTCGTGGTACGTGGGTAAACACTCTCCCATCCCCGCCTGGTCCTGGGAGTTAGTTGCGCGGAGGGAAAATGCCGGGGTATTTCAACCGTAGATTGTCTTGCATAGCTAACGAATCCTTAAGACTGTCTTTGGTAATGAATGGTCTGCTGTTCGTGTGCAGCCCCAACGGGAGGAAAGCGTGGCGTCAGCCGGTATCATAGTCCTGGCGGAAGACGACCCCAGGTTGCGAAAGCTCTATACGGATACCCTTACTGCGTCGGGATATCATGTTTTTAGCGCCGGGGACGGTGCCGAGGCGCTTGGTCTTCTAAGTAAGGTCACGCCGAAGGTGGTCCTGTTCGACATCATGATGCCGCGCATGAACGGCATCGATGCCTGCAAGCGCGCGCGCGGCATCGTCGGTGACGATGTGCCGATCCTCTTCCTGAGCACCCTCGACCGGTTGGATGTCCTGCGCGATTGCATGGCGGCGGGCGCTGACGACTATTTGATCAAGTCCGATAGCCTGCAGACCTTGGTCGAGCGGATCAAGCAGTGGAGCCGCCTGGGCGGGAAGGGGCAGATTGCCGAACGGCGTAAGCAAAAGCTTGAGGACGTTACGCACGAGCTGGAAGTGGCGAAGCCGGCTACCAAGGAGCCGGAGGTGCTCAGTAGTGAAAACAACGAGGACGTACGCGCCATCTCGGCCTTTGTTGCCGAAGCGCGGGTGTGTGCCGGCGAACAGTTTGGCAAGACCGTCGCGGAGAAGCTGCACCTCATCGGCTATGTCACCGGTGTCGTCGAGCACTGGACGGAAGCTACCGGCACGATGGATAAGAACTTCAATGACTATTTGCGAGGTGTGCTGCGCGAGACCGGCATTCTGACCAGTATGGAAGTCGCCGAGATGGTCACCGCGTTCGACGAGCTGTCGAAGGACCGGAACTTCGCCAACGGCCGAGAATACGGGCGTAACGATCCAATCAAGCGCCGCCGTGATGGCGATGCCTACATTCCGGTGGGATTGTCCGCCTTCAAGGATCAAGTAACCGAGAAAAAGGCTAGTGCCTAAGGTCCTTGATGCCGTCGGAACGCACCTGAAGCCTAAGACGCGAACAACACCCTAACGCCTGCCTCCGTCAGATGCGCTGGTGCCGGAACCGGCGGCGGCTTATCGGTCACTAGCGTGTCGATAGCCGAGAACCCACATACCTTGACCGGCGCTTGAACGGCGAACTTGGACGCATCCGCGGCGACGATCACCCGTTTGGCTTGTGCCATGACCGCCTGCGAAAATTCGGCCTCGCGCAGATGAAAATCCATCAGGCCCACGTCCGGATGAATCGCCGCCATGGAGAGAATGGCGGTGCGCACCTGGAACTGGCTGATGAAACGTATAGCCGAGGCGCCCAGGATCGCCCCGTCGTCGGCGCGAAACTGGCCACCTGCAAGATACACCTGGTTGCGGTTACGGCTCGCCAGCGTGCGGGCAATGTCGGCGCAATTGGTGACCACCAGCAGGTCCGAATGATCGGTCAACGCGCGCGCTACATAGGCCGTCGTGCTTCCGGTATCCAGCATGACGGACTCGCCGTTGCGGACCTGCGCTGCCACGGTGCGGGCAATCGCCTTTTTCGCGGTGGCGTTATGGCTTAGGCGCTTTTGGAAATCGGCTTCGCGAAACAGGTCCGGCAGCACGGCGCCGCCGTGCACCCGCTCGACCAAGCCCTTGACGGCCATGGCTTTGATGTCGCGCCTGATGGTTTCATCCGAAACCGCAAGCTCTGCCGCCAGGTCCGATACGACGCAACTGCCGTTCAAGCCCAAGGTCTTCATGATCACCGCTTGCCGGGCTGATCGGTGCAAGTGCATGTCCTTCCTATACAACTGGCCGCAAACGCCTGGCGCCAACGCCATGTCCGACCACCCATTCTAGGCTTCGCTGGGGTGGCCCGGCAATGTGGTTTTTTGTGTATTTATGTGGCTTTACCTTGACAGGCCACTCACTCAGGCCGCAGATTTGTATGACGACGTAATCATCCGTGGCGGCCGGGTCGATGGGACTGGCCGGTGACGGCAATTGGGCGCGGACCAGGCACGCACAAATCGTCCAGGGTCCAGGGAAACCAAATGGGAGGCTATCAAGATGACACCACATATTTTGGGTAAGGCCAGGCTCACGTCGTGGGCTTTTGCCGGGGCTTTGGCACTGGCAACGGGCATGGCCGGGCCGGCCGCGGCGGCACCGGAATCGAAGGATCCGATCAAGCTGACCATCCATGATTGGACCGGTCAGTACGTCACCACGACCATCATGGGCGAGGTGTTGAAGTCCATGGGCTACAATATCGAGTACGTTCAGGCCGACTACATCGCTCAGTTCGCGGGGCTGGAGTCCGGCGATCTGCATGTGGCCATGGAGATGTGGGAGACCACCGGCAAGGAGGCCATGGAGGCCTCCCTGGCGACAGGCAAGACCCTGGATCTCGGTGAGACCGGCATGGATGCGAAAGAGGAGTGGTGGTACCCGCTCTATATGAAGGAAAGATGCCCGGGCCTGCCGGATTGGAAAGCGCTGGCCAAGTGCTCCGAGGCCTTCGCGACTCCGGAAACGGCACCAAAGGGCCGCTATCTGGGCGCGCCGGTGACCTGGGCCGGCTTCGACGACGAGCGCGTCGAGGCCCTCGGCATGAACTTCGAGGTCGTTCACGCGGGCACCGATGCGGCACTGTTCGCCGAGATCGAGTCCGCCTATCAGCGCAAGGCACCGGTCCTGGCGTGGGTCTATGCGCCGCACTGGGCGCCCATTAAGTACGAGGGCGAGTGGGTCGAATTCCCGACCTATACGGCAGAATGCTATGGCGATCCGGCCTGGGGCTCCAACAAGGACATGGCCTACGATTGCGGTAAGCCGTTCGGTTGGATCAAGAAGGTCGGTTGGAAGGGCGGCGAGGCCAAGTGGCCCGGTGCCTATGCAGCCATTCGTAACTTCAAGATCGACAACCAGACCATGGGCGAGCTGATCACGGAGATCGATCTCGACGGCAAAAAACTGGAAGACGTCGTCGCTCAGTGGATGAAGGATAACGAGGCAACTTGGACGAAGTGGACCAAGTGATCTCGGTCGAACTCTAACCAATCGGGAGCGGGCCGCCGCCTGCAAGGCTTTGCAAAGCGGCGGCCCGTACCCCATGATCCAACACGACAACGACACCTCCTGGGGGCCGCCAGAGCATGACCTTCCCAAATGGAACCGTCTGCGCCGGGGCCATTTGTGGCGCGGTCAGGAGCGGGGTGCAGCGCGTAGCGGGACTACGGGCAAGGCCCGCGACGCAGCCGCGCCGCAAAGGGCCCCGGCCCTTCGGGTTGTGCCCTGGCGGACGCCCGCTGCGTTGCACCGCTTGGCCGATGTCCCGCATCGCCCTGCGCGATGCGCCTGGCGGATCGCTGCCCCAGGGCGCAACGCAGGCGGTTCCATTTGGGAAGGTCATGCTCTAGTGATTGACTCTAGCGCGGAGGAGCGCACGCGCGCCGAGCGTGACGTAAAATTAGCGTGTGAGAGCGTCTGGAAGGTCTTTGGGCCCGACGCCGAGGGCTTTCTCGCTCGGCACGGTGGTGCGCCCAGCTATGAGGATCTCGCGGCTGGCGGCATGATCTGCGCCGTGCGCCAAGCGGATCTGGAAATCCAGCGCGGCGAAATTTTCGTTATCATGGGCCTGTCCGGCTCCGGCAAGTCGACCTTGGTGCGGTGCATGTCGCGCCTGATCGAGCCGACGGCCGGCAAGGTTATGTTCGAGGGCCAGAATCTTTTGGCCGCTTCGGAACGGGAGATGATCGAGCTGCGCCGGCACAAGATGGGCATGGTGTTTCAACACTTCGCCCTGCTGCCGCATCTTACCGTGCTCGGCAATGTGGCTTTTCCCCTGGAAGTGCAGGGGGTGCCCCGCGCCGCACGTGAAAAGCGCGCTCTGGAGGTTATCGAGCTGGTCGGTCTATCCGGCCGCGAGGCGTACTATCCGCGCGAGCTTTCCGGTGGCCAGCAGCAGCGTGTGGGTATTGCCCGGTCGCTGGCGGTGGAGCCGGAGATTTGGTTCCTGGACGAGCCGTTCTCGGCTCTCGATCCCCTCATTCGGCGCGAGATGCAGGACGAGTTCCTGCGCTTGCAAAGCGTATTGCGCAAGACCATCATCTTCATCACCCACGATTTCGACGAAGCCATCCGTCTGGCCGACCGTATTGCCATCATGAAGGACGGCGCCATCATTCAGATTGGCACGCCCGAGGAGTTGGTGATTCGCCCGGCAACCGACTACGTCGCCGAATTCACCCGTGATGTGCCGCGAGCAAAGGTGCTCACCGCGCGCTCGGTCATGGTAACCGCCAGCGGCATCGGCGAGGTTGCCGGCAGCATAGCCGCCACAACGCGTATCGAGGCACTGGCGGCGCAAGTCATGGGTGCCGACAAACCCTTCGCCGTTACCGATGACGATGG